>CAIWJG010000997.1 GCA_903912925.1 uncultured Verrucomicrobia subdivision 3 bacterium | reverse complement strand
GGCCATGGGCTACATGACTGGGGGGGATCCAAGCGTAGCGGGATGGCTGGATGTCCACGGAGCCGGTGCACAGCGCAGTGATCCCAAGGTTGGCAATCCGGCTGATTATCCCCAAGGGCACGGCCCTCAGGGCGATGCCATTCGCATATACAACTACGTTCGCCTTGTACGCACTGCCTTTGCGACCGGCGACAGCGTGGGCGACGGCATCCCCGATTGGTGGCGCGCGCAGTACTTCGGCGGCAGCGGCACCACGACCAACGCTTCCTCCTGCGCCGCCTGCGACGCGGACGGCGACAAGGTGACTAACTACAGCGAATACGTCGCGGACACGAACCCGACGAATGCGTTGTCCTTCTTCTGCATTCAAAGCATCTCCAATGCGACAAGCTTCGCCGTTTCCTATCCGTCTTCCGCGAGCCGTAAGTACACCCTGTATTATCAGACTAGCCTCGGTGCCGGAGGGTGGACGAATATCCCCTCGCAAACAGCCCTCCCCGGCAGTGGCGGGGTGGATTGGCTGACCGATCCTTCACCCTCTGCTGCCGAACGGTTCTATCGCATTGGTGTGCAGATTCCCTGAGAAATCAAAGCTAAAGAGAACTGAGTATGAAGACCTTGATAAAGACCCTCAGCATCCTGCTGACAATCGGGCTGTCCCTGGGCAGCCTTCATGCCGGACAACCTGAATGGCCGCAGTTCCGTGGTCCAAGTGGTTCCGGCATCGCTGCCGCAGACGCCCACCCCGCTACCACCTGGAGCGGCACCCAGAACATGAAATGGAAGGTCGCGCTGCCCGGCCCCGGCTCGTCCAGCCCCATTATTGCGGGCGAACGCGTCTTCATCACCTGCTATTCCGGCTATGGCGACGGCAGCAGCGGGGCCGACCCGGAGAAGTTGCAGCGCCACCTGATTTGCCTGCAGCGCAACTCCGGAAAGGTCCTTTGGGATAAATCCGTCCCCGCCGAACTGCCCGAGGACGAATACAGCGGCAATCTGCGGGAACACGGTTACGCCAGTAACACCCCCGTTACGGATGGGGAACGTGTGTATGCCTTCTTCGGCAAAACGGGTGTGCTCGCCTTTGATTTCGAGGGCCGGCAGCTATGGAAGATCAATGTCGGCAAGCAATCCAGCAATCGCCGCTGGGGCTCTGCCGCGAGCCCGATCCTCTGCCAGAAAACAGTGATCGTCAACGCCGCGGAGGAAGGCCGCTCTGTCTTGGCGCTCGATAAGCTCACGGGCAAGGAGGTCTGGAAAACAGAAGTGAACTCGCTGGAACTGAGTTTCGTAACGCCGGTGCTCGTGGAGTGCGCAGGCGGGCGCAGTGACCTTGCCCTGGCTGTGCCGGGTGAGATGTGGGGCTTGAATCCTGACACCGGCAAGCTGCGCTGGTTTGCTCAGACCGGCATCACCGGCAATGTCTCGCCCAGCCTGGTCGCCGCGGACGGCGTTGTCTATGCCACCGGCGGCTACCCGCGGCAGGGCACCATCGCCGTGCGCGCGGGCGGGAAAGGCGACGTCACGCAAACCAATGTGCTGTGGTCCAGCCAGAGCGCCTCTTACGTCCCATCCCCAGTGGTCTGCCAGGGGCATCTTTACATCATCAGCGACCAGGGTTCCGCCATCTGCCTGGAAGCGCGGACCGGCAAGCTCGTTTACAAGGAGCGGCTGCCCGGTGTGACCGGGGGCAAACCCTTTTACGCCTCGGTCGTTTTGGCGGGCGGTCATCTTTACGCAACCAGCCGGCGCAACGGCACCTTTGTCGTGCAAGCCGCTCCGACGTTCACTCTCCTTGCCCAAAACCGACTCGCGGATGACGACACCGATTTCAACGGGACGCCCGCGATCACAGGCAAGCAGCTTTTCCTTCGCTCCAACCGTTTTCTTTACTGCATCGAGTCCGGTGTG
>CAIWJG010000996.1 GCA_903912925.1 uncultured Verrucomicrobia subdivision 3 bacterium | reverse complement strand
GGAAACCTTCGTGTTTCCCTACGCCCGAGTCGTACACTCCATCTACAACGCCAAACCGTGAGCGGAAGAACCGTATGCCTTAATTGGGCTAGTACGGGACTGTGGGGGAGCCGGTGGGCAACCACCGGCTCTACCCGGAAAGAGATTCTGACGGCCCAGCGCATCGTGGACCACGCGCGCGACCGCGGCGGCGCTCGAATTCAAAATCCTCATGGTGGCCGCGCATTCAGAACGGCCCTGCGCGAAGACGACCTGAAAAAGGCACATGCCGCCGCGCAGAAGCTTTTCGGCAACCACATTGCCGTCATTGACCCAATGGCAGGCGGCGGCTCCATCCCGCTCGAATCCGCGCGACTCGGCTTCCACACTTTGGCCAATGAATACAATCCGGTTGCCTGTTCCGTGCTTGAGGCCACCGTGGATTATCCCTTCCGTTTCGGCGTCAAGCTCGCCGAGCGTGCGCGCCACTGGGGGGACGAACTACGCCGTCGCTTCAATGCCCGTGTCGAGAGGTTTTTTCCGAAAACCGGTGTTCTGCCCCCCCATTGCTACATTCTCGCCCGCACTGTCCCTTGCTCGGACACAGGCTTCGACACACCGCTCGTGCCCGACTGGCATCTACTCAAGCCAAAAGGCTCTACCATTCGAGTCTGGGCCGAGCCGGTGGTGGACGAGAACGCTGGCAAATGGACCGTCCGTATTGTGGACGGCACCCGCGTCAGCAAAAAGGCCGAGCCTCCCACGCCCACCTGCAGTGGCGGAAAAGGCATCAGCCTTTTCACAGGCCTGCAAATCAGCGACGACTATATCAACGCCAAAGCTCAGGCCGGCGAAATGCGCAGTGCTCTCTATGCAATTGCAGTAAAGGGTCCGCACGGCTTAGAGTTTCACCCACCCTCAGAAGAGGATTGCGAAGCTATTGCCGCGGCGGCAAGGGAGCTGAAGAAACGCCGCAGCCATTGGGAGCAGGCAGGAGTGTTACCAACGGAGGAAATTCCTACCGGTGACAAAACAGGTGAGCCGCTTGTCAAAGGCATCCGTCGATGGGCAGACCTATTTTCGCCCCGACAGCTTCTCGGCTTTGGAGTCCTTGTAGAGGAACTGCAGAGATTACGGCCCGAAATTCTGCACGCTGAGAAGGAAATTGGCGAAGCGGTGGTGCATTTGCTGGCGATCGTCATCGACAAGTTCGCGAACTGGAATTCTGTACTCTCGTCATGGAACGCACCAGCCGGCACGGCACGAAGCGTGTTCGACAGACACGACTTCGCATTCAAGTCCACGTACTGCGAAATGGCACCCTGCCATGCGGGTTCAGGTTTGGCTTGGGCGATTGATAACGTGTTAGAAGCTTATGAGCAAATCGCGAAACTCGCTGGACCAAATGGAAGCAAACCGGTTCAGCTTACCGCCGGTTCAGCCTCCAGCCTGCCCTCCATCGCCGACAAGAGCATCACCGCTGTTATCGTTGACCCGCCCTACGCGGACAATGTGCAGTACGCCGAACTTGCGGACTTCTTCTACGTCTGGCTCAAACGCACGCAGGGCCACCGTCGCCCGGAATGGTTTTCCAGTTACCTTTGCGACCATAACGAGGAAGCGGTTGTCAACGTCAGCCGCCATCGCCAGGACGGCGAGAAAGCCGGCGAAGCCAAGCGAAAGGCCAACGAGTTTTACCAGCGCCTCATGCGCGACACGTTCAAGGAGTGCCGACGCATTGTCCGCGACGACGGCGTTCTCACCGTCATGTTCACGCACAAGAAGCAGGAGGCGTGGGAAGCCTTGTTCACATCCTTGGTGCAGGCCGGCTTCACCATCACCGCCACCTGGCCAGTGAAGACAGAAGGATGGCACTCGCTCCATCAGGCCAAGAAGAACGCCGCGCAAAGCACAGTTATCCTCGTCGCCCGAAAGCGGGACGACGACGCTGAAGTCGGCTACTTCGACGCCGAGATGCGGCGTGAAATCCGCCGAGCCGCGCAGAAGGCTGCCGAGCGGTTGCAGAAGGAAGGCTTGAACCCGGTGGACCAGCTTGTCGGCTCGTTCGGTCCAGCGATGGAGGTCTATAGCCGTTACTCCGAAGTCCGCACCGATACGGGCGACCCGGTCGGCGTTGGCCGTGCGCTGGGCGAGGCGAGCGAAGCCGTCACCGCCTTCCGCATCCAGCAGTTGTCCGAGCGCGGCTTGCAGGATGTGGAAGCCGAGGGCCGCTTCTACCTGCTTTGCTGGGACGTTCTGCAAGCGGCTGAGTTCCGCTTCAACGAAGCGAAGCTGCTGGGCCATGCCGTCGGCATGGATGTGGACTTGCTGACTGCGGCCGGACTGGTGTCCAAGACCGGCGACAAAATCAAACTCCTCTCCGCCAAAGACCGTAAGCGCCCGAAAAAACTGGAGCAGGAGGAGATTGAGGAAACGCTCTTTGGCACCATGCCCACCGGCAAGAAGAAGCGTGTCAAGAAAGGCGACGTGCTAAAGGTCCATCCGAACGACCCGCGCTTCCGCACCGCCCTCGACGCCTGCCACGCGCTGGCGCTCCGCCACCTGGAGGCCGGCGGCGGCAACCCCGGTTTAGGGTCCGCCCGCCAGTTGGCGGCGCAGCAAGGCTGGAAAGGCGGCTCCCCCGCCGCGCGCCTGATGGAGGCTTTGCTCAAAGCCGCGCCACCCGCGCTCTGGCACGAGAAAGGCAAGACCAGTGCCGCGGCCGAGTACCCCGAGTTCCGTGCCTGGCACTCGATGATTGACCCTCTCTTTGGCATCACGCCCCCGGAATGGGTGGAAGATTATGTC
This sequence comes from uncultured Verrucomicrobia subdivision 3 bacterium, assembly GCA_903912925.1. Taxonomy (GTDB): domain Bacteria; phylum Verrucomicrobiota; class Verrucomicrobiia; order Limisphaerales; family UBA8199; genus PALSA-1440. The sequence goes on along the minus strand of CAIWJG010000996.1, from coordinate 4,271 downwards.
GAGCCTGACATGCCGCTGTTCGCGGCCAGCGGGATCAAGGAAAGCGCCGAGGATAGCGAAGAAGAGGCCGAGGAATGACCATGCCGCCCGCAAAGAAGCCTGCTGCCACCGCCGCACCGACCGCCTCCAGCGGTTCGCTGCGCGATCACCCCTGGCCGCGCTTCCTTCGTGGCCCAGACAGTGAGTTGCTCGACAAGCTCTACGTGCCCGCTCTGTCCGAAGCCGTCCGCTATGACCGCTGCTGCGCCTACTTTTCCAGCAGCGTGCTGGCCGCTGCCGCGCGCGGCTTTGCCGGTCTGATTTCCCGCATCATTCAACTCGGTGTCCAAGCGCCGCGCCCCGCCGTTCGCCTGGTCGTGAACGAGGAGATGCTGGAAGACGATGTCCGGGCGCTCATCGAAACCGGCGACACGTCGAAGCTGGAGGAAATGCTCACCAAGCGTTTCAAGACACCTCGCGACTTGCTGGAAAAGCAGCGCCTCGCCATGCTGGGCTGGCTGGCCAAGACCGGCCTGCTGGCCGTGCGCGTCGGCGTCATGCGCCAAGGCGCAGGTATCGTCCACGGCAAGTTTGGTTTGGTGTATGACGCTGCCGGCGACGCCGTCATTTTCAACGGCAGCGGCAACGAGTCCGCCCAAGGCTTGCGCGCCAACTACGAACGCCTTGAAGTGTCGCCTTCCTGGCAGGACAAGGATCGTTTCGAGGAATACCAGCAGGAGTTCGACGACCTTTGGCAGGACAGTCATCCGCACGTCCACACGGTCACACTACCAGAGGCGCTCCGCCAAAAGCTCATTAAGTTCGCCCCGCCCGAGCCGCCTCTCGCCGAACCGACCGACGCCCTGGCCCGCCGCAAGGCCGCAATGGCCTGGAGGTTCATCGCCGAAGCGCCTTACCTCGAAAACGGCGCGTCCGCGTGCGAAGCCACCGCGCCCATTGACCTTTGGCCCCACCAGCGCGTGGTCATTGAAGAAGCCGCTTCCGCCTGGCCGGATGGCCGGATGCTTTGCGACGAAGTCGGCATGGGCAAGACCATCGAGGCCATTATGATCTTGCGCCGCCTGCTCGCGGGGCGCGGCGTGAGCCGCGCTCTTCTTCTGCTGCCCGCCGGATTGACGGGCCAATGGCAGGAGGAATTGCGCGAGAAGGGCGGCCTCGTCGTGCCGCGCCTGCAAGGCATTGACACGCTGGTTTGGCCCGACGGCCGCAGCGAGCGTCTCGCCGGCTTGGCCGAGGCGCTCGATCAGGAGCTGCTGATTATGAGCCGCGAAACGGCGCGCACCGAGGCCAACATGAGCGCCATTCTTGCCGCCAAGTCCTGGGATCTGGTTCTCATGGACGAGGCGCACGCCGCGCGCCGGGGCAAGCAGGAGGAAGGCGAGTTCAACTCCGCCACGCTCCTGTTGAACCTGCTTCGGCAACTGCAACTCCGCCGCAAAGCGCGCGGCATCCTGCTGCTCAGCGCCACGCCCATGCAAACATCCCCCTGGGAGCCGTGGGACTTGCTCGCCGTGCTAGGTGAAGGGGGCGCGTGGCTGGCGGACTTTGAAGGCGTCCGCTCCTTCTACGGCCTCATTCACCAACTCAAGAATGGCACGCCCTGCCCGGAGGACGCCCACCGTGCGGCGTTCCTCGTGGCCTCGGACCCCAACTTCCCCGACCCGCCACAAGGCTTCGCCAGGATTGCGACACCGCAGGACGGCGAGCGCCGCCTCCGCTTTGTGCCGCCCGGCAAAAAGGAGGAGGTCATCCGCTGGCTGCGCCAAGGCTCGCCACTCGCACGCCGGATGCACCGCAACACGCGCAAGACATTGCGCGACTACTACAAGCTCGGCCTGCTGACCAAAGAACCGCCGATGCGCGTGGTCGTGGATTTGCCTTATGACTTTCTGCCACCGAACGGCCCAGAGCGCCGGCTCTATGACGAGGTCGCCAGCTACATCGAAAGGCGCTTCGAGGAGTTGGAAGGAGAGAAGCCGGGGAAGGGCTTTGTAATGACGATTTACCGCCGCCGCGCTGCAAGTTCGCCGCACGCGCTGGAGTGCAGCCTGACAAGGCGGCTTGACGGCTTGAAGCGTGTGATGAGTCAGAAGGCGAGTTCCGGCTACATCGAGCCGCAAGACGCGCCCGCCGGATTGTCCGATGCCGACATGCCGGCCGATATGGACCCACGTTCCATACCGGCGGGCCTGCCCACCAGCCCAAATGAGGCGCGGCAGGAAGCTGCGGATGTCAGCGGCTTGCTCGCCCATCTCCGCGCCTTGGGCGCAACGGACACCAAACGCGACCGCTTTTTTGACCGTATCCGTGTTCTCTCTGCCGAGGGCCGGCCAATACTCGTTTTCACGGAGTACACCGATACGATGGAGTATCTCCGCGACAACCTGGCCAACCACTACGGTGGCCAGGTCGCCAGCTACTGCGGTAGCGGCGGCGCGTTCTTCAGAGACAACCAGTGGGTGTCCGTCAGCAAAAAAGACATCACCGACGCGCTCAAGCAGGGAACCGTCCGCTACCTGATCTGCACCGACGCCGCCAGCGAAGGTTTGAACCTGCAAACAGCCAGTGCTCTGATCAATTACGACCTCCCCTGGAACCCGAGCAAGGTCGAGCAGCGCATTGGCCGCATTGACCGCATCGGCCAGCGGGAGAAGCAAATCAAAATCTACAATTTCCTCCTCAAGAACAGCATTGACGAGAAGGTCTATGGCGCCCTCCGACGCCGCTGCGGCTTGTTCGAGCACTTCGTTGGCACCATGCAACCCGTGCTGGCTCGCGCCCAGACGATGCTCAACCGGCCCAAGGAATTCTCCATTGACGACCTGGAGCGTATCGCCGCTGAGGTCGAAACCAACTACCTGAGCGCCGAAGCTTATCTCGACTCCGACGCGGTTATCCTGAAACCAGCCAACCCGCCCGTCAGCCGGGCGGACATACTCGCCGCGCTCGAAATGCTTCGCCCGGAGTTTGGCTTGCAGGTCAACCACAACGCCGGCAAGGCTGTGCTTTCTATCAAAGGGCTCGGAGCCAAACCTCCCCGGTTCGCGATGTCCGACCAAGCCCTCGACGCCGATACAGCGGCTCGGCCCTTGACTGCCCTGAGCCCGGAAGTCGCCCAGCTCGCTGACCAGTTGACGCGCCCCGGTGAGACTCTCCCCCTGGTCATTGGCTGCTACCGCGCCGGTGCCTTCCGCCGGTCGTGCGCCTTTTGGGTGGCGGAGGACGGCATCGAGCCACTGGCCTCGTTTGCCGGCCTGCGCGCCCTCGTTGACGTCTGGGATGGCAAGCTCCCCGCGCCAGAGAAAATCACCGCAGCAGCGCAGCACGCCCAGAAGGAGGCGGAAAAGCAGGTGCGCGCCATTGAAACCCGCGCCTGCAAGGTCGAGCAGGCCAACCTGGCGGCCCAGCGCGAAGCCGTCGCCTTGCGGCTCAGTCGTGAAGTCGCCCGCCTTCTCCGTTGCCTTGACCCCAGCGCTGCCGACCTTGCCCAACTGGTAGAGGTCCAGGCCGCCCGCCCCGGCCCGCTAGCTGAGCGCATCCGCCAGGCGAAGCAGCGCCTTGGCGGCAAGTTCGCATGGACCGAGCAAACGCGCTGGGAACTACAGGAATTCTTGAAGGACCTCACCCACAACGACAAACAATCCCGCCTCTCCGGCAGCAGCCTTGACGCCGCCTTTGCGGACTACCGATGGACACAGCCCGCCCACTGACGCAGAAGCCGCGGCCCCGCCGCCCCAGCCGCTCGCACAGCTTGGCGATGTCGTTTGGGCCGGTGGGCCGAGGTCGGGCCGGCGCATGTCCTTGATGTAGCCCGGCAGGCCAGTGGAAGCGGCCTTCACCTGTTCCATCGCAAACGGGGGAGGATTGGGCCGAAGTGCAGGCAACGTGTCAGGCTGGTCAGGAAGGGCATCCCCGCGCTTCCAGCCGGGCCTGGAAGCGACGAATGCGTGGCGCCTGGATGTGGGCGGGGGTGGCATGTAACAAACCTGCCCATGAACCTCGGAAACATCCAACATCCAACATCCAATACTGGCACAGACACGGGTCCTTGGCTGTTGGCTGTTGGCTGTTGGCTGTTGGCTGTTGGCTGTTGGCTGTTGGATGTTTGGGTCCCGTGGACACATCCCCAGTAATCAGCAGTTCTCATTTTGGCAGTGCTCGATAGCTGGTGCGGTTGGGATTTGCTTGGTGGAGGGGGCGAGGAGGCGGGTAAAGATTCTAAAGTGTAGTCCGTGGTGGGTCGGGGTTGTGCCGTTTGGGAGCTGAGAGAG
>CAIWJG010000995.1 GCA_903912925.1 uncultured Verrucomicrobia subdivision 3 bacterium | reverse complement strand
CCGCTCCTGTAGGCCGCGTGCCCTCACGCGGCGTTCGGGGGTGTGAAATATCCGGGCCTACCGCCCACGGTTGCGGGCGCCCTGGCGCAGTTCCTGCAGAGCTGCTTGCGCCGCGGCATCCCCCTTTTGGACGGCGTCCAACAAGCGCTGATTCAAGCCCGTCGAAAGCCTCCCGACAGCTTCACGCTGCTCTGGGGTGATGTCCCCGCCCGGCAGGGAGTAATAAAGGGTAAGACCCTTGGCGTAATCGTTGGTGTGATCGGCCTCCAAGGCGGCTTGCCAAACTTGCTTAACCTCTGGTGTTGCGTTATCGAAGGCCTTGAAGTCAGCGGCAACCGGACCGACCGGGCTGCTCTTCTTGCAACCACCAAGCACCAGGACAGCCATCACGGCCAGCCAGATTGTGAGAATGATTCGCATCGGGCGACCCGTCGGAGCCGGCTCAACGACCGTCCGTGCTGAAGGAGCTCCAGAAGAGTAAAGTCTTGCCGCCAGGGCCGGGTCCTTTGCCGACGGGGGTGGTGGAATCAGCGCGAAACTGTTCGCGGCTAATGAATTGGACGTGCCCGGCGAGCGCGGTGATTGAGCCGCCCTTCTTGCTGTGAAGCCGCCCGATGCCCTCCTTATCGTCGGGGTAATTGGATGCGTCGTTGAACTCAAAAGCCCCCGGGTTGCCCGCGCCCATCGCGTTCTCATCGGGCTCCCAAAATACATAGCACATGGGACTCCAGACGCTGGTGGTCTTGCAACCTCGGCAAATGTTCTGAAAGCCGCACACCGCCCCATCCATGACATAACTCGACAGTTTGTTCTGCCGTCCAGCCTGAGAGGCCGGTTTTCGATAAGTCGGGCTCTTGGTATCCACCGGGCAGAGATAGGCCTGGGGATTGGGCATGTACGTGAACCAGAGCCCCTGTTGCCAGGCCGTGATCGGAGCATTCGTCCACGGCGCCACCGTCGGGTCCGGCAGTGTCGGGCCCATGCCATAGAGCCAACCTGGCCCAAGAATTCCGCCGCCGTCCCAGTTCGGGAACGCCAGGAAATCCGAGTTGTCCTGGGCATACATGATCATGGCCAGAGCCATCTGCTTTTGGTTGCTGATACAGGTTGTCCGCTGGGCCTTGTCCTTGGCCGCCGCCAAGGCCGGCAGCAGCAAGGCCGCCAGGATGGCGATGATGGCGATGACAACCAGCAATTCGATCAAGGTAAAGCCGACACCGGAGCGAGATGCCGGCCGGCATCGGGGAGCACTTCTAACAGAGGCAGTATTCATTGCGGCGCACATAGGTTAAGGCGACTACTACGGCACTCTACCTTTTTCGCGGGTACTCCTGCAAGCGAAATTGCCGGGGAAATAAATGTGAAACGTGATGCGGGTTGCCGGCTAGCCCCGTGAAGTCATTCCTTTACTTCACTGGGCTACGATTTCGGATTCCCTTCACGTTTCACGTTTCACTCTGGGGCTTACCGGTTGCGTGTTTGGATCTCGGATTACGGCGGTGGGTAAACCGCTGAAGCGGTTCCGACGCCGAGACCACCGCCCACACCCCACTCAAGTGGGGTGTTAATGAGAGGCAGGCTGCGTTGTAGGTATGAAGCGATATACGGAAGGCCCGGATTTGCAGGGTAAAATCACCCCGAGAAGAATCCAGTCTTGCGCCCTCTGCGCTTCCTCTCCCCGACCGGCAGAAAACCTTGGACACGAGACTGGGTTTGGCGTAAACTCGGGTTGCTGGCCGAAGAGTATTCGGGCGGCAACAACCTGCATCCCGTCCTGGCTTCCTCAACAGAGCAAGGTGCAAGGAAGATAGAGCCTTGGTGTATCCTTTGGTTTACGCTGTACAGATTTCCGGCTGCGCCATGGCCCAATAGAACGAATAAACACAATGAAACAATCATCGCCATGCACACAGCAAGCTATCCAATCACTCCAGTTCACCCTGCCCCGGAATCCTTAGCCCAGCCCTCCATACCACGCCACCGCCGCGTAAACGAATTTACCCACATTGCCGCGCTGGCAATTCTCGGCGTCATGCTCGCCGGATGCCGGCAGGCGCCGGATCGGTCTGAGGGCGTCGAGTTGGTGATGAGCTCGCAGGCCCCGACGCCAGCCATGAGGTTCGAGCTGAGATTCGAACCAGCCATGGTCACGGAGAGTGCCGTTGGGATTCCTGCCACCAACTGCCCGTTGGTCATGACCCCGCCGGTGGCGGGAGTTTTCACGTGGCTAAGCGCGCACAGCGGAGTATTCGTGCCCTCGGAGCCGCTGGCGTTGGATCGGAAGTATGTATTAAGCCTGCGCTCGGGACTGCGGTGCGCCGACGGCCAACCAGCCAGGGGGGCACTCCGCCGGACCGTGACCACCCCGTCCTTCGGCCTGACTGCCATCTGGCCGCGGCAGGCCAACAGTAATGTGTCGTCGGAGCCGGAGATTAAGCTCGTGTTCAATGCCGAAGTCCGGGCGGAGGAGGCGCAGCGCTTCCTGTGCTTCAGCGACGGAGGTCCGCATCGCATCGCCGCCGATGTCCGGCAAGGCACACGGGAAGAGGTCGGCTACGAGTTGGGAGCTCCAGGCTCCTTACGCACCTGGGCAGAACAGTTCGAGCGGGCCACCAATTCCGGTCCCGCAGCAGTCGAGAGCGCCGCCAGCAGGACCCCAACCAATCCAGTCGCCAATCTGCTGATCGCGACGCCCCGCTCGGCCTTGCCGCTGGGCAAAGGCTGGAAACTGGAGGTCGGCGCCGGTCTCCCCAGCGCGAATCACTCTTCGCGCTTGCGCGAATCATCCGAGGTTCCTATCGGAGACATTACTCCTTTCGTGGTAACCGACCTCAGCGCCCGCAACCTCATCCTGTCCAGCCCGTCAGTCCGGCTCACCTTCTCCAAGCCGGTCCCGGAGACGATCACGAACCATCCTGCCGACTGGCTGGCAATCACTCCCAGTCCGTCGAACCTTACGGTGCAGGCCGAGTGGCGCAGTCTGGTGCTGCGCGGGGCCTTCCGGGGAGAAACGGCATACACGCTCCAACTGCGTCCAGACTTCAAGTCGTCGGAAGGATTCCGACTGGCCGCCTCGAATACCTTCACGCTGGTGATGCCGCGGGTCGCGCCCCGGCTCTATTTCCCGGCCCTCGCCGGCGATCAACTGGCGGGCGGGAGGCGAACCTTCCCCCTGCTGGCCGTAAACGTCCCCCAGGCGCGGCTCCGCGCCAAGTTGCTGGACCCGCACACCGCCATCCACGCCTTGCGGGGATACGCCAGCTATCGTGCCTCCCACAACGAAAGAGGCGACGGCAATAGCTGGTGGGAGGAACCCTTCCGTGCTTTAGACTACAACCTGGTTCCCGGCCGGACCGTCTTTGAGGAGCAATTCGCCTTGGGCGCCGAGCCCGACGTGGCGAAGAAGCTCGACCTGGACTGGGACCGGCTGCTGTCGGGGCGGAAGACGGGAGTGGTGTTCCTGGATGCGGAGCGAGTGGCTGACAAATCGGATCCTGCGCCGGCGCTCGGCACACAGGCAATCATCCAACTGACTGACTTGGGCCTCGTATGGAAGCAGGGCCGAACCGGGTTGGAGGTGTTCGTTTTCTCGCATAGCAGCGGCCAAGCCGTTCCAGGCGCTGCCGCCAGGCTGTTCACCGACGAGAACGAACCCTTGCAGGAAGCGATCACCGATGCCAGCGGCCTCGCTCACTTGGCAGCCCGTACGAACGCCGCGTGGATCGCGGTTCAGCTCGGCGACGACTTCCACGCGGCCAAACTGTTGGCCGGCCAGGAATTGCTTGATAGCCTCGAGGGCTCCTTCGGAGGGACAACGGAGGCACAGGCTGCGCGGCGCGTGATGCTGTTTAGCGATCGGAACGTGTACCGTCCAGGTGAGCAGTTACACTTGGAAGCTTTGGTGCGCGATTGGGGGGATCTGGGCTTGAGTGTTCCCGCCGGCCTGACCGGCACGCTGCATTGTGTTGACGCGCGCGATCGCCAGCTCTTTCAAACCAACGCGGTGTTCAGTTCCGCGGGTGCCTGTTCAGTTTCAATCCAACTGCCACTCGGCGTGCGCGGTTCCTACTCGGCCCGGCTCCATCTGGGCACAAATGATTATAGCTACGAGTTTCTAGTCGAGGACTTCCAGCCCAATGCCTTCGAGGTCATGCTTCAATCCAAGCCTGCCTTTGGTCCAGATGAGAACATTGCGGTCCCGGTGTCCGCACGGTACTTGTTCGGCAAGGCACTTTCCCGCGCGCAGGTTAAATGGTGGCTCGAAGCCGAAGATACGGAATTCAAGCCGGAGGGATTCGACGGCTTCAGGTTTACGTCTGCCGACTCTGAGCTCCGCTATGGTCGTGGCGGGCTCTCGACTGCCCTCAATGGTCAGGGGGTGCTCGGCAGTTCTAGCAATTTGGTCATTGCTCCGGAGCTGCCAATCAACAACGCCACTCCGAAACCGCGGCTCGGGTCGCTGCTGGTCGAGGTGACAGACCTTAACCAGCAGACCTTGTCACAGCGGATTGAGTTTGTGCGGCATAGTTCGGACTTCTATCTGGGCTTGCGGTCGGGAGGGGAGGTGTTGCCGGCGGGACAGTCGCTGCCACTGGAAATCGCAGCGGTGCGGGCCGACGGTCAGCCCTGGCCGGCCACTGTGGCAGCCCACCTGACGCTGCAACGCATTGATTGGCACCCGGTCCGTATTCAGGGTGCCGGCCGGACAGTTCGCTACCGCAGCGAGTCCGTCGTCACGAATGTGCTGCAAGCGGAGTTCGTGGTGCAGCCGATCCAAATGCCCCCCGTGCCCGCCAGCGAGGTCGTCGGCAACCGGATTCCGGGGTTGCCGACCCTGCCAGCCGGTCATTACCGCGTCGAAGTCAAAGCCCAGGACGCCGGCGGGCGCCCGGTAATCAGCTCGTTGGAATTTGATGTGTCGGCCCCGGCGTCCCTTGGATGGAATTACCACAGCGACGTGCAACTCATGCTTAAGCCTGATCGGAAGACGTATGCGCCGGGAGATGCGGCTCAAATTCTCGTCGAGGCTCCCTTCAGCGGCACGGCCTTCGTAAGCGTGGAACGCGAAAAGGTGCTGCGCTCGTTCACGATCCGCCTGGACGGGAATGCTCCTTCCATTCGCGTGCCCTTGAACCCGGGGGACGTGCCGAACGTATTTGTCTCTGTCACCCTCGTGCGCGGGGCTGATGAATGCCCGCGCAAGATCAAGGAACCGGACTACCGTCTCGGTTCCTGCGAACTGGCCGTTGCCGATCCGCAGACCCGGCTGGCGGTTACGGTTGCGCCCGGGATGACAAATTATCTCCCGGGTCAGCCAGTCCAGGTGGTCGTCCAGGTCGCTGACGCAGCCGGCCAGCCCGTATCCGGAGCCGAGGTGGTGTTGTACGCAGTGGATGACGGAATCCTGCACCTGACCGCCTACGAGCTGCCTGACCCTCACGGTTTCTTCTATGCGCCAATCCCGCGAACTGTAGTGACAAGCGTGTCGCTGCCCATTCTGTTAGCGGAAAACCCGGCCGAGTTACGCTTTGAAAACAAGGGCTATCTTGGCGGCGGGGGTGGAATAGATCGCGTGCGCAATAACTTTCTCGCCTGCGCTTACTGGAACGCCACTTTGACCACCGACGCTCAAGGACGTGTCACCGGCCGCTTTGCGGCACCCGACAGCCTGACGCGCTATCGGCTTCTCGCGGTGGCCCATACGGCCAACAGCCGCTTCGGAAGCGGGCAATCCGCATTCCAAGTGAGTAAGCCGCTGGTCATCGAGCCTGCGTTGCCGGCCTTCGCGAACATCACCGATCACCTGGTCGCGCGCGGCCTCATCCAGAATCAAACTGCGTCAGGCGGCGATGTGGACGTCTCACTTGAACTGGACAGCCGGGCAACCGCGCGCGAGCCGGGCCGAACGCTGACCCAACGGGTCTCTGTTCCAGCCCATGGTCTAGCGGTGGTCGAGTTTCCCGTCGAACTCGTCGATACGGGGACCACCAAGTGGATCTGGAAGGCCCGCTTCGCCGACCCCACCGCCGACAAGTTCACCGACGAAGTGCAAAGCCTGCTCGAGGTCGGACACGTCGTCCCGATGCTGCGCGAAGTCCTCCTCGGTCACGCCACGGATTCCCAGACCAACCTGCTGGCCCAGGCAAATCCCCTGCTTCTGGCGGGCCAGGGCACGATTACCGTCAATATTTCCAACACCCGCCTCAACTGCCTGCGCGAGGCGGCCTCGCAGCTTCTGCATTACCCATACGGCTGCGCCGAGCAGACAGGATCGAGCATGCTCCCTTGGATTGTGTTGGGCGACTCACCCAGCCTGCTGCCGTTCTTGCGCCAGGGCACAAATGATATGGAGCTTGCGATCCGTGCCGGGGTAGCTCGTCTCTTTTCAATGCAGACGACATCCGGTGGGCTGGGGTACTGGCCGCGGGCCAGGGAGCCGATGTTGTGGGCCAGCGCATACGGGGGCATGGTACTGGCGTTGGCTCAGCGCCAGGGCTTTGAGGTGTCCAAAGAAGAGTTTGCTTCCCTGATGACTTACCTGCAGCAGCAGTTGCGCTCTGCCGGCGCTGCCGACCCCGACCTTGCCGATTGTTGCCTGGGGCTCTATGCCCTGGCGCTCGCCGGCAAGGCTGAGCCAGCCTACCACGAGAAACTCTATTCTCTGCGCGAGAAGCTTGGCGCCGAGGATAAGGCGTTGCTGGCGCTGGCGATTGCCGAAAGCCAGGGGCCGGCCCAGATGATCGGCGAGTTGCTTCATCCTGGCCCCGCTTCGCAGCGCAACAGGGATGTGCGATTCGGCTGCTCCGCACGAGCAGAGGCGGTCCGTCTATTGGCATGGATTCATTATCGACCCGACGACCCCGAGGTTGACGGGTTAGTGAGCGACCTGATGCGGGAACAGCAAAAGGCGCATTGGGGCACCACGCAAGGCGACGCATGGGCTCTGCTCGCGTTGACGGAGTACGCTAGGCGGGTGGAAGGGAAAATGCAGCCTGCGGAAGGCGGATTGAAGGTGGGTGAGCAAACGGTTGCTTTCCGCCTGGACGGCCAGACAAATCTATTCACCCATACAATGGCCATTACAAACCTGGCCGGAGCGGCCCTGACTCTCGTCAACAGTACCAGCAACCGCCTCTACACCAGCGTCATGATCGAAGCTCGCCCCCCCGCAAATCAGCAACCCAGGCAGGATCAGGGCTTCGGCTTGCAGCGTTCTTATGAGCGGCTCGATGACGAGAACCACCCACAAGACTTGCGCGGTCTCAGAGTCGGCGACCGGGTTCTGGTCACCCTCAAACTATCTGTTCACGAAGCAGCCCGTTACGTCGCAATTGATGATGCCCTGCCTTCTGTTCTCGAAGCCGTAAATCCCGAGTTCAAAACACAAGCGGCGGGCCCCGTCAGCTCTGTAACGGGTAGCGACGCGGAATGGATGAGCAGCTTCCGTGAGATTCGCAAAGATCGCTGTTTGTATTTTGCCGACTGGGTTGCCCCGGGGACTTACACGCTGCGCTACGTTGCCAGGGCACGGGCTGCTGGCACGGTCACGGCGCCAGCAGCCAAAGTGGAGGAAATGTATCATCCGGAACGCTATGGGCTGTCGGGGACACAATCGGTATCAAGCCAGGGGGCGCAGTGAGCCCTATAGTCCCAAGCGAGGTGTAAGCGTGGCAGAACACCAGCACAGAGAAGGAACACGGTCATGGCGAGACCATGTTCGGGGCAAGGCTCTGCGTCGTGCGGCGTGGGCGGTGCTCGGAGGCGGTGTGGTTGGGCTGGCGGGCTGGCTGGCACTTCCACTCGTGCCTTTGCCAAGCGCATTGTTTGCGGATCAGGCTTCCGAATTGGAATTCCTGGACCGTGCCGGGCAGCCTTTGCGGGTCGTTCGTCCGTCCGGCGCTCCCTTCCGTCGCGTGGTCCAGTACGCAGAAGTCCCGCAGCCGCTGGTGCAGGCCACGCTGGCTGCAGAGGACCGGCGGTTCTGGCGCCATCCGGGGGTGGATTGGCGGGCCACCATTCGAGCCGCGTGGCAGTGGGTGCACCACCGTCATGTCGTCTCCGGTGGGTCCACGATCGCTCAGCAGCTTATCAAGCTGGCGCAACCACGCCCGCGCAGCCTCCGGACGAAGTTGCTAGAAGCCGCGCAGGCCCTGCGGTTGGAACAGGTCTGGGACAAGCAACGCATTCTCGCCGAGTACCTGAATCGGCTGGATTACGGCAACTTCAACCGTGGGTGCGCTGCCGCTGCGGACTTTTACTTCAACAAGCCGCTCAGCGACCTGACCCCCGCGGAGTGCGCCTTGCTGGCTGCCCTGCCCCAAGCGCCTTCCCGACTGAACCCGCACACGCATTTTAGCCGGGCGGTCAAACGGCAGCGGTGGATCCTTGGCCAGATGCGTCAGGCAGGGTGGCTAACCGAAGACCAGTGGCAACGCGCAATCCGGGAACCAGCGCATCTGGCGAATGCCCGACGGGTCTTTGAAGCTCCGCACTTCATCGATCTCCTGCTGGCTCTCGGGGAGCCGTCCGATTCCCCACCGTCCGGGCGGTCCGGCGTAATCCGCACGACCCTCGACAGGGCATTGACCCGTTTCGCGGAGACGGCACTGCGCCAGCACCTGTCGCGCCTGCGCGCTCAGCACGTCTCCGATGGCGCAATTGTAGTGCTCAACAACCAAAGCGGTGATGTGCTGGCGTTGGTCGGCTCCGCAAACTACTTTGCGCCCGGCGCCGGACAGGTCAACGGGGCCTGGGCGCCGCGGTCGCCAGGTTCAGCGCTCAAACCTTTCACCTATTTGCTCGCCTTGGAGCATGGCGCCACCCCGGCCACGATTGTGGCCGATGTGCCGACGGAGTTCACCACCTCTACGGGTCTGTTTGCCCCGGTGAACTATAACCGGCATTGCTATGGACCGATGCGTTACCGCCTTGCGCTCGCCAATTCGCTGAATATCTCGGCTGTCAAAGTCCTCGCCTCCCAGGGCGGCCCCGAGCCATTGCAGCAACTGTTGCGGCAGTGTGGGCTTACCACCCTCGACCGTCCGGCCGAGCACTATGGCCTCGGCCTGACCATCGGCAACGCTGAAGTGCGGCTGCTCGAACTAGCCAACGCCTACGCCTGTCTCGCTCGTCTGGGTGAATACAAGCCGTGCCGAATGGTGCTGGATGCTGCCGGCCAGTGGGAACAATCGGGCGCCCATTCCAGGCCTTCGACTTCTCGGCAAGTGGCCAGCCTTGCCGCAGCCTACGTCATCGCCGACATTCTGAGTGATAGCGATGCGCGCGCTCTGGCGTTTGGGGTGGAATCCCCTCTACGGTTTAAGTTCCCCGCTGCCTGCAAGACCGGGACCAGTTCGGACTTCCGGGATAACTGGGCTTTCGGCTACACCCCCGAGTTTACTGTCGGCATCTGGGTTGGGAATTTCGATGGGTCTCCTATGGAACATGTGTCCGGTGTCACCGGAGCGGCGCCGCTGCTCCATGACTTGCTGGATCACTTGCACGAGCGTTACGGCACAACCTGGTATGCGAAGCCGACGAACATTGTCGAGTGCTGGATCCACCCGGTCACGGGCAAGCGCCTCTGTCACCCGCCTGCCGCCCCAGGACCGGGCGCGGTCCGGGAAAAGTTCATCGCGTCCAACCTTCCTCCTCTCGAAGGACCGGATGATTACGAGGCGGTGCATGTTTATCCACAACCCGCTGTTCGGCTGGGTAACGAATATCGGGACTGGCTGGCTAGCGGTGACAACTGGCTGGGTGATACCGCGGTCCTTGCCCCCACCCACAAAGACTTGCGCATCCTTTTCCCTCCGCCCGGGACTATCCTTTACCTCGACCCGGATTTGCCACAGCAAGGCGGACGCATTGTCTTGCGCAATACGGGGTCCGAAGACGTCCAATGGGAGAGCGACTCGCTGGAACTCGCTCGCGAAGGCGCGCACCAAATTGCGCTGCTAGCAGAAGGCCGGCACCGGATTACCGTCCGCGACCCTCTGACCGGAGCCCAAGCCCATACGTGGGTGGAAGTCCTGGCCCGCTGAGAATCATATTGATAGGTATTTGGTTGTTGCGTGCCCGCTGGTACTGACGGTTACGCATTAAACCAACAGCGAAGACGCGAAGACGCGAAGAAGAAAGCAGAAATTGGGAAAGCAGAAATCCAAAAACCCGCACTTTCCATCCCCCCCCCTTTCTTATTTCTGCTTTCTGCTTTCCCAATTTCTGCTTTCATTCGCTTATGATCCTTTGCATTGGAACAACGCCAGCCACCCAACGCGTGATGGTTTTCCGGCAGCTCACCCTCGACGCCGTGAATCGTGCGGTGACCACGGTGGACGGCGCGGCGGGCAAATCGGTTAACGTGGCCAAGGTGCTGAAAGCGCTGGGCGAGCATCCTGTGGCTACCGGTTTCCTGGGTGGCGACCGCGGCGAAGAAATACGAACGTTGATGGCGGCGCAGGGCATCGAGCTGGATTTCGTGCCGGTAGCCTCCCGCACGCGCCAATGCATCACCGTCTTTGACTGGTCCGCCGGGACACACACTGAGTTGGTGGAGGAAGGAAGACCCGTTACGGCGGCGGACTATGAGCAGCTCATGGAGGTCATCCGGCGTCGTGTCAAAGGTTGCCGAGCGGTCGTCATGTCCGGGACCATTCCCTCCGGCGGACCGGCCGATCTGTATCTGCGTGGAACACAACTGGCCCACGAGTCCGGGGCCATTTCGGTCTTGGATGCCCAGGGGGCTGCGCTGGTTCAGTCGCTCGGGGCCAAGCCCGGGCTGGTGAAGCCCAACCGCCCGGAACTGGCGGCCACCGTGGGGCGCGAGTTGAAGGACGAGAAAGAACTTATGTCAGCTATGCGGGAACTGTGTGAGCGCGGTGCGCAGCGCGTGGTCATCACCGCTGGCAAGGAGCCCGCCCTGGCGTTCGATGGCCGCAGCTTCTGGAGAGTTCACGCCCCGCGCATTGAGGCGCTCAATCCGATCGGGTCGGGAGATGCGTTTACCGCCGGACTGCTGTGGCGTCTGCTGCGCGGGGACGACCTCGGCGAGGCCTGCCGTTGGGGCAGCGCGAGTGGCGCAGCCAATGCACTGACTATTATGGCGGGCGAAGTGCACTTGAACGATGTGGAGCGGTTGGTGCGGGAAGTGAGCGTGGAGCCGGTCAAGTGTTAGTGCGCCGGAGTGACTCACGCGCCCGACGCAAAGCCGCTGGAAGCCGGTTAGTCCCCCCCCCCGGTCCCTCGCCCCACCGGCCGCGCCCCTCTTAGTCCGATCCGTCTGACCGGGCCGATGCAAGGAAAAAATCTCTCGCCCGCAGGATTATTTCTCTTGAGAAAACCTGCCTTGAGGACGATAGTGTTATCCAGATAGGCACGCGGCTGAACGAGTGAAAAGGCCAGCGCGCCGGCTCTTTGGAATGCAGGTCGAAATAGAATTTACCCTGCCTATGCTCGTGATTAGAAGCTATGTCCTTGAACCGTAGTTGAGCAATCAAGGGGCTTTAACCGAGGTTGTGGCCGACAGGCCTTTACTGGACGTCGAAAGCAACCCGGCGGGTCCCATATGTTTCTAGTAAGTTCAAAGGAACTGTTACACACGGCAATGGCGGGGTTTTTTTGTCTGCGGTCATAACAGCTCGCCCAGTGGCGGGCTTTTTTGTTTTGGGCAAGCAGAACGTTGACTGCTATCGTGGTGACATGTCACGGGACGAATTGTTTTCCACCGCGCCTGAGCCGCAAGCCGCGCAGGGGGGGGCGGGAGTGGAGCACGGCCAGCGACATCAGCCGCTGGCGGCGCGCATGCGACCGCGCGACTTAAGCGAGTTTGTCGGCCAGCCGCATATCCTCGGGCCGGGCCAATTGCTGCGGCGCGCCATTGAGGCGGACCGGATTCAGTCGCTTATCTTCTATGGTCCTCCCGGGACGGGCAAGACTTCCCTGGCCCAGATCATCGCGCGGCAGACCCGAAGCAAGTTCGAGCGCCTGAGCGGTGTGGAATCCAACGTCGCCGACATGCGCCGCGTGCTGGCCCTGGCGGCGAATCGGCTGGAGAACAAAGGACAATCGACCATCCTCTTCATTGACGAAATCCACCGTTTCAACAAGGCGCAGCAGGACGTGTTGTTGCCGGATGTCGAGGGCGGCGTGGTGCGGCTAATCGGGGCAACCACTCACAACCCTTTCTTCTTCGTCAACTCTCCCCTGGTCTCGCGTTCGCAGATATTTGAGTTGCGCCCCTTGGCGGAGGCGGAACTCTACGCGCTCTTGCAGCGGGCCCTGGCGGACGCTGAGCGAGGGCTGGGTTATCTCAAGGTCCAAGCCGACGAGACGGCGCTACGCCATTTGGCCAAGCTGTCCGACGGTGACGCGCGCAAGGCGTTGAACGCCTTGGAAATCGCCGCGCTCACCACCGCGCCCGACCCGGCGGGCGTGATTCACCTCGACCTGAATGTCGCCGAGCAAAGCATCCAGAAGAAGGCGATCGTGTACGACGACGAGGACGCACACTACGATACCATTTCGGCGTTCATCAAATCCATGCGCGGGAGCGACCCGGATGCCACCCTGTACTGGCTGGCCAAGATGATCCACGCCGGAGAGGACCCGCGCTTCATTGCCCGGCGGATTGTGATCCAGGCCGCTGAAGATGTTGGGCTGGCGGACCCTATGGCGCTGGTGCTGGCCAACGCCGCTTTCCAGGCGGCGGAGTTCATCGGCTGGCCGGAGGCGAGGATACCCCTGGCGGAGGCCGCGATATACATCGCCACGGCCACCAAGAGCAATAGCACGGTCATGGCCATCGATGCGGCCATGAAGGATGTCGAATCGGGACGGACGCTGGCCGTGCCGGAGCACTTGCGCGACGGCAGCTATCGGGGCGCAAAGCTCCTCGGTCATGGTGAGGGCTACCAGTACGCGCACGATCACCCGGGACATTTCGTCGCGCAGGATTACCTGGGGGCGGACCGGCGCTATTACGAACCGACTGATCAGGGGGTGGAGAAGAAGATCAAGGAGCGGGTCGAGAAATGGCGGGCGCAATTTGCAAAGGCCGAAGGCCGAACCCCGAAGTCCGAATTATAGTCCACGGCAACGGTACTCTTTAGGCAAGGACGTGCAGAACAGAATTCGAGAAACCAAGCAGGCGCTGCGCGATCAAGTGCGCGCCGTGCTCAGCCAAATTCCGCAGGAGCAACGCATGGCGGCCTCGGCGCGCGCGCGGGCCCTGCTGGAGAAACAGGCCCGGTGGCAAGCGGCAAGGTCGGTCTTGTTCTTCGCGCCTTTGCCGGAGGAACTGGATGTCTGGCCGCTGCTGGCCAGCGCCCTGACCGCGGGCAAGCAGGTCGCTCTGCCCCGCTTTGTGGCGGCAACTCGCCGCTATGAGGTCTGCTGGATTCTTAGCCCGGAAACGGACGTGCGGGCAGGGCATTTTGGAATTCGCGAGCCGAGCGGCCACTGTGCGCGCGTCGCTCGTGACAAGCTGGACCTGATCCTGGTTCCCGGGTTGGCGTTGGACCTGCAAGGTTGCCGCCTGGGCCGGGGCAAGGGATATTACGACCAACTGCTGGGAGTGTGGCGCGGCACCACCTGTGGAGTGGCATTTGACGAACAGATAGTGGACGAGATCCCCCTGGAACCCCATGACGTGCGGCTTAACTGCATCCTCACGCCGACCCTCTGCGTTGAGGTAAAAGCCTGAGAGGAAGTCCGGAGAGACAGCGAGATCGGGCAAATTCGCGAGTTCCTGGTACGGTGTCCCGGCTTTAGCCGGTCTGGCGCGCCCGGGACACCTTACCAGGAACTCGCGAATGCGCCCAATGAGATCTGCCCGTCGGTTACCGTTGCTGGTTCATCATGCCGCCGGGCATGCCGTTTTCCCAGCTCTGCGGCGAGCTCCAAGGTCGCTCTGACTGGTTCTCTGACTCGGTGCTGGCGCACCCGCCCGAGCCGAGTGCCAACAGAGCCAGCAACAGCAGCAGCGCCCAGCGTGGATGGACAATCAGCGCTTTCACGAGGCCGGATGGGCTGGAATCACCTGGTCGCCTTCCATGACCTCGCCAAGTTCCCAGCCAGGCACGACGTTGGCAATGCAGCTATCCTTCTTCACGCTGCGTACGATGACCTTGGCTACCAGCTTGCCGTTCCGATTAACCAGCAGCTCGCCCCGTTCCAAAATGCCCTGGTCCTCGCCCACATTCAGCACCACGAAATTCCACTTCGGATCAGCCACCAGGACTTTGCCCTTCAAGCCCGCCGGCAGAACCACGAAGAAGGTCGGATCTTTGTAAACAGCAAGCTCGGTCTCGAGCTTCTTGATCTTTTGCATGAAAATCTTGTTCTCAGTACTCGCTGTAGCCAGATTGTCTTGGAGGTTCTTGAGGTCCTGATTCATGCTGAGTATCTGCTGCGGCGTACGCCCCGTCCCTTTGTAGGCAGCCAGATCCGCCTGTGCGGTATCCCGCTCCTCACGGGTCTTAGTCAAATCCTCGTTTAACTTGTCGGCGCGCTTGGTCTGGGCGAGCATGTCCGCCTCCGCCTTGTCCTTCGCTGCCGTCGCCGCCTCGAGGTTGGTCTTCGCCTGCTTCAGGTCGGCAGTAGTCTTCTTCAGCTCCTTGTCGGTCTTGGTATATAGCCCGAGGTATTTCTGGTGCTCGGCGGTTTCAGTCTTCAGGTTAGTCTGCAAGGTGGTGATCTTCTCCTTGACATAGACGAAATTCAGAGCGCCCACCGCCAGACCGGCGACGAGGGCTACGATTAGGCAGATTCGTATCAACATGGTACGCTGTTAGGTTTAACTATCACCACTAGAATAGGTGTTCCCGCAGAAGGTGTCAACGCCCGAATCACGCCCCGGAGCAAGCGTTATTCAATACGCTTGAGCACGACCAGCCAGGCGGTCGAATTGGGGGCATTGCCGCCCAGCACAAGCATTTCTCCCTTCGGGAGCGACTGCTTGCGCTTGACCACCTCTTTCCCCTTGCCGATCAGTAAGACTTCAACCTCAGTGCCGCTGATCTTCGTCACGTTCACTTGGCACTTCTCGCTCATAGGCACTTCTTTGACCGCGCCTTGCGACACTGCGAAGTCCTTGCGGTTGACCTCAAACCAAAGGGTCCATTTGAGCGGGAGCTCCTTTAGCTTGTGCAGGATTTCCGGCGCGACCGGCTTGTAGGCTTTGCCTTCCGGCGATTTGGTGTCATCGGTGCCCCAAAGCAGGTAAGCCTGGAGTTTCATATCAGCGGCCTGCGCACGCACTTCAGCGCAGGCCAGCAGCACCAGTGCTACCGAAAACCAACCAAGGCCGGTTGCCCGAATCAGCTTTGCTCTCATCAGCTATTCGATTGTACCCGCCTCGTCGTTGTCCGCAACTTCGTTATCGGCGGGATACGAGAGCCAGACCAAAGTCGCGCCGGCTGAATAATCGTGGTAAGTGAACGCCCCCGCATCGGCCAGTGCGGTTTCGATTCCAGCGGTATGGGCATGGTCAAACGGGCCAGCCGGCCGGATGAGCACCGCTCCAGCGACGAGGATCACGGCGAGAGCGGAAGCGGGGACCAGAAACCGGCGCAACCGGGCAAGTAGCGGTGTCGGGGCGGATTTCGGGGCCGGAGTCTCCCGCCGTTGGATTTCCCGCTGGACCTTCGACCAGAAGAACTCGCGCGACTCCGGAAGCTGGATTCCCGCTTCAAACCCCGCCATAGCGCCGCGGGTGTTGCGCAACTCTTCCAGCAAGGCCGCGGCCTCGCGGTCCCGGGCCAGCCAGTCAGCCACCTTGCTTGCCTCGCCCTCGGGCAACTCGCCGTCGAGAAAGGCTTGCAGTTTCAATTGTGCATCAAAATCCATCACACCTAATCCTGTTTCTTCAAATCCGCCAGGAGTGCTGCCAGCTTCCGTCGCGCGTAGAATAGCCGCGACATCACCGTGCCAATCGAGCAGCCCATCGTCCTGGCGATCTCTTTATATTCCATCTCTTCAAATTCATGCAGCACCAGCACCGTGCGATGCTCATGCGACAGCAGGGCCAATGCCCGATCAATCCGCTGCCGGAGTTCAGCCCGCTCCAAGCCGGCGGTCGGGTTCGACGTAACGACCGGCATTTGCCGCTCGACCCCGCCCGACTCTTCGTCCATCGCCTCGATGGACTCGGTCCGCTGGCGCTTCTGTTTGCGCAACTGGTCCAGGCACAGATTGATCACCACCCGCGTCATCCAAGTGCCGAAGCTCGCCTCGCCCTGAAATTGGCGCAACCGCTGCCAGCCCTTCACCCATGCCTCTTGCGAAAGATCAACCGCTTCTTCTTCATTCCGCATCATGCTATACGCCCGCGCGTAAATCTTATCGCGGTGCCGCGCGACCAATTCCTCGAACGCAGCCATGTCACCCCGCTGCGCCGCTCGCACCAAGGTCCGATCATCGGCCGAGGAATGATCCGTAGCAGTCATTGGTTCGACGGGCGAGTAACCATGAGTATTCAACTCCGGCTAGAGTTTCCCTTTGGTCGTGGGCAGCCGCCCGGCGATCCGCGGGTCGTGCTGGCAGGCCGCGTCCACGGCCTTGCCGAACGACTTAAACAGCGCCTCCACAATGTGATGCGGCTCGTCACCGTAGAGCAGTTCCAGATGCAGGTTGCAGCGCGCCTCATTGGCAAACCCCTGAAAGAACTCCCTGGCCAGGCCGAAGCGGAACGCGCTGGACATGTCCTGACTTTTCTCGGTTTTACTGACGCGCTTGTGCGCAAAAGCATTCAGCCCCCGCCAGACCAGATACGGCCGCCCGCTGAAATCAATCACGCACCGGGCCAGGCATTCATCCATGGGCACATAAGCCTCGCCCGTGAAGGGGTTTCGGGGGTCAAAGCCAGCCCCATAGCGGCGAATACCCTTCTTATCCCCCAGCGCCTGTACAAATGCCTGCCCCAGCGCGATACCACAGTCCTCCACGGTATGGTGCGCATCCACCTCCAGGTCCCCCTCGCAACGAAGCTTCAATTCCAGGACCGCGTGCTTGGCAAACAACGTCAGCATGTGGTCAAAGAAGGGGATGCCCGTCTGGATGGAAGAGCTGCCCGCCCCGTCAATTCTCAAGTTCACCGCGATGCGGGTTTCTTTGGTCGCGCGGCGAAGTTCTGCCCGTCGGATCTTCATCTTGCGGCCATTAAATCAGACCCCGGCAGTAAAGACAAAGCCCAATCCTTTCCCGCAATCCTCTCCCGGCGTGGTGAGAGACCGTGGTGGAGGCTATCGATGAAGCGGTCGGAGCGCCGGCATCGCTCCCATCCGTGTCGCTAGCCACAGCCCCAATCCGGCGATGATCAGCCCAGCGGCGAACAACGACCACGAGTAGCTGATGCCGTCATACCCGTGCGCCTGAATGAGATCCGAATCCTTCACGAAGGACCAGTACCAGACCAGGAACCCCGGCAGTTGCAGTGCGAGCGCCGGGAGCGACAGACGCCCCTTCCTTTCCGAGTTCTCACGTGCGAGCACTAAGCAGCAGCCAACCATGAAATAAGCGCTAATGAGCACCGGCGCCAGCACCGGGCCGTACCAGGGCTTAGGAATCAAGAACAGGCAATCCCACTGCAACCATGAGGCTGGCCAGTGGGCGAACCACTTCAGCCCCACGTAATAGAGGATGTCCCAGACGCCGAAGATGAAGAAGAAATGGGCGGTTCTGGACCTCCAGTTCGAGGCCGTCATCCACGCCACCGTGAGCAGCATGACCATCGTGCAGGCCTCGCGTATGTGCTCGATGTGGAAGCTCCCCAGTGGCATTGCGGGAAGGGTCGGGTCAGTGCCCGCGGGCGCGATGAGTCGGCGCAGGTAAACCACACAGATCGCCTCCAGCAACCCCATGGCGCAGGCAAAGAGGAACACTCCGAATAACCGTATCCAGACCTGATGAATGCGTGAGAGTGACATGCCTAAGGAAGTATGTGCGGGTGGTTGCATAGGGGCAACTGAAACTGGAAGCACGCGCAGAATTTCCGTTTGCCCCGCTGGCTCCTTCCTGCAAAGGTCGAATCATGCTTCAGTTTGTTCTTGCTGGCGGACGCGTTAATTCGCGAGGAGCGAGGGGCGCCCTGCGGGTCGGGGGTCGGAAACGGCGGTGGGGGGCCGGCTTGGCACGTCTCGTCCACATATTTCACCCTCAAGTAGCCGCCGACGTCAGTCGGCGCCATCTGGGCCGTGCTAAGAATGCGCCGACTGACGTCGGCGGCTACGCCCTGTCAGCGAACCGTGCGGGGTATAACAGATCTCGGTTAGTGGCAGCCTTGGTGCCACTCGCCTTGGCGTTCGGGGCCCTGGCTCAGCCGCTCGATCTGCAACTCCGCAGTCTCAAGGAGACCAAGCCCGGCAGCGATCAGTGGCAGGTGATCGAGGTCCGGACCAACTGGGCGCCGGGAGCCACCGCCGTCGTCATCTGCGATATGTGGGATCAGCACTGGTGCAAAGGGGCAACCGCGCGCGTCGCGGAAATGGCACCCCACATGAACCAGACCATCGCTGCTCTGCGCGCGCGCGGAGTGCTGATCATCCATTGCCCGAGCGAGACGTTGAAGTTCTACGAGGGCACGCCCGGGCGCAAACTGGCCCAGGCGGCGCCTCCTGCCTCCGCGCAGGCGCCGCTCAAAGGCTGGAGCGGTCTGGCCCCGGCCCGCGAGCCACCGCTGCCCATTGACGATTCGGACGACGGTTGCGACGACAACCCGCGCTGCGCTACCGGTCACCCTTGGCAGCGGCAGATTGCAACCATCGAGATCAAAGACGGCGACGCCATCACCGACAACACCGAGGCATACAACCTCATGCGCCAGCGGGGCATCACTAACGTCATCATCATGGGCGTACACCAGAACATGTGCGTGCTGGGCCGGCCGTTCTCCATCCGTCGGATGGTGCGCCAGGGTCAGAACGTCACCCTGGTGCGTGACCTGACCGACAGCATGTATAACTCGCGGCGCAAGCCCGGCGTGGACCACTTCACCGGCAACGATCTGGTCACCTGGCACATCGAGAAATACTGGTGCCCCACGATCACCAGCGATCAGTTGCTGGGCGGGCAGCGGTTCCGGTTCGCCGCCGACACCCGCCCGGAGCGGGAGTTCCACAACTTCGTGAAGCTGCCCAGGAGCGACGGCCATTGGCGGCAGGTCCAGTCCTATGTGGAAGCCACGCCGCACCCGGACTATTCGCAAGCGTCCGAAGCGGCGCGGGAAGCGTTCAGGGACCTGAAGTTCGGCGTGCGAATTCACTGGGGTGTCTATGCGAAGCTGGGGGTGGACGCGTCCTGGCCGTTCCTGAAGATGTCCAACGAGAAGCGGCAGGCCTACCAACAGCTTTACCAGCAGTTCAACCCCACCGGCTTCGATGCCGACGAGTGGATGCGCTTCTTCAAGACCAACGGCCTGCGTGTGTTCGCCTTCACCAGCAAGCACCACGACGGCTTCTCCCTGTTCGACACCAAGACCCGCGTGCAGCGCCGCGTCAACTGGCTCGCCGCGGGCGGGCCGCAGATCGAGGAGTGCGACGTCGCCTACGACATCATGGAAGGCCCGTTCAAGCGCGACATCGTGCGCGAGCTGACTGACGCCGCCCGGCGCCACGGCATCAAGATCGACCTCTACTTCTCTCATCCTGATTGGTATGACGCGGACTTCCGGCCCTTCGCCGACCACCCGCTTCACGATCGGGTTTCGCGGACCGACCACCCCGAACAGTGGCGGCACTTCGTGGAAAGACACCGGCAGCAGCTCGCCGAGTTGCTGACCAACTACGGTAAGCTGGACCTCATGTGCCTGGACCAGTATTTCGATGAGACGGCGTGGCCGGACCTGCGCGAGACCGTGAAGACCATCCGCAAGCTGCAGCCGGACGTGATGTTCCGCTGCCGCGGGATCGGCAATTACGGCGATTACTACACCCCGGAAGGTTTCGTGCCCGGCGCCAAAGAAAACACCCTGATGCCCTGGATGGTGATCTACCCGCTGGCGGGGATTTGGAGCTACCAACCCTACGCTGGCGCCCACAAGGGCGGGGCCTGGATCGTCACGAACCTCGTAGATGCGGTGGCCAAGGGCGGGAACTTCATGGTCGGCATCGGGCCCGATGCCAACGGGAAGTTCCACCCCAAAGCCGTCGAGGCCATCGGCTACGCCGGCGCCTGGCTGCGCGTGAATGGCGAAGCGATCTACGACACCCGGCCGCGCGAGGGCACCGATTGGAAGGAGGGCAACGACCTGCGCTACACCCGCAGCAAGGACAGCCGGGTGGTCTATGCCATCAGCCTCAAATGGCCCGGCCAGGAATTACATCTCCAGCGAGTACAACCGCGCGCCGATTCCACCGTGCGGATGCTTGGGGTGGAACAGCCCTTGCAGTGGCGGGCGGACGGAACGGGTGTCATCGTCTCCCTGCCTGATTCCCTGCAGGACCCCGCCAAACGCCCCTGCCAGCAGGCCTACGCTTTCAAGTTCAGCATGTAGTTGAGCCAGCGTTGGACCCCGCACTGGTGGGGCGTCCCGACCCATTAACCCCTCCGGATACCCTTCGGATACCCTTCGGATACCTTTCGGACGCCCTGCGGACTGGTTGACTGGTGCCTGGCCATCGCCCCCTAACTGCCGCCAGGCCAGTCAGCCACCTCCGGCAAAGCCGGAAGCTTGAAAAGGTGAACTGCTCAACGCCATAAGGCCCCGGGCGTTCGCCGGGCATCTGAACCCACACGCCGATCCTGCGCCGCACGAGTGCCCGCTTCCCCCTCACCCCGGTTCCCTTAGGGAGGGTCGGGGTGCACTGCTCGTGCTAGCGGAGCAATCGAGACACTCCCGCGGGGGCCTCGCTGCCGTCACGCTCCCGGGCTCGCTGGGCCCGGCTTCCACGAGGCCTGGTCCCCGGGTTTCGGGGCTGCCAGTTTATTAGCAATCTCCATTTGCAATACCACACTTCTTGATGGACGTTGCACCCGCGTTCCGTGACTCCGGCCTGGGCCGGTTGCGTGGGATGTCTCGTTGAATGGTACGTGAGATGATAATAAAAAGAGGGTGGGCGAAATGCCTCCCGTCTGCTGTGATTATGAGGCTGGCTTGGTGTGTCTGGGCCGGCCTTGAATTACAAGCCGGGACGGCTGCAGCACCGCGCGGCTGGCTGAATTGGCGCGGACCGGAGCAGAGCGGGGTGTCGCGGGAGACTGGTTTGCCGAACCGCGTTTCGGCGCAGGACACACTCTGGCGCGCTGACTTTCCAGGGCAATCGGCGCCCGTAATCGCGAACGGCAAGCTCTACGCGATGGGCTACACGGGGCAAGGGGCGGACCTACAGGAGGGAGTGACCTGTTTTGACGCCGAAACCGGCCAGAAGCTGTGGCAGCATCTCTACAATGACTACCTGAGCGACACCATCTACTTGCGCTACGCCACGGCCAGCCCGGCAATTGATGCTGAAACGGGCAACGTCTATATACAAGGCACCCAGGGCATCCTGGCGGCGTTCTCCGCGGACGGCACGCTGCTGTGGCAGCATTCGCTGATGGAAGAATTCGGGCGGCTGACATTTCCGAACAGCCGCACGGCTTCGCCGGTCATCGACGCCGACCTGGTGATCACCCGGGGGATCACCGCCAACTGGGGCACACAGGGCCCGGGAGCGGACCGGTTTTATGCCTTCGACAAGAAGACCGGCGCACTGGTCTGGGCATCGAGCCCAGGGGCGCCGCCGAAGGACAATTCCTTTTCGCAGCCGCAGCTTGGCTGGTATCAGGGCCGTCGTGTGTTCTTCACCGGCACAGGCGACGGGAGCGTGGTGTGCGCGAACGCGCGGACGGGCGAACCGCTGTGGCGCGTGTCGCTATTCCGGGCCGGCATCAACGCCACCGTGCTTGTCCATCACGCGGACAAGATCATCGCCATCTATGGAACACCTTACGAACTGGGTCAGATGGTGGCGCTCAAGATGCCCAGCGTGCTGCCGACTAACGCCGCCGCCGGACCGGTGGTGCTCGAGCGCAAGCAGCTCGAACTCTGGGCGGACGACATTTCCTCCTCCACCGCCTCGCCGATCCTCGCCGGCGACACCATTTATGCGGTCGCCGAAAAAGGCGACCTGTTCGCCGTGGATGCCAACACCGGCGCGATCAAGTGGAAGCTGAAGCTCGGCATCGAACAACGGAACGCCTGCCCTCTGTTCGCCGATGGGAAGCTCTATGTGCCGATGCTCGACGCCCCGGCGACCAAAGCGACGGGCGAGGCGGATGCGGGGACATCGGGCGCCTTTTACATCATCCGGCCCGGTGACAAGGAGGGCGAGATTCTGTGTCACGTCGCGCTGGACGGTCGCTGTTTCGGCACGCCGGTGGCGTATAACGGCAAGCTTTACCTGCAAACCACCCGCCACCTCTATTGCTGGGGAAGAAAGGGCGACAACCCTGGCTGTTCGGCGCCGCCGGAGGAGAAGCCCTGGCCCGCGCCTGGCCCGGCGACCCAGCTTCAGGTGATCCCGTCGGAAGTGCTGCTGCATCCGGGCGAAAAAGCAACCTTCCGCGTGCGTTCGCTGGATGCCAACGGTTTCACGGTCCAGGAATCCATCTCCCCGAAGCAGGTGACCTGGGCCAGCTACATCCCCCCGTCCGCGAAGGTCAAGGCGGCAATGAAGGGCGCGTTCGACGCGGACGGCGTGTTGCAGGCGGCACCTGACACCGTCCCCTCGGCGGGCGCATTTGAAGCCTCGCTGGGCCCGTTGAAAGGCTACCTGCGCGGCCGGGTGATGCCGAACATCCCCACCAAAGAGGGTTTTGAGTCATTCGCACTCACAGAGACCAATGCCGACGGCTTAGTGTTCGGTTATCCGCCTTTGCCGTGGATCGGTGCGCGGTTTAAGTTCGATGTGCGGGAAAAGGATGGGAGCAAGGTGCTGGCCAAGACCACCGACAACCGGTTCTTCCAGCGCGCAACGGTCTTCATCGGCACGCCGGAGATGAACCATTACACCATCCAGGCGGATGTTATGAGCGATGGGAACAAGCGCAAGATGTCCGAGGTCGGCATCATCAATCAGCACTACCTGATTGTGCTGAAGGGCAACGAGCAAAAGCTGGAGGTGAACTCCAACCAGGAGCGGCTGCGGGCATCGGAAGATTTCAAGTGGTCGCCGAACGTTTGGTACCAGCTTAAAGCGAAGGTGGACCGCAACCCGGATGGTTCGGCCGTGGTCCAAGCCAAGGCTTGGAAACGCGGGGACCCGGAACCGGCGGCGTGGACTATTTCGGTGCCGCACAAGACGGCGCATCAGGCCGGCTCCCCGGGCCTGTTCGGGTTCTCGCCGCAGGATATGCCGGTGTATATCGACAATGTGGAGGTAACGCCGGATGGGGGTTAGAGGAGTTAAATCAGTTAAATGAGTTACAAGAGTTACATGGGTTACATAATGCGATGCCTCTCGCGGGTGATCTGCCACGCTTCGCGCAATTCGTTTGCGGCTTTGCCCCTTGCCGCCTTTGCGTTGATGCCCCTTTCCACCCACGCGCAGGACTGGCCGCAGTGGGGTGGAACCCCGGCACGAAACATGTACTGCTCCGCCACTAATCTGCCGGACCATTTCACCAAGGGCAAAGCGGGCGACATCAAGTTCAAGGGCGCGTCCGAGGAGATTGATCGTGCTAACGTGGAGAATCTCAAGTGGGCAGCCAAGCTCGGCTCGCAAAGCTACGGCAACGTCACCGTGGCCAACGGTCGGGTCTTCATCGGCACGAACAATGAGAACCCGCGCGACTCACGGCACGTGGGCGACCGGAGCATCCTGATGTGCTTCGACGAAAAGACCGGCGAACTCCTATGGCAGCTCGTGGTGCCCAAACTCGCCTCGGGCAAGGTCAACGATTGGGAAAGCCTGGGCCTGCTGTCTTCGCCGACGATCGAAGGCGACCGGGTGTATGTCGTAACCAGCCGCTGCGAAGTGCTTTGCCTCGATGCAAAAGGGATGGCTGATGGCAACGACGGCCCGTACAAGGACGAGGCCAAATACGTGGTTAAGGAGGTCATACTGGACAAGGGCAAGCCGACCGAGCGGCGCGCACCGCCTATCGAACCCGGCCCAAAGGACGCCGATATCATCTGGCGCTACGACATGATCAACGAACTGGGCGTCTTCCCACATAACGCTTCGGACTGCGCACCGCTGGTCATCGGCGATGTGGTGTATGTGGTAACCTCCAACGGGCAGGACTGGACGCATTCCAATATTCCCTCCCCCAACGCGCCCAGCCTGATCGCACTGGACAAGCGCACCGGCGAGTTCCTCGCCGAGGACGACGCGAAGATCGGCCCGCGCATGTTCCACGGCCTGTGGAGTTCCCCGTCCACAGGCAGGGTCAATGGTCGCCAACTCATATTTTACGGCGGCGGCGACGGCCTCTGCTATGCGTTTGACCCCAAGCCGGTGAAGGAAGGCGACAGCACCTACCTCAAAAAGGTATGGTGGTATGACTGCAACCCGCCGGATCGAAAGCGATTCAAGTATCCAGACGCCCAGGGCCCCAGCGAAATCAACGCTACTCCCGTCTTCTGGAAGAACCGCGTCTATACCGCCGTCGGCCAGGATCCGGAGCATGGTGAAGGGGTGGGCATTCTCACCTGCATTGACGCCACCAAGACCGGGGACATCACGCAAACCGGCAAGATCTGGTCGTATGACAAGATCCACCGCAGTATCTCTACGGTGTCCATCACCCCCGACGGCCTCCTGTTCATTGGTGACTTCTCCGGCTACCTGCATTGCCTGGACGCGGAGACCGGCAAGGTCTATTGGACGCACGACATGAAGGCGCACATGTGGGGCTCCACACTGGTCGCCGACGGCAAGGTGTATATCGGTGACGAGGACGGCGACCTGTTGGTCTTCGAAGCCAGCAAGGAGAAGAAGCTCCTGAGCACAACGAATCTCGGGGCGCCAATCTACTCGACGCCAGTGGTCGCCAATGGCGTTCTCTACGTTTCCTCCAACACACACTTGTTCTCCTTCCAAACCGCTGCCAGGCCGACTGCGAACCTCAGCCAGCCCGCGCCATGAAACTAGGAAACATCCAACATCCAACATCGAACACCGAACATCCAATGGCTTCCCCTTTGGTCGATCCTTGGATGTTGGGCGTTGGATGTTGGATGCTACTCCCTCTCCCCTTCCGAAGGGGAGAGGGCTGGGGTGAGGGGATGTTCGATGTTGTGGATATTCCTGACCCCGATTTGACCCGACCCTACAACCCATGAAACTTAAGACCTTCATCCTGACGGCCCTGGTGGCTGTGGTTTATGTGCTTCACCAGGACTTCTGGAACTGGAAGGAAGCTTATCCTCTCGTCTTCGGTTTCCTGCCAATCGGCCTGGCTTACCAAGCAGGCTACTCGATTCTGGCCTCGGCGATGATGGCCGTGCTGGTGTGGACGGCCTGGCCGAAGCACTTGGAAGACGTTGAACCGGAAGTCAAGCACCCGAAGGGGGACCGCTCGTGATCCCGGTTATCGTCATCTCCATTTACCTGGTTATCATCGGGGTAATCGGCGGCCTGGCTTTCCGCAAGTCGCAGGCGAACACGGAGGATTACTTTCTCGCCAACCGCTCGGTCGGCGAGATGGTGTTCTTCCTGTCAATCTTTGCCACCAAC
The DNA here is from genome assembly GCA_903912925.1 of uncultured Verrucomicrobia subdivision 3 bacterium. GTDB lineage: Bacteria > Verrucomicrobiota > Verrucomicrobiia > Limisphaerales > UBA8199 > PALSA-1440. The sequence goes on along the minus strand of CAIWJG010000995.1, from coordinate 7,851 downwards.
ATGACGGCGTTCGCCATTCTTGGCAGCTCCGGGCAAGCCTATCGCCAGGGCATCGGCATTTATGGCTTGATGGCCTCCTCCTCGGGCTTTGTTATTCCGCTCACCATCTTCTTCATCGGCACTCGTTTGTGGGCGCTGGGCAAGCGGTTTGGCCACCAGACCCAGGTATCCTTCTTTCGGGATCGTTGGGAATGCGACGCCATCGGCACGGTGATCTTTGCGCTGAGTGCGCTGATGTTGGTGCCCTACATGATCATCAGCATCATGGGGGGCGGCACTGTCCTGGCCCACATCTCTGACGCCGGTGGCACCCAACCGCCGATCATCTCTTACCCGGTCGGTTGCGCGATCGTGGCGGTGGTAGTGACTCTTGGCGTCTTCCTGGGCGGCATGCGCGGCACCGTCTGGGTAAACATCTTGCAGACCACGCTGTTCCTCTGCTTCGGAGCCGTGGCGGTGGTGACGATCAGCCACTCGTTGCCCGGCGGCTTCGGGGAGTATATCGCCAAACTTGCGGGCGATCCCAAGACCAGCTTCCTGGTGACGCGCGAAAAGATGCCGCCCCAGGCCTTCTGGAGTTACACGCTGATCCCGCTGTCGAGCATCATGTTCCCACACATGGCGATCATGTGCTTTTCAGCGCGGAAAGTGACGGCCTTCCGGCGGACCGTGGTCCTCTACCCCCTCGCCATTATGCTGATTTGGCTGCCGTGCGTCTTTCTCGGTGTCCTGGGCGCCGCCACGCTCGGCAAAGTGGCCGATGCCGATGGCGTCCTGCTGTTGATGCTAGAGAAGTATGCGCCGGTCTGGCTGGCGGGCATACTCGGCGCGGGGATTATCTCCGCCGTCATGGGCTCGGATGCGCACCAGGTGCTGGCGTTGAGCACCATGTTCACCAAGGACATCTATCAGCACTACGGCGGACGGGAGAAATACGGCGAGAAAGCCGCCGTCCATTTCGCGCGCGCGTTCATCATTATCGTGACGCTCGCCGCCTACGGCATTGCGCTCGAACTCAAAGCCAAACAGGGCATCTTCGAAATCGCCATCCGCTACGCCTTTTCCGGCTTTGCCGCGCTGGCGCCGGTGATGATCGCCGCGCTCTTCTGGAAACGCAGCACCAAATGGGGCGCCCTGGCCGCCACGCTCTTCACCGCCGCCTGTCTGATTTATTTCGCTGTGCTGCAAAACACCTGCCATCCGGGCGACATCATCTGGCAGATCGGCCAGGGCAAAGACGCGATCAAAGTGCTCTTCCTCAACCCGCGCGGCGACGTAAGCTTCTGGAACGGGTTCATGACCGTCGTGCCGATGGTCTTTGGCTCCGCTCTCTGCATGATCGTAGGTTCGCTGGTGACTCGGCCGCCCAGCCAGGCGACCATTGACAAGTATTTCCCGAAGCAAATGAGCAAGTCGTCAGGTCGGAACACGCAGCTAGAACCGGCTTTAAGCAAGGTCGCCTCTGCCGCGCGCTAAATTGTAAGCCGCGTGCCCTCACGCGGCGCACTTAAAGAGCAAGATGAGCCTCGATCCCAACACACTCTCCGCCGCCCAGAACCAGCTCGACGCGCACATGCGCGAGATCATTGCCTGGCATTTCTCACCCGAGACCGGCTGCCCATTCTGGCTCGACTGGGCCAGCAAGGCCGGCTGGGATCCCCGCCGGGAGGTGAAGTCGTTCGCCGACCTCGTCGCCCGGTTCCCGCATTTCCAGGATGAATGGCTGCGTGAGCTTCAGCCGGACGTTTGGGTGCCGGCGAAATACCAGGGGCGCCCCTACAATATCTTCGAGACGGGCGGCACCACCGGCATGCCAAAGCAGCGCATCGGCTGGGACGATTACAAGACCGACTACGAAGAGTTCTCGTCCAAGCTCCCGGACGAGCATTTCCCCCGCGGCGCGGCCTGGCTGATGGTCGGTCCCACCGGCCCACGGCGTCTGCGCCTGGCCATCGAACACCTCGCCAACTTCCGCGGCAGCCCGTGCTATTTCGTTGATCTTGACCCCCGCTGGGTGAAGAAGGTCATGGGCGAGAAGAAGCTCGACCAGGCCCGCGCCTATATGGACCACGTTGTGGATCAGGCCGTGATCCTGCTCCGGCACCGCAAGATCAGCGCGCTATTCACCACCCCGAAGCTCCTCGAAGCAATGGGCGAGAAGCTCGACCTTTACGAGGCGGGCATCCGTGGCGTGTTCTGCGGCGGCACAACCATGGCGCCGCAATACGTGCGTTTCATTGTCGAGGAAGTACTGGAGGGCCGAATCGGCTTCTATCCAACCTACGGCAACACGCTGATGGGCTTGGCGGCTAGCGCGCCCTTGCGGCCAGAGGACAACTTCTCGGTCACCTACTACGCGCCCCAACCGCGCGCCGTGCTGCGGGTGGTGAACCCAAGCCAAACCGGGCAAGCGGTGGACTACGATACCTGGGGCCGGGTAGAACTGACCACGCTGACCCGTGAGCTTTTCCTGCCGCGATTCCTCGAACGGGACGAAGCCATCCGGCGCCAGCCGCGGGACCCCTATCCCTGGGACGGTGTGGCAGAAGTCAGGCCCTTTGGAGCGATGGAGAAGACCATTGTCGAAGGAGTGTATTGAACGATGGCAGCGCTCCCTCACCTCCCGGCACTCAGGCGGGGCAAGCCCTACGCCAGCCTTGACCAGGTGGAAGTCAAGGACTGCCGCACCGGCGAAGCGCTAGCGCGGCTCAGCCAGGTCAACGCGGGTATCATCCGCAAGGACCTGGCGCGCATCAGTGAGGCGCGCTCCGCACTCATGCAGTTCTCCTGTGATCGACTGCTGGAAATCTGCCATCAGGCTGCGGGCTTTTTCTTGAACGAGTCGCTGCCCCTGGGCGACCAGGGCCACACGCAAACGCCCCAGCAGTATGTCGAGACCCTCTCCGCGACAAGCGGTCTGCCCTTTGTCATGGTGCGGCGGAACATGGAGAAGGTCGCCTCGGCTCTGCGGCAGATGCGGACCATTCTGAACAGCCTGACGCGTGGCCTCGACCTCGGAATCCTCGATCGCGGCCTGGGCGAACAGGCGGGCGCGCGGATTAGCTTCTACGCCGCATCCCCTTGTCTCGGGTTGGTTATGCCGAGCAATTCGCCCGGGGTGAATTCGCTTTGGCTGCCGGCCATTCCCCTGAAGATACCCGTGATCCTGAAGCCTGGCCGGGAAGAGCCCTGGACGCCCTACAGGATCATCCAGGCCCTCATCGCGGCCGGCTGTCCGGCGCAGGCGTTCGGGTTCTATCCAACCGACCATGAAGGCTCCGCGGAGATCCTGCGCGGCTGCGGCCGGGCTCTGGTCTTCGGCGACAAAAGCACCACGGCGCAATACGCCAACAACCCGGCCATCCAGGTGCACGGCCCTGGCCTCAGCAAGATCCTCATCGGCGAGGACCAAATCGAGCGCTGGCCGGAGTTCATAGACCTGATGGCGTCCTCGATTGCCGACAACGGCGGCCGCAGTTGCATCAACGCCTCGACGGTGGTCGTGCCCAGATACGCCGCTGAAATTGCCGATGCGCTTGCCCAAAAGCTCGGACCGCTCGCGCCCTTGCCCCCTCAGGACGAAACCGCCAAACTCGCCGCCTTCGCCAATTCTCGAATGGCCGACTCCATTGACGCCGCCATCGAGGAAGGGCTGCGAAGCCCGGGCGCCGTGGAAGTTACAGCCAAGTATCGGAACGGCTCGCGCAAGGCCAGTTTCGAGGGGGCCGTGTATATGCGACCGGCCATCGTGCTGTGCGACTCCTTCGCCCACCCGCTCGCCAACCGTGAATTCCTGTTCCCGTATGCGAGCGTGGTGCAGGCTGCACAGGCGGACATGCTCAGCCAAATCGGCCCTTCCTTGGTGGTCACCGCCATCACTCAGGACACAGCGTTCCGCGCCGCCCTGCTCGAGTCGCCGCTGATCGACCGCCTGAACCTCGGTCCCATCTCCACGATGCAGGTCGCGTGGGACCAGCCGCATGAAGGTAACCTCTTCGAGTTCCTCTACCGCCGCCGGGCGCTCGAACTCTCTTAGCCGCAAGAACTCGGCACCACCACAGATGAACACCGATGGACCCAGATGCTGCAGACCGGACTCCCATCTCGGTTTGTGCTGCTCCGGGACAATGCGCCTGGCCCTTCGCTATTTGCCATTGTCTATTGGCTATGCCGGCCTGCGTTCATTCGTGGTCACATCCTTTCGTTCCAGCCTAGCTGCCACGTATGCACGCTGAAACCGACTTCGCCGCTGCCCTCGCTGCGTTTGATTATCAACCGCGGACCCGGGTCGTCTTCGGTGTCAACAGCATTGAGCGCGTGGGCGAGCTGGCGAAGAGTCTCGCCGCCAAGCGGGTGCTGCTTGTCACCGATCGCGGAATCGTGGCCGCCGGTCATGCCGGACGGGTTCGCGCCTTGCTGGTCACCTCGGGCATGCATGTCACATGCTTCGAACAGGTCCAGGAGAACCCCACGACGCAGTGCGTGGAACGCTGCGTCGAAGTCGCTCGCGGCGGCGCCATCGACACCTTCATCGGCCTGGGCGGCGGCAGCAGCATGGACACCGCCAAGGGCTGCAATTTCATTCTCACCAACGGCGGCCAGATGAAAGACTACTGGGGAGTTGGCCGCGCCACACGCCCTATGTTGCCCTTGCTCGCCATCCCCACCACCGGCGGCACGGGCAGCGAATGCCAGTCCTTTGCCCTTATCACCGACGAGCAGACCCATCAGAAAATGGCCTGCGGTGATCCGAAAGCAGCCGCGCGCATTGCCCTGCTTGACCCCGCGCTAACCGTTTCCCAGCCGGCGCGAGTCACGGCGTGCAGCGGCATTGACGCCCTGGCCCATGCCCTGGAGACACTGGTTACCAAACCCCGGACCCCCCTATCGCTGATCTTCTCGCGTGAAGCCTACCGGCTCATCGTCGCCGCCCTTCCCCGCGTCCTTGCCTCGCCCACCGACCTCGAAGCACGCGGATGGATGCTGCTGGGCGCCGCCTGGGCCGGGACGGCCATCGAGAACAGCATGCTCGGCGCGGCTCATGCCTCCGCCAATCCTCTAACCGCGCACTTTGGTGTCGTTCACGGCCTCGCCGTGGGCATGATGCTGCCGCACGTCGTGCGCTTCAACGCCCGCGAAGACGCAACCGCCCGCGCCTATGCCGAAGCAGCCTGCTCGGCGCAGCTCGTATCGCCCTCAGCAGCGCCCGAGACCGCCGCCGAGCATCTGGCCCAGCGCCTGGAGTCGCTCCTCGAACTCGCGAGCCTGCCGCGCACTCTGGACCACTGTGGCGTCAAACTGAGCGACATCCCTCGGTTGGCCGACGAGGCTGCCCGCCAGTGGACCGCTCAATTCAACCCGCGACCAGCCGCCGCCGCTGACTTCCAGCAGCTCTACACCGCGGCTTTGGCTCCCGCCTGAATCAACTGTGAACAGGAGCCTCCTAGTTTATCCGCTGATCCTGATCGTTTTTGGCCTGGCCATGTTCGCGGTGGTCGAGCACGGGTCCAAGCTGAACGCTTCACGTTTCACGTTTCACGTTTCACGCCCCCCGTCCCCCGCCCTGCAGCCCAGCACCGGCGTAGGCCCATCCGCCTCGCTCCTGGCCAACCTGCGCCAGAACTTCGAAGACCCGCTCACCCGCCTGTTCGTTCAGCTCATCCTCATCGTCCTCGCTGCCCGCGTCTGCGGCAGCCTGATGCACAAGGCGGGGCAGCCGGCCGTCATCGGAGAAATGATCGCCGGCATCCTGCTCGGACCCTCCTTGCTCGGCTGGCTGTGGCCCGGCTTCTTCCAATTGGTGTTTCCACCAGCCTCTCTCGGCACCCTCCGCATGCTCAGCCAAATTGGGGTCTGCCTTTTCATGTTCGTCATTGGCATGGAGTTGGACGTTACCCAGCTAAAGCACCAGGCCCGTACGGCCGTGTTTGTCAGCCAGGTAGGCATCCTCTTGCCGTATCTGCTTGGCGTTCTGAGTGCTCTCTGGCTGTTTCCGGGCCTGGCGGCGCCGGGGACCACCTTCCTGCCTTTTGCGCTCTTCATCGGCATTTCCATGAGCATCACCGCCTTCCCCGTGCTCGCCCGCATCCTCGAGGAGCGCGGCTTGACCAGGACGAACCTCGGAAGCACCGCCCTCGCGTGCGCCGCAACCAACGACGTTGCTGCCTGGACCGTCCTGGCCGTAGTCGTGGCCATCGTCAAGGCGGGAGGCCTGGCCCCCACGGGGCTCAGCATTATTCTGGCCGTGCTCTTTGTCGCCGTAATGCTCTTTTGGATCAAGCCCCGGGTGACCGGCTGGCTCGGCCACGCGGCGCTCGAATCCGGCGTGCCGGGCAAAGGAATCATGGCCGCCGTGGTGGTCTTCCTGTTTGCCTGCGCCTTCGTCACGGACGTGATCGGTTTGCACGCCCTGTTTGGCTCGTTCCTGGCCGGCATTGTGATGCCCTCGCACGGTGAGTTCCGGAACTCATTGCGTGTCCGGTTGGAGAACTTCAGCTCCGTCTTTCTCCTGCCCCTCTTCTTTGCCTTTACCGGTTTGCGCACGCAAATCGGCCTGCTCCACGAGCCCGCCGGCTGGCTCATTTGCCTGGCGCTGATTGCCGTCGCCACTTTGGGCAAGCTGGGCGGCTCGATGTTCGCCGCGCGGATGACTGGAATTAATTGGGTGGATTCCTTTGCCCTGGGTGCCTTGATGAACACTCGCGGACTGGTCGAGCTCATTGCCCTGAACATCGGCTACGACCTCGGCATCCTCTCCCCCCCCATCTTCACTATGCTCGTCGTCATGGCCTTGGTGACCACGGGCATGACCGGACCGCTACTCGACCTCAGCGACTACCTCCGCGCCCGCCATGCCCTGCGGACCAAACTCATCTGATCTCTCTCAAACCGCTGCGGTTGCCTCACGGGTGCCCTGCGGCGAGTAAAGACCCCGGAGCCGCACGCCGAATCAGGCTCCAATGTAGCCGTCGGTGGCTTCCCCCGACGCTGGCGACGGGAAGCGTTTCAGGAAATCCGCCGGGCTGATTGCAGGGATCGGTGAGCCGGAGAAATCGGGGGTGTTGCGCGTTACGATGTAGTCGCAACCGTAGGAGTCAGCCGTCGCCGCCACAACACTATCCTCGAAATCCTTCATCGGGAGCTTGCGGGCCTCGCACAGCAACTCTTTGTCAGCGCCAACAACCGCAAAGTCAGTGAGCAGCCCGTCCACGGCAATGTTCGCCGCCGCAACGCCGGCGAACTTGGCCACCAGGTAATGAAAGGTCGTGACGAGATGCCCGGAGATAACACCCTCGCACTCGCCTTCGCGTGCGCGGGCAATCACCTCCTCGGATTCCTGGTAGAACGCAGTCCGATTCTGCGCCACATCCAGAAGCACGTTCAGGTCAATCGCGATCTTCAACGATGCTTTTCCTCCAAGCCCTGGAAGTAAGCCTCGCGCGCGTCAACGTCAGGAGGAACTGTTCCTGTGAACTGAACATTTGCCGGGTGCGGCTTGCGCTGGGCCTCCGCACGCAGAACGGACGCGTATTCTGCGAGGAGGCTCGATAGCGTCATGCCGTGCTTCCGGGCATAAGCCTTTAGGAAAGCCATGTCCTTGCTCGGTAGTTCGATTGTTTCGGCTGTTGACAGAGCGGTGCCCATAAAACGGAATACTCTAAATTCTCGTTTCCAAGTTAGCACTGTGGAGCCTGCAACGGAAGCTCAAGTTCCCAAATCCTCGCCTTAGCGTTTAGCGACAAAAAAAGTCCCAGCTACCCCCCCAGGGGAGGTCTTCACGGATTCCGCCACAGCTCAAATTCCTCGCCCCAACCGCACAAAACCTTTGCAACCCATTGATTTAGAAACACT
>CAIWJG010000994.1 GCA_903912925.1 uncultured Verrucomicrobia subdivision 3 bacterium | reverse complement strand
GGGACGGCTCGTCCCCAGGTCTTCGTGATTGGCGAACGCAACCGGGGACGAGCCGTCCCCGCCCCTGCCGCGCACCGATGCCAGGTGAATAGTTACGACCGGGCTTCCTCCCTCAACCACCCGTTTTTCGAGCAAGATCGCAAGGGTTGCATCATCCAACTCCCATGTCATGAGGTCGAGGGTGTGATGTGCCGGGTCCTGGATGTTTGAGTTGAGTGCTCGAAATAGCAACGGCTTTGAACCTTTCGGCCCTGTATCCGCCTCTGAAGCTCGCATGGCTACGCCAACTCTCAAATCACTCAAGTCGCACCGCTCCGCTTCCGTCGCCGTTTTCTTGAGTCTCGGCGGAAAGCCATCCGATCGCCCACCTGCCGGAACAAAGGCAACTCCCGCTTCGGTTCGATTCCAGAACCAAGATCGCCGTCGAGACCAAACACGCGCGAGGGGCTCACGTAATTCCACAGCGGGGAAACATTCAGAATGAAGGTGCGAGGGAAAAGGTCTTCACCATGCTTTGGGGTTTCAAAGAAACGCGTTCCCGACTAGAACACGACTTCTTGGTTCTTCTGTTAGCCTATCTCCTAACTAATGGGCCAAGAAAGCATGAACATTGTTGGCGCTCGGGTAAAAGGGGCGCGATTGCGTCGCAAACCCTCGCTCACCCAGGACGAACTTTCCGGTCAACTTGCCAAACTCGGCATCGCCATTGACCGAGCGGGAATATCCAAAATCGAAATCGGAGTGCGGTGCGTCCTCGACTACGAGGTGAAGGCTTTAGCCAAGGCCCTTGGTGTTACGCCAGAATGGCTGCTCGGCGGGGAGGTGTGAGGAATGCCGGCTTATTATCGCGCCACCCTCGCCGAATTTCGGGTAGATGACCCGAAGCGGATTCTCGGCTTGCTAACTGCCGCGAGTGGAGAAAGCGGGTTCGCGGAGTTAAAGCACAGGCAGACCAAGGCGTGGCAGGCTGAAATTGGGATGCTAAAGGCAGCAGCCGACTGGCTTGTCGAAGACGACAATACGAGGGCGCATTGGACATTGCTTCTCGAATACCCAATTCCCAGGCGTAGCGGGCGTATTGACGCCGTGGTTCTCGCAGCCGACACAATTTGCTGCGTTGAGTTCAAAACCAAGGAGCAACGCCACAGTCGCCAGACAGAGCAGCAAGTAGAAGACTACGCGCTCGATTTGCGAGATTTCCATGAGCAGAGCCACGGTCGCCGCATCATTCCTTTTGCAGTCTCTGCGAAGGCAATCGCAGAACCGCCGCCTGTTACTCCTGCGGATTGGATTGACGCCGTTCGCCCCATCTGGCTCGCAAACGCATCCGACCTCGCGACACAAATTGCGATTGCAGTTAGGGCGGAGAGTGATCCCAAGAATTCTATCATCGAGGGCGCGGCATGGGATTTGTCAGCCTATCGGCCTGTCCCGACTATCGTGGAAGCTGCGGAGGCACTCTACGCTGGACACAACGTGCGTGAAATTGCGCACTCACACGCTGGTGCAATCAATCTCACTCTCACCTCCGACAAGCTCATTGAAATCATTGAGCAGGCGCAACGAGAACGACTGAGAGTAGCCTGCTTTGTAACAGGCGTCCCTGGTGCGGGCAAGACGCTGGCCGGACTCAACGTCGTGCATAATCCAACACTGCGGGAGGACGGGCGCCCATCGCCGGTTTTCCTTTCTGGCAACGGCCCGCTGGTGAAGATTGTTTCCGCAGCCATCGCGCGAGACTTCAGGCGTCGCAAACGCGCCGATGGGGGCGAACGAACGGTCAGCACCTTCATCCAAAACGTCCATTCGTTCGTTCGTGAGGCAACGGACAAACCTGATAAACCACCGTTCGAGCATGTCGTCGTCTTCGATGAAGCCCAGCGTGCGTGGGATGCTGCTCAAAACGAAAAGAAAACGGGCCAAAACATCTCCGAGCCTGAAACTATGCTCTCGATTATGGACAGGCACGCGGATTGGGCTGTGTTGGTTGCACTGGTTGGAGGCGGTCAAGAGATCCACAACGGAGAAGTCGGCCTTGCTGAGTGGGGGCGGACGCTGCGCGAAAGATTTCCGCACTGGCGAGTGGCAGTGTCACCAAAAGCCCTGAGCGGAGATACTAGCGTGGCCGGCCACCGCCTTTTTGACGACGAAAAAATCGGAGCGTTATCAATCCAGCCCGAGCCAGCACTTCATCTCGATGTCTGCCTTCGTGCGTTTCGGGTGCAGCGAGTAACGGAATGGATAGATGCCGTCCTGAATAGCGATGCCGAAACAGCCGCCAGCATCATCGGCGACATTCGAGAATTTCCAATCGCGCTCACTCGCTCGCTTGCCACCGCGCGTGCGTGGTTGCGGGAACATACGCGCGGGCTTCGCCGCTGCGGGTTGGTTGCAAGCTCTGGTGCGATCCGTTTGCGCCCGCATGGCTTGGAGATGTCATCGGGGTTTAGACAAGGCAACCGCGACCTCTATGTTCATTGGTTTCTGGACCTGCCGCCTGATGTCCGCTCATCCAATCAACTCGAAGTAGCTGCGTCCGAATTCGAGTGCCAGGGTTTGGAACTCGACTGGGTTGGCGTCTGCTGGGGTGGCGACTTCACGGTTGACCATCCCGCAGGCGGATGGTCGTTCCGCAGTTTCAGTGGCAGCCGTTGGGGTGACGTCGGCAAGAAGGTTGACCGGCGCTATTTGCTCAACAGTTATCGGGTGCTGCTCACACGTGCTCGCGAAGGATTGGTGATTTGGATTCCACATGGTGACCCCACCGACCCAACCAGACTGTCGAGTTGGTTCGATTCAACTGCAGAGTATCTGAAACGCTGCGGGTTGCGCGAAATCTGAAGGTTTAGCTCAACTCGGCTCGACTGCATCGCCGTCTGTTTCGTAGTCACCACTGAATACCTCCGGCCGGTAACCATGTTGAATCGCGCACTCGCTAGAGCAGAAGCCATACACGGGAATTCCGTAAGCATCATCAAGCCGCACGGCCTCTTCCTTGACGCAATGTTGGCACATCTCGACTGGATTTTCGGATGAGTTCATTGCGTTACGGTTTCAATCTGCGTTGTGAGGAAGTTCTCACAGTCCGCCTCCGCGACGAGCGGCGGAACGGCGTTGCCGATGAGGCGAAACTGTTGTGTACGGGGGACCGGGAATTGGAACCAGTCGGGAAAGCTCTGCACGCGTGCGGCCTCGCGTGCCGTGAGGGAGCGGGGCTGTGTAGGGTGAATGAACATCAGGACCGTCTTTACTCAGGTGAGCAACGATGGTGGAGCACGTTTCGTTGCGGTGCTGGCGCGTGTAGC
>CAIWJG010000993.1 GCA_903912925.1 uncultured Verrucomicrobia subdivision 3 bacterium | reverse complement strand
CGTAGGGGCGGCATGGTGCTATCTCGCACAGGCCATGCCGCCCCTACGGGGCTTGCGGAAAAGATCGAGGGCGTGGTGGTCGCTCTAAACATGTCGCTCCTACGGAGCTGGCCCAACCCGGCTCATGCACTGGACGGCTGGATTCCGTCTCTGTTGATTGCCGGACATCAATGGCCCGCCGCCAGTGATGAGCAGCGTTAGCTTGGTGCGTTTATGAAAAGAGCATCTCTCAAGTTCGTCGCGTTCGCCATTGTGTTGTGCGTGGGCGGCGTCATCAGTTCCAGAGCGCAGGGCACGTTTCGGTTTGATTTGGGCCAGCAGGTTCTCAGTGCCTGGATCTATGGTGGTCTCGGTTCCCTTACGGTTGACGCGAGCAGTGGTCAGTTTGTCATAGATGTGGTTGATCCTTACTCTGGCGACAGCTTCACTCCCCTCATTATCACGCCTTCGGGCACGCTCGGCTTTTCGCTCGGTACCGGAGTTCCTGTCCATATCCCGTTTGGTCAGTGGGGTGACTTCATGCAGGGGTTGCAGTATGAGGGTTTGTTCTCGTCGTCGCCCGCTGTGTTTGCCGATCTGCTTGCCGGGCTTGGAGAGTTGCGGCTCACAGGGGACTCGGGAGCCATATTGAGCGGGTCGATCCTGAGCGTTCCTGAGCCAAGCGGCTGTGCTTTGTTTCTCTCCGGGTTGGCATCCATCTTCTTGATGAAAGTAAGAGGGCATGGGAATCCCCGGAGCTAACTTTTCGGTCGAGCGAATGGCGGCGGGCGGTGCCTGCTTGCTGATTCGGGCGCTTGGTGTCCGCCGCCATCGCTCACCTCGCCGTTCGGCGGTATTAGGCCAGAGATCTCGCGCTTTCTCACCATGAAGTTAGGACCCAACTTTATTCGGGTAAAGGGTGCCTCCCACGGCGGCCAGCATCCGTGTGAATGCGCGCGAGCACGCGGGAAGGAGAAACCGCTGAAGCGGTTCCATCTCCTCTCCGCCCGCCCCACACCCAACTGAAGTTGGGTGTTAATGGGAGGTGCAGATTCCCAAGCGGCCGGTGCTTTCCCGTGGAGCGGGTTGGCAGGCGGGGAGCGGGTAAATGGCAGGGGGGCTGTTGGGGGGCGAGGGCCAGGCACCAGCCAACCAGTCCGCAGGGCGTCCGAAAGGTATCCGAAGGGTATCCGAAGGGTATCCGGACGGGTTCAATAAGCAGCGGCAGTGGAGTTGGCGGTGTCGAACAGCCTTGCCAACGGATTGCTGCGCTTTGTAGCTTCTGGGTGAAACAACAGACCAGCGCATGGCAACCCGAGAAACCGCAGATTTCCTGGCGGGAGTGATCGAAGGCTTCTACGGAGAGCCTTGGTCGCTGGCTGAGCGCTTTGAGTTGTTTGGTTGGATGGCCGACTGGGGCCTCAACACCTACCTCTACGCTCTCAAGGACGATTTGAAGCAGCGGTCGATCTGGCGCGAGCTTTACTCGGATGCGGAAGCGGCTGCGCTGGGTGAGGTGATCCGCGCCGCCCAGCAACGCGGCTTGCGGTTCATCTACGCACTTAGCCCCGGATTGGACATCCGTTACAGCAATGAGGCTGAGCTGGTCCATTTGAAGAAGCGTTTCGAGCAGATGCTCGGGCTGGGATGCCGGCACTTTGCCCTGCTCTTTGACGATATTCCCGACCAAATGGCGCCGGAGGATCTGAAGGCGGGGCGCTCGTTCGCTTCGGCCCAGTCGCAGGTGGCCAATGCCATGTTCCGCTGGACTCGAGAGCGGAGCCCGGGTGCCCGCTTCCTGTTCTGTCCGACACCGTATTGCGGGCGAATGGCTGAACGCAATTACGGCGGCGAAGGTTATCTGTCTGCCATCGGCCGGGAGTTGTTGCCGGAGATTGACGTGTTCTGGACCGGTCCGGAGATCATCTCTCGCGAGATCACCGTGGCGCATATACGGGAGCTGCGGAATATTCTGCGCCGGAAGCCGCTGATCTGGGATAACCTCCACGCCAACGATTACGACGGGCGCCGGCTTTACTGCGGCCCGTATGCCGGGCGGCCGCCGGAATTGCGGGACGAGGTGAGCGGCTTGCTCAGCAATCCCAATAACGAGTTCCCCTTGAATTACGTGCCGTTCCGCACGCTGGCGAAATTCGTGCAGTGCGAGGGCCAGTGGGCTCCGCGCGAGGCTTACCGCTCCGCGATGCAGGAATGGCTGCCGCGCTTCGAAGCCATTGGCCAACAGGTGACGCTGGAGGACCTGATCCTCTTCGGGGACTGCTACTATTTGCCGTATGAAGAGGGGCCGGAGGCCGAGGCCTTCTTCGAACGCACGCGGAGCTTGCTGGCCAGGAAACCTGCCGAGTGGGGGGAAGACGCCGCCGTCTTCCTGCGCCAGGCCGCCCGCTTGAAGGAGTTCTGTGTCCGCATGACAGAGCTTCGCCAACGCCCGTTATTCTACGCGCTGAGCCGCCGCATTTGGGAACTCCGCGAGGAGCTGGACCTGCTGGAACGCTACGTGAAACACCATTCTGCGGGCGGGCCGACGGACGCCGCGTGCCGCTCGGACTTCCATCTGCCCCTGACTTACCGCGGCGGCATGGTGCCCCGCTTGCAGCGGTTGCTGATGCAGCATCCCGATGGAACCTTTACTCCCGCTCAAACTTTCCATGAACCTCGAAGCGATCGAGACGGCCCCCTCTCCCTATCCCTCTCCCCCTCAGAGGGGGAGAGGGTGCCAAAGGTGGCAGAGGGGTCAGTTCATGGTCCCGATGTGCGGCCAGATGCCGCGGAGACTGCCTACAACGCTAGACCTCAAATACCTGCTAAACTATGAAGGACTGCATCATTCGCCCCGGTCTGCCCGCCGACCAGGCGGCTGCTTACCACGTCTGTATGAAGACCGGCGACTTTGGGAAAGACGGCGAACCGTTTTACCGCGAGGACCCGGACGCTTTGGGCCGGATCTTTGTGGGTCCCTATCTGGTCTATGAGCCCGATCTGAGTCTCATCCTGGAGGATGACCAAGGGGTCTGCGGCTACGCATTCGGGGCGTTTGACTCGCGGGCTTTTTATGCGCGCTACGAGAAGGAGTGGCGGCCGCAGTTGTGCAAACAATTCCCCGCGCCGCAAGGGGACCCGAGCAAATGGACGCGGGTGCAGACTGTCTATTCCTGGTATCACAACGCCGATTACACCATGCCGGAGCCGTACGAGGCCTACCCGTCGCATCTGCACATTGACCTGATGGAACGTGCGCAAGGCCGTGGCTATGGCCGGCGCATGATCGAACAAATCATGGACACCCTGCGTCGGCGTGGCAGCCCGGGCGCGCACCTGGGCGTGAGCATGATCAATACCCCCGCGATTGGCTTCTATCAGCGGCTGGGCTTCCAGGAGTTGCTCCGCGTCGGCGAGGGTAAGGACGGCTGCATTTACATGGGCAAGAGCCTGCGAAAGCCGGAGGCCGCGTGAGTCAGGCCACCGCCTTTCTCAACAAACGCATCGTGCCGGCGCTGACGGTGCTGAGCGAAAACACTTACCTGTCCGCCATCCGTGCGGGGATGGTCTCGGTGGTGCCGCTGACGATCATTGGGGGGCTTTTCATCATCGTCGCCTTCCTGCCGATCAACGGCTGGGACAAGATCATCGCGCCCTATCTCCAGCTCCTGCAAGTCCCGGTCACCGCCACCTTTGGCCTGCTCTCAGTGTTTGTGTGCTTCGCCATTGGTTACGACCTGGGGAAGCAGTTTAAGCAGGAAGCCATCGTGAGTGCCACGATCGCCACCGTGGTCTTCCTCATGATCCAGCTTAAGCTGGGGGCGAAGCCGGATGACATCGCATTCTCGATGGACAGCCTTGGCTCGAAGGGGCTGTTCACCGCGGTCCTCATTGCGCTGGTCTGTGTTCGCGTCCAGAAGTTCTTTACGGACAAGAACATCGTCATCAAGCTGCCTGAGAATGTGCCGCCGGTGGTTTACGAGTCCTTCCTGTCACTGAGCCCGCTGTTCTTTCTGGTGGTAGTTTTCTGGGTGATCCGCTTTGTGCTGGGGGTGGACATTGACCACATCGTGCAAACTGCCTTCAAGCCGGTGGTGTTCGCCTTGAACACCCTGCCGGGGATTCTGGTGTATGCATTCCTGGTCACGCTGTTATGGTCCGTCGGTATCAATGGCGACAACGCCATGGATGCCATCGTGGCGCCGATCTTCCTGCAGTACCTGGCTGCGAACGTGGAAGCGATGACTGCAGGTCAGCCGTTGCCGTATGTGACCGCCTACGGTTTCTTCACTGCTTTCGTCAACGTGGGCGGGACCGGAGCGACCATTGCGCTCGCGCTGGTGATGTTGAACTCCAAGGAGCCGGGCTATCGAAAGGTCAGCCGCTTGTCGCTGCCGACCCAGATCTTCCAGATCAACGAGCCCATCTTCTTCGGCTTCCCCATCGTGCTGAATCCTATCTTCATGGTGCCGTACATCCTGAACGCGTTGATCCTGACCGCCAGCAGCTTTCTGCTCATGCAGTGGGGGCTGATTCACAAGCCGTTCGTGAATGTGCCCTGGACCACGCCGCCCATCATCGGGCACTACCTGGTTTCCGGCGGCGACTGGCGAGCCGCCGTTTGGGGTGCCATCTCGATTGTCATTGCGATGGCGATATACTATCCGTTCGCCAAGGCCGCCGAGCGGCAGCGCTTGAAGGCCGAGGCGGTAGGAAAAGCGCACGAATAGCCCGGGGGGCAGGCGCCCGGCCCTGATTACCCGGCAGGGCTGCATCACGCTGCCATCCATCCTGCGCAGCCCGACGAGCAGCAAGAAGACGTTTCTCCTGGGTTCTTACCAGGACGAAAACGGCCTTGATATGCAATCTCATCATGCAGGGCGGCTCCAGTACCAGCGCTTCGAGACTTGCTCTGACGGCTAAGCCGAGAGCAGGCGATGGAGCAAAAGCGCATAGGCTTGCGGAGGCCGCGCCTGCGGTGGGTTCGGCCGGCGATGAAGGGCCGGGAGCAGCAGGCGCAGCAGGCGAGCAGGGGCAAGTATATGTGGCGGTGCCATGTGTGGGTGCGTTGTAGGCGCATTCGGGTCGCAATCAGTTGGCTCGCACTACGCTGTGGGGGGGCTTTGAGGGGGCCTAATTCTTCATTCTGCCTTCTGCCTTCCCCGTGTGGCCGCTTTGACCCGCCGCAATTGAACAGCGAAGACGCGAAGACGCGAAGGCTGAAAACAAGGTGATGCTTGCCATTTCATCAAGGTCGGACGTTTCCCTGCTATTTCTTCGCGTCTTCGCGTCTTTGTTGTTCACATATTCCAATCTACGGTCTGACCTTTCCTGGGTGCCGGACGCTCAAAGGGCACCGGCTGAGTCATGATCGGCCCCTGCCCGGTGCCCGCCCAAGGCCCCGCCGACATCGTCATCTACCGCTCAGGCCTCAATGCCAAAGCAACCGCAACTTCGAGGTCTTCACCGCCACCGACTCGCTGGTCGCCATCACCCAGCATATCCCGGACCCGGCGCGCAGATGGTTCGCTACTACCGCTGGTACAGTAACAAGATGCGCGGCGTCCGCCACCGGGGCCTGCCGCCGGAGTTGGTTCCGCACCGCCCGGGCGTTTCGCCACTACCACCGCTCAAGCTAATTTTCTGCTAATTCTCTGCTTGACCCGACCGGCTGAATCAGTGAACATTCATCCAAATGAGTCAGGTATGGCGTAAAGCTCATGAAAACGGATCTTCGGCGGCTCTCTTCACTCGGCCGCTTCCTCTCGCTGTTACCCTCCCCCTCTCTCAGCCCGGGCACGCAAAGGAACTTATCCCCACCTCCGCCCGGTCCGCCTCCTCGATGACAATCGCAAGTCCCGGAACCTGACTATGCACTTAACCCGCATGTTCCTCCTCGCTTCATTGGCGGTGCTGGCGGCTACGGCGGCCCCCGCGGCAGAAACGAACCTGTCCGCCTCCACCTCCGCCAACAAGCTCAAGATCGGCATCATGAAGTTCGAGGTGGACCCGGATCTGAAGCCCGGCCTGGGCACTTCGCTTTACAACATCCTCGTGGACCAGGTGGCCAACAGCGCCGTGTTCACTGTTGTGGACTGGGAGCAGATGGAAAAGGTCCAGAAATTAGTGGCCCAGGCCCAGCCCAACGTCTCGCCCGACGACGCCCGCAAGATGGCGATGCACCAGTTGGGCATCGAAAAGGTTTACGTCGGCAGCCTGGCCAAACTCGGCAGCAAATATCACCTGTCGGTCAAAGTGCTGAACCTGGACCTGACCATTGCCGCCAGTCAGAAGACCTCCGTGGCTACGGAAGACGACTTGGAGCGAGCGATCGAGGAACTGGCCCCCGCGCTCATCGCCGGCGCGCTGCCGCGCCAGGAGGGGGAGAAGTATCTCGCCGAGTTGAAGGCGCAGAAGGCGGCGTCCCCGCAAACCACCGTGGCCCCACCCAGTACTTCCGGGACCGGTTCGGCCGGCTCGGCCGCCAAAGACAAGCCATTCGTCAACAGCCTCGGGATGAAGTTTGTGCCCGTGCCCAATAACAAGGTCCTCTTCAGCGTCTGGGAAACGCGGGTGAAAGACTTCGAGGCGTTTGTCGAAGCCACCCGCCGCGACATGGGGAACAGCATGTGGGTGGTCGGCACAGATGGCTGGAAGGAGCGCGGCGGGTACAACTGGCAGAAACCGGGCTTTCGGCAGACGCCCGACCACCCGGTGGTCGGTGTCAACTGGAATGACGCCGTCGCTTTCTGCGAGTGGCTCACGAGAAAGGAACGTAAAGAAGGCAAGATAAGTCCGAACCAGAGTTACCGTCTGCCGACCGACGAGGAGTGGAGCGAGGCGGTGGGGCTGCACGAGGACCCGGGCGGCCTGCCCAAAGACAAGGACAGGAAGATTGGTGACCAGTACCCCTGGGGCCGCTCCTGGCCGCCGCCGAGAGGGGCAGGGAATTATGCCGGCAACGAGGCTCGCACCGATACCTGGCACTCTGGCTGGAAGACGATTGAGGGCTACAGTGATGAGTATCCGCGCACAGCACCGGTGGGCAGTTTCGAGGCCAACGAGCTCGGTCTCTTTGACTTAGGCGGCAACGCCTGGGAGTGGTGTGAAGACTGGTATGATGGCGAGCAAAAAGGTCGCGTGTTGCGCGGTGCGTCGTGGGACTATGGCGATTCCGCGCTCTTGTTGTCCTCGTATCGCCTCCGCAATTCGCCCGTCATTCGCAGCGCTTTCATCGGGTTTCGTTGTGTGTTGGTGGTGGGTGGAGCGTCCTCGGGTTAGGTGGTGCTGGCATACCCTTTGCTCTTTGAATCTTTTACCCTTTTCCCTTCCCGGCGCGCGGAGCGCGCCGGGAAATTAGAATTTCGGCCGGGCAGCCTTTTGGGGCCGCTATGCCGAGGGTGGTTGGGCTGGGGGACGTGGGGCGTGTTGCGCGGTGCGTCGTGGAACAATAACGAATCCGCGAACTTGTTGTCCTCGTATCGCAACAACAATACGCCCGACAATCGCAACGATAACAACGGGTTTCGTTGTGTGTTGGTGGTGGGTGGTGCGTCCTCGGGAAGGTGCTTGAACGACCAGAAGATTGGCGAGATGCAGGCCGGGCCGAGGGCCTTGCCTGCCAGGGCCAAGAAGCCACCTAACCAGCCCGAGCACGCCCTGGAGAAGCCGGGGAAAAGACGCGGCGGCTGCCGTGGCCGGTAAGCAGGGTCTGGCCGAAAGTCCCGGCAGCTATTTTGATCGGAGAAGGCTTTGGAGCCAGCCGCCGGTCATCCGCCCGGCCTCGTCAATCCGGCTGTTGACGAAGAGCAGTTGCTGTTGGCTGACCCAGTGGCGCTCGTGAACGAGGCGCCAAAGCACGCGCATAAGCTCCAGCAGCAGGTTGAGTTCCTGGAGCAGCGCAGCTTTGGCTGGGCGCGGAGAGTAAAGCGCCCGGGTCGCCAGCATGAGGGCGTCAAGGGCCAGGTTGTCGATCCGCTGGCCGAAGGTGAAGCGGCAGCTCTTGGGTAACCCGGCCGTGCGGTCGAGGGTCCAGCCCAGGAGGTCGGTCAGGACGGTGTAGATGGGCGGTTTTTGCGACGGTGTCATGGGAAAGCTTGGCATGAATGAAAGGCAGTTGAAGCGATTTTGCACGTTGGAGAACGTGGCGGCGGTGGACAATCTTTTCCTGGCCGCGCGCAAAGCCCGGCGGGGCAAGAGCCACCGTCCCGACGTCGAGGACTGGTGGCGGCGACGAGAGAGCGAGATTCTTCGCCTAAGGGAGGGGCTGTTGTGCGGCACCTACCGCCCGGCAGGATACCGATTGTTTGTGATCCACCAGCCTAAGCGCCGAACCATTGCCGCCGCCCCCTTTTGCGACCGGGTGGTCCACCATGCGCTCTGCAACGTGCTGGCCCCGGTCCTGGAGCGGCGCTTTATTCCCCGAAGCTTCTCCTGCCAAGCAGGCAAAGGCACGACGGCGGCCCGGGAGTGCTGCCGCCAGCTTAGCAACCGCTACCGCTATGTGCTCAAGTGTGACGTGAGCAAGTTCTTCCCCAGCATTGACCACGCGATCCTTTTCGCGAAGCTGACCGAGTGGGTGGTCTGCCGGGACGCAGCGGGGCTGCTGGAGATGATTCTCGGGAGCTACCGCACCGGCGCAGAGGTGCCGCCAGCGTTTTTCCCGGACGACGATCTTGTGAGCGCCCTGGAACGTCCGCGCGGTCTGCCCATCGGCAATCTCACCAGCCAGTTGTGGGGCAATTTCTACCTGGATGCTCTGGACCACTGGGTCACCGAGACGGAGCAGCACGGGGCCTATCTCCGCTACACGGATGATTTTCTGCTGTTTGGCGACGACAAGGCGCGCCTGTGGGACCTGTGCCGGGGCGTGCGCGAGCAGTTGGCTGCGCTACGGTTGAGCCTGGCAGAATCAAAGTCTCGCGTCCTCGCCACCCGGGAGGGCGTGCCGTTTTGCGGCTTCTGCTTCCTCCACGGCCTGCGGCCCCGCGTGCTTGGGGCCACCAAACGCCGGTTTGAGCATCGGCGGAAGCGACTCGGTGAATCCGGCGATGTGCGGAGACTGAGCATCTCTGTCTTCGCGTGGTACCAGTTCAGCCGGGAAGCGAACTCTACCGGACTCCGACGGGCCTACAGCCACCGCCCGGTTCTGGCGGGCGCGAGGTCCATGGTCGAAAGGATCAACAGATGAACAGGGAGATCACCCCAATACACGAGTTCTCCCAGACCTCCATCGTGGCGTTGCTGCTCCTGGCCGTCACACCGCTGGCGGCCGCGAGCACACCGGGCCCGGTCGTCTCGGACTTGCACCTCATCGCCCCGGATGCTCGGCCACCGTTCGTCCTGTCCTGGCGCTACACGCCCGGTGTATCCGGCGCGCTGGGGTCCTCATGGCGCTGCTGGCCGTTTGACGCCGCCGTCCAGCCCGCCACCGAAGGCAAGGGCCGGATCCTGCAAACCTTCGACCAGTCCGGGGGGAAACAACTTTTCCTCTCTACCGGAACCAATCTCTGGGCGCCGTTGGATGCAGCGGAAGCGCCACGCGTCTCCTTGCAGCAGACAAAGAGCGGCTTCGTCCTCACCGACCTGCTCCATGGCCGGCAGCAGTTCGACACCGCTGGCCGACTCGTGCAGCTCAGTAATCCTCAAGGCCACCGGCTGGACGTACTGCGGAACGACAAGGGCCAGCCAAGGGCGGTGGTGGTTCACCACCCACACGAGGCCGTCTTTGAAATCACCTGCGACCCGGCCACGGGGCGGCTCCGGAGCATCAAAGCGCCGGACGGCCGGACCTGGAGCTACGAATATGACACGGCAGGCTCGCTGGCCAAGGCGGCCGATCCTACCGGCTTCGCTCTTAGCTACCGCATCGAGAGCGGGCGGTTGGCCGAGCGCGCCGACTCCGTTGGCCACTGGGCCCGCTACCGCTACGACAGTCAGGACCGGGTGGTCGAGATAGACCGCAACGGTCGGAAAGAGACGCGCGTCTATTCCAAGCTCGGTCTCTTCGGCAGCGACTGGATGGTGACGCGCACGGATGCCCTGGGCCGGAAGAGCGAGTATCGTTTTCTCGCCTCAAAGCGGCAGGAGGTCCTGCGGGAAAGGGACGACAACGTGGTCGTCCGCCAGTACGACGAGCATTGGCGCTTAGAGCAAATCTCCTCCCTCCGAGACGGGGTGACGACCATCGAGCGCGATGCTGATGGCCGCGCGGTGAGGATCACTGATCCCCGGGAGCGGGTAACGCAAGTCGGATACGGCGGCCTGCTGGGTTTGCCCGCCACGGTGGTGGATGGGCGTGGAGGCGTGCGCAAGCTCGCCTATAACGCCCGTGGCCAACTCACCTCCGAGCGCCTGCCCGATGGACGCGAACAGAGTATCACCTACAACGACTCCGGCTTGCCGTTGGAGGTGACAGATTCGGAACGAGGCACGCTGCGGCTCGAATATGGCCCTGCCGGGAAGCTCGAGGCCGTCGAGAGCGAGGCTGGACGGCTGGAGACCACGTCGTTGCGCCAGCGGGCCAGCCCGGGCGCTTTCCTCGATCCTCCAGCCTTCCGCCGGCTGCCTTTTTCTGAGCCGCGCATGATGCTTTTCCTCCATCTCAGCCACGCCACCCTCGTCACCGGCGGGCAAGGTTCCCGCGCTGGGGACTTCGCACTTCGGACTTCCAACGGGTCGGTCCTGACCGGCAAGGGTGACCTCTTTGACAACCTGGTTTCTCTCCGCGAGAAAGACCGCCTTCTGGCCACCTTCCGTTACGACGACGGGGACCGCTTGCTCGAAATTCAGTACGCGGACAAACGAACCGAACGGTTTGAATACGACCCCGCCGACCGGGTGGTGGCTTACACAGACGCGGCGGGCAAGGTATTCCGTTACCGCTACGACCCGCCCGGCCACCTGATCCGGGAAATCTTCCCCGATGGAGAGGAAAATGTCTTCGACTACGACGCGGCTGGACACCTCACCAGTGGGTTCAATTCCTTCTGGCACGACTTGTTTGCCTACGACAACCAGGACCGGTTGGTGGAGGCCGGGCGGCTGACGCCGGTGTCCAAAGCCCCCGAATTGCTGGCGCGTTACGCCTACAACGGTCAGTCGCGGCTGGAGTCGCAGTTCTTTGCGGACGGGTTGCGTTGCGCCCACGAATACAACACCAACGGCACCCTGGAGACTTTGCGCTGCCAGGGGGCGAAACTGGTCATCCAAAAACGCACAGATGGCCGCTGCGAGTACCTGTTCCTGCCGGGCGGCTTGAAGGTGGAATTGGGCTATGCCAAGGAAGGCGGCCTGTCGCGCCTGTCGGTGCAGAACTCCTCGAACAGTCCCATCCTCACCCAGTTCGGCCAGTACCAGGGCGGGAGGCTGGCGAAAGTCATCTCCAAGACCTCCTCCGCCACTCGCGAATACGAACTGGCGCAAATGAGCGCGGACAGGAGTGCGGACATTCCTGTCCGCCCCGGATCCTCCGATGCCCCCAAGGCGGACAAGAATGTCCGCGCTCCTGTCTCCCCGGCGTCCAGCGAATCCAAAGGTGCCAAGCCTCCTCGCGACGCCTTTGGCCGCCTGCGCCTTGCGGAGCGTGACGGAACCAAGGTTGAATACACCTACGCCAGGGGCGGTCTAATGAGCGTGGAGACCGCCGAAAAGCGTATCCGCGTGTTGCGCTCCTCCGACGGCGCCCCGCGCCTCTTGGTGACCGAGCGCAGCAATGACGCTCTCGGATCGCACGCGATTCTGTTTTTGGTCCCGAGCCTTATACCCGATGAGGCATTCGTCACGGATAGCAACGGCGCTAATTTGCGCCCCATTTGTTTTCGTGACACCCGCAACCCAGAACTCAACCTCGAAACCGGAGGCGCCAAATGAGCCAAGCACCGCTACGCCAAAGCCACGGAGCACACCAAACACGCGAGCATCGGCCAAAGGAGCGCGGACATTCCTGTCCGCCCTTACCGTCCTCGCGCCGGACGCTTCCCCCTGCCGGTGTATGCGCAACTGCCTTGCGGGGCGGACAGGAATGTCCGCGCTCCTTCCGCGCTGCGTCGGTGGTGGCCCTGTTGGCTCTCTTGATAACCACTTGCGCCATCCCATGCGCGCACGCTTCACTTGAATGTATCCTGGGGCCGGACGGCCAGTGGTACTACTATACCGTGAGCCAAACCGGGGGGCTCGAGGAGTTAGAAGCGATAAAGCGCATAAAGGAACAGTGGCGCGCTGCCGGATTGCTCGACGATGAGCCTTGGACAGGGGCCTGGTGGTCCACAGGCATCAAAGGCCAGGATGCCCTGAATGCGTGGTTCGTTGGCCGGACAGAGGCACGGCTGGTGGGGTCGGGGTATCTCGGCGGATGGTATAGGGTGGCAGTTGTGCAGTGGGGGGACACCCTCACTTATGCCGCTGGCACCGCGGGAACGATCGGTTCCATGATGTACAATTCTGTCGAGGCAGCCGCAGAAATCAAGAGCGCCTGGCTATGGGGCAATAACTACGATGACTGG
Organism: uncultured Verrucomicrobia subdivision 3 bacterium; assembly: GCA_903912925.1. Classification (GTDB taxonomy): domain Bacteria; phylum Verrucomicrobiota; class Verrucomicrobiia; order Limisphaerales; family UBA8199; genus PALSA-1440. The sequence goes on along the minus strand of CAIWJG010000993.1, from coordinate 8,534 downwards.
CGCCGAGAATACAGTGAGGCGGCGAGCCTGTACCGAGCCGATCAGGATATGAAAGAGGCGCAGAGCACGATCAGGAAGAGCGGATGGAATACCGTCTCGGCAACTCAACCAAACGGCGCCGTGAAATCTCCTCCAGTCCTCAGATGGCAACACCTCAACGCGGCCATGGACGCCTACGAGCAGGAGAAGAACGTGCCGGGTGCGCGCGCGGGCGAAGTGTTCAAGTCCGAATACGAGAAGCAGGCCTATGAGAGTATCCTGCAGTCTCTCAATGCGGGAACCGACCAGCGCGCCTTGCAGCTTGAGGAACAGAACGCGCAAGCAGCCCAGCTTCAGGGCCAGGTCCAGGACCTGGACGAGCGCATCGCCGCTAAAACTGCCGCCATCGAGGAACTTAAGCGCGCGCGGGAAGATCTGAAGAACCGCGCCGCCCAGGCGGGCGCGTCGCTGGATCAATCGGGCGCCCAGAGCCAGCAACTGCGTCAGCAGATGGACCAACTCAATGCCAGCATCGAGGCCGAGGAAGCCAGTTTGCAGACCTTGGAGTCGCAGCAACATTCTGCGTCATCGGGTCTGAATACACTCCTGAGTGGGCTGTCAGCGGCGGGAAACTTGTCCGCGGCCTCCAGTTCCCGGTCTGGCAGCACGGCGGCGGCGGGGCGAAATCAGGCCATGTCTGACACCGCCCGCTACGCGCCAAGCGCCTCGGGCGGCAATACTGGAACCGGTGGGGCTGCCAATGACTGGGATGCCTATGCCAAGGCCCACAATGCGCGAATAAGTGCCTACGTGAACTCACGGATGCAGGGACGAGTTAGCGGCACGGACTCGCAGGGGAAAATCGTGCAATACCGTACGAGCCCCGGGAAATAGCCGGGGGATAAGAGCCGACAAATTGAGAGGCGTAATATATATGAATGCAATTCTGAAAAACGGTTTAATGGTTGTGCTGTGGTTCTTGGCCACCGCGGGTTCCCTGAGCGGTGAGGAATACGCCCTGGTGAAGACCAGCGCCGCCGCGGCCATCCAAGCCAACAACCTGGAGGCGGGCCGCAGCGCCGCCCTGGCCGAGGCCAAGGCCCGTTGCGTGCGGGAGGTCTTGCGCGCCGACCTGCTCGGCGCGGAGGAATTCGCCCGGCACTCGGCTAAACTCCAGGAGACCTTCCTGGATCACCCCGCCCCCTACCTCGCCCGCTTCGATGTGGAAAACGAGGAGATCATTGATGAAGGCCAACGCTACCGGGTTTCCGTGGCCGCGCGCGTGCGCAAAGCCGCGCTGAGCGTGGCCTTGATCGAGAACGGCATCGGCGACGTGCTGGCGGTGGCTCCGAAGCCCACCGTCATGGTACTGGTGCGCGAGCGGTTCGAGACCCGCGCCAGCGGCACCCGCATGGCCGAACTGACTCTCGCGAAGGCACTCCAACAACACGGCTTCAAGGTCGTTGACCCGGAGCAGAAGAAGCTCATAGACCTGCGCAACCGCCTCTTTGCCGAAGGCACCGGTGAAATGCGGGCCGCTCTGCAATCCGCCATGTCCTTCCAAGCGGACTACCTCATCTTCGGCGAGGCGGCAGTCAGCTCCAGCGAACCGCTGTCCGGTACCGACCTCAAGGCCCGCCTGGCCAATGTAAGCCTCAAGCTGGTGGAAGCCAGCTCCGGTAACATTATCACTACCGAAACTGCCCAAGGGAGCCGCAAACACGTGGACGAGCTGACCGGTGGCAACTGGGCTTTGGAGGACGCCGCGGGCCTGGCGGCCACCAACTTGCTGGTCCAATTCCAAAGAATCCTCAAGGACGAGATGACCGCTGGGGCAGATGTCTTGCTGGATCTCTACGGTTTGGACTACGACAGCCAGGCCGGGGAGGCCGAAGCCGTTCTCAGGAAGGCCACTGGCGTGCGCAGCGTCGTCCGCCGCATGTTCATGCCGGGATTAGCCCAGTTTGAGGTGAAGTTCACCGGGCCCGCGACGGATCTGGCCCAGGCCTTGAAGAAGTCGGAGATTGACGGCCAGGCCGTCGAAATCATCGAGACCCTGCCGCGCTATCTCCGCGTTCAGCGCCTGGGCGGGCAAAAGAAAGTGGAGGGCTCCATTCTGGATCTACAGAAGCGCTTCCTCGAAGAGAAATACAAGCAGTTCGATCTTGAAAAGGCCCGCGAACAGGACAAGGAGTTGATCGCGAAAATCACCGAGTTGGCCGCCAGCAAGAAGATCAGTGACGCCCAGCGCAAGCAACTCGAAACCGCGCGCAAGGAGGTCGAGGAGCGCCGCCAGGAACTGGCTGTTCGCCAGCGCGAGCTCGAACAGCGCCAAGAGGCGCTGCGGAAGGCGGAAGCCGAGAAACGCGAGCTGGAAAAGCGGGCCCAGTCCTTGGAGCAGCAGGCTGCTGCCGCCCAAAACACCCAGCAGCAGATGCGGCAGGAGGTTCAACGGGTCAACCAGCACGCTTACGTGGCCAGCCAGAATTGTGCTAATGCCCGCGCCAGTTGCGAAACCACTGCGTTGGATTACGTCAATTCGATCCAGCAGGGCGTACAACTGGGCCGGCAGCTCGGCGGATTGCTCGGCGGCGGCTTGTTCTAACGTGGAATCTGAGAGTTGAAACCCCTATGACTGACATACCCACATGAACACACCTGTGAAATATCTTCGTGCGCTTGCTTGCATGGCGCTCGTGTTGTCTGCCGCAGAACTGGCAGCGCAGACCGATGCCGCAGCCGCCAAGTCCGAGGTTCCGGCTCAAACCAACCGAACTAAGATTGGCATCATGAAGTTTGACGTGGGTGAGGGCATGAAGAAGGATCTCGGCGTGCTGCTCTACAACGGCTTGATGGACCGGCTGGTGAACAGCCGCCAGTTTACAGTCGTGGACTGGGAAGAAATTGATCGCGTCCTGGGCTACCTGGCCAAGTCCCAACCCGCGATGTCCCCCGATGAGGCCCGCAAACAAGCCGGGCACCAGCTCGGGTTGGAAAAGATGATCGTGGGCATTATCAGTAAAGTGGCCGACAAGTACTACTTCTCGACCAAGGTACTTACGCTGGACCTCTCCGTTGAGAGAGTCGAGCGACTTTCTGCCGACAAGGAGGACGGCCTCGAGGCGTGCGGGGACCAGATGGGCCGGCTTCTCCTCGTGAGCCCTGAGGAAGCCAAGCAGTTGCGAGCGGAATACGACGCATGGAGCACACTGCAAAGTGGTAAATCGGAAGCCGCCTTAAAGCAGTTCCTGGAGACCTTCCCGAAGAGCGTCCACGCGAAAGAGGCGGAAGAAGTGTATCAGAAGCTCCGTGCGGATAGGACTGACCGTGAAAACAAACAGGAGGCTGCACGTCAGGCAGAGGCCCAGCAGCGTGAAAAATCAGCCAGGTTGCGGGCCGATATTGCGGGCGCTTGGCAGATCGAGAGCGAGACGTACCCTGCAGGGAAAACTACGGTTGTAGATATCACCGGCATATTTAGCGGTGTCGTCAATATAGTGCAGGACGGCAAGAACGTTACATTTGAGGCACGCACATTCACATACAACGGGTTTACTGGTGGTGGGTCGCCAATGTCGCGCTACAAAGGGACTTATGAATCTAACACCCTTCGTGCGACTGGGAAAGGTACACGACTTGATGCGGTAATGGATGAGTCGGGCAACAAACTTGTCGGACACTGGACCTGGCGGAGTTATGTTGGCAAGCTGCAAATGACTCGGGTTGCAGCCGACTCCAAGCCTTGACGTTACTGTTCTCAGATGCGGCGTTGGATGCTATGCACTTTATGAAACTGTTGAGACTGCTTCACATCACGTTTCTGGCTTTGGCCGTGGCCAACATAGCCCGCGCTCAAACCAACACCACCTCTACCAAACCCAAGATCGGCATCATGAAATTCGAGGTGGGGGAAGATGTGAAGCCGAGCTTGGGGACATTTCTCTACGAGAGCTTCTCTGGTGAGATGCTGGCCAGCGGGACGTTCACCGTGGTGGATTGGGAACAATTGGACAAGGTCCAGAAAGTGGTAGCCCATGCCCAGCCGAACGTGTCGCCCGAGGAAGCTCGCAAAATGGCCCTCCACCAGTTGGGCATTGAGAAGCTCTATCTCGGCACCCTCACCAGAGTCGGCAGCAAGTTTTATCTGACGGTGAAGCTGCTGAACCTGGAGTTGAAGGTGGAGCGCTCCGAACGTCTCCCCGCCGCCAGCGAGGACGGCCTGGAACCAACGGTAGTCAAGCTGGCAAAGCTGTTGTCGGCCAGCCCGCAAAAGGCCCAGCAGATCAAAGCACAGCTTGAGCGCCAGAAAGCCGAAACGGATAGCTGGGCCGAGGTACAGAAAGAACCGACGGAAGAAAGGGTGGAGGCATTTCTGAAGGAGTTTCCGGACGGGGCCTTGGCGGCGACGGCAAATAAGGCGCTGGAGGAATTGGTGAACAAGAGGCAGGCGAGTGAGGTACAATGGAAGATGAAGAGAGCGGAACAAAGAATTGCCGCCAGCGAGGCCGAGAAACTGAAGCAGAGCATTGCGGGCCGCTGGAAATTAGAAACCACAGCGGCAACTTATCAGTTTGGGGGCGCAACTTATACCATAAATGGAGTTCCTGGTCCTGTAATCTGCGCCATAGAGCAAAAAGGTAAGGTCATTTCCTTCCTATCCCCCGCCGATTCAAAGCAGAGGAATTATAAAGGCACATACGAATCCGGATTCTTGCGTGCTGAGGCAAAATTGATATACGGCAAATTCAGAATTGCGGGGACAGTTAGTGAGGATGGTAAGAGAATAGTTGGAAAATGGACGCGGCTGACGAGTTCTCTCAGCACTTCAGGTTCGGTTGTTTTCACTCGTATGGATTCGGAAGCCAAGCCGTAATTGTAGAAACCGATCTCGTGCCTGGCCATGACATTACTGCTCATTTCACCATGAACCCACTCATCTTCTTCTTGGGCATCTCACTTCTGTTCTCCGCCCCTGGCACATCGCCCCAAACCAACGCTGCCTCCTCCAAACCCAAAATCGGCATCATGAAGTTCGAGGTGGACACGGACCTCAAGCCCGCCCTCAGCACCTTTCTCTACGAAAGCTTCTCCGGGGAGATGGTGGCCAGCGGGGCGTTCACCGTGGTGGACTGGGAACAATTGGACAAGGTCCAGAAAGTCGTGGCCCAGGCCCAGCCCAATGTGTCGCCGGAGGATGCTCGCAAGCTCGCGCTGCATCAGATGGGTCTTGAAAAGCTCTACCTCGGTTCCCTCACAAAGGTCGGGAGCAAGTTGTACCTGACGGTGAAGCTTCTCAATTTGGATCTGCAGGTGGAGCGGTCGGAACGATTGCCGGTGGCGAGCGAGGATGATCTGGAGCCTGCTGTAATCAAGCTGGCGAAAATGTTGTCGTCCAGCCCTGAACAGGCCAAGGCGATCAAGGCACAGCTTGAACGGCAGAAGGCCGAAACGGACAGGTGGGCCGAGGTGCAGAAGAACGAGTCCGAGGAATCACTGGCCGCGTTCCTGAAAGAATTTCCCGATGGCGTCATGGCCGTCAAAGCTAAGAAGGCGCTCGAAGCTATGCGCGGCAAAACGGCGGACCGTGAAAAGAGCGAAGAACTTGCGAGACAAGCCCAAGCCCAAGACCTCGAAAAACGGGATCAATTGCACAACATTATTGCCGGGCGATGGTTTATCACAAGTGAGCCGGTTCAGGTTGGAGCAAATCACCAACCATACCGCGGAGTCCCCGGTGGGGTAGTAAACATCCTTCAGCAGGGCACGAGCATCTCCTTCGAGGGACTCTATGGTGGGCTCTTTGGCTACGCTGTGATGAAGAGCCCAAGAGCTACCACCTACAGTGGAACCTACGTGTCCGGGACGTTGAAAGCGCGCTGCGAACAGGGAGCGGAAGTCAATGCGATGATCGACGAATCAGGTAAGAAGCTAATTGGAGACTGGAGCACCAAGCGGTATTCCGGCAAGTTGGAGATGACGCGAGGCGACCCGGACCGTAAGCCGTGATACTGCCTGTCGAATGCATGTTCTTTAAGAACTAACCGTGCGAATGAGAACGATTCAAAAGTTTCACGCCACCTTATTGCTTGTTTTGACGCTCGGCGCAGCTGTTGCCCAGACCAACGCCCCGCCTGCGGTCCCCGCCAAACCCAAGATCGGCATCATGAAATTCGAGGTGGACCCGGACCTCAAGCCCGCCCTCAGCACCTTTCTCTACGAGAGCTTCTCCGGCGAGATGGTGGCCAGCGGGGCGTTCACCGTGGTGGACTGGGAACAATTGGACAAGGTCCAGAAAGTGGTGGCCCAGGCCCAGCCCAATGTGTCCCCCGAGGAAGCTCGTAAAATGGCGCTGCACCAGTTGGGAATTGAGAAGCTCTACCTCGGCACCCTCACCAAAGTCGGCAGCAAGTTTTACCTGACGGTGAAGCTGCTAAACCTTGACCTGAAGGTGGAACGCTCCGAACGCCTGCCCGCCGCCAGCGAGGATGACCTGGAGCCGACGGTGGTTAAACTGGCAAAATTGTTGGCGGCTAGCCCGGAGCATGCGAAGGCGATCAAAGCACAGCTTGGCCACCAGAAAGCTGAGGCGGACAGGTGGGTAGAGGTGGAGAAGAACCAGACCAAGGAATCACTGGCCGCCTTCCTAGAGGAGTTTCCCGATGGTGCTCTGGCAGCTAAGGCGAAGAAAACGCTTGAGGAGTCGCACAATAAGCGATTGGCGGACGAGGCAGACCGAAAAGTTAAAGGGGCAGAGCAACAAGTTAAGAGACAGGAGGCTGAAAGGCTGCGGTCAAATATAGATGGGCGGTGGAAGCTCGTCACAACGGATGCAAAAATCGCAGATGGCCGTGCCTTTAATTTAGTGCCAGGCCCTTCGGTCTGCGAGATAGAGCAAAAGGATGGGAGCATAGCATTCAAGGGGCCCATCGTGAAAAAGAATGCTCTGACGACCACTTTATACAAAGGTACATATGAGTCTGGAGTTTTGCGTGCTAAGGCCAAAGTCTCCGCCCTCGTGTCTGCGACGGTCGATATCACAGGGACTATTAGCGAGGACGGCTGGAGTATTGTAGGGAAATGGAACTACGCATTTAACGGGTTGACCGGCTCGGCAGTCTTCACTCGTATGGATGCGGAGGCCAAACCGTGATCCTTGAAGCCGCTCCCATGCGCCCCATGGAATTGACTATCATATCACTATGAAACAACTCAGCTTTATCATCTTTCTGGGTGCCTCGACTTTGTTTCCCACCTCTTCACTTGCCCAGACCAACACCGCCCCCGCCAAACCCAAGATCGGCAGCATGAAGTTCGAGGTGGCCAAGGACCTCAACCCGTCGCTGTCGGGCCTGCTCTACGACACGCTGACCGAGCAGGTCGTCAACTCCAGGAAGTTCACCGTGGTGGATTGGGAGTCCATTGACCGGATGCTGCAATACATGGCCAAGTCCCAGCCGAACCTTTCCCAGGAGGACGCGCGGAAGCAGGCGGTCAACCAGTTGGGCATCCAGCAGCTTTATCTCGGCTCGGCGGCCAAGCTGGGCAGCAAGTACTTCCTCTCCGTCAAGGTGCTCAACCTGGACCTGAGCGTGGACAAGGTGGAGAAGGAGTCTGTGGAGATCGAGGGGCAGATGGTGGATGCGGTGGCCACGATCACCGCCAGGCTGCTGGAGTTGCCGCCCCCGGAGGTGAAGGCGGTTGCTGCTGTGGAATCAAAGCCTGCGCGACTTCTGGCCTGCCTGCGGCGACGAAGGGAAAGCCGTTCGTCAACAGTCTCGGCATGCCGTTTATCCCGGTGCCGGAGAGCAAGACGCTGATGTGCATCTGGGAGACACGGGTGCGGGACTACGAGGCGTTTGCGAAGAACACCGGCTCCCAGTGGACCAAGCCGGATTTCGCGCAGGGGCCGGACCATCCGGCAGTGAACGTGAGTTGGAACGACGCGATGGCCTTTCTGCCGATGTGCCGTCCTAAGGTTTTTGCCCACTTGCCACGCTCGCATCGGGTCACCCGCGCAGCGCTTAGTACGAGCGTGTAATTCCATGACCCGCATGGGACCTGGATGAGGAGGAGGCGATCCGCAAGGCGGTGGACTTCTCCGCAACCGCAAGGGGTAGATTGGTCAGTCCTACCCTGCGAGGGGTGCTTCTGGGAAAGGAAATTGTGGCTAGCAGCCTGTCGGACTTAGGCGAAAGTATTTTTCAGCAGGATTGAACGAATGGCGAGGGTCATTGTCAATCAATTATGGCCGCACGTTTCGTCACGCTTGATTACGATACCCCCTTGCTGTTGCCGCCCAATCTGCGGGATTGGGTGCCCGCCGATCATATGGCTCACTTCATCCTGGAGGTGGTCCAGGAATTGGACTTGCGCCAGATCCGGGTCAATGAACGGGGTACGGGCAGTGAACAGTATCCCCCTCGGATGATGTTGGGGTTGTTGCTCTATTGCTATGCCACCGGGGTATTTGGGTCCCGGCGCATCGAACAAGCGACTTATGATAGCGTGCCGGTGCGGATGATTTGCGCGGACACCCATCCGGACCACGACACGAT
>CAIWJG010000992.1 GCA_903912925.1 uncultured Verrucomicrobia subdivision 3 bacterium | reverse complement strand
GGGATGTAGGCCGGGTGCCCTCACCCGGCGGGGGGTGACAGGGCCATAATGAGAACTGCTGCCTGGGACGGGCATGGGCAGTTCGGCTCATCTTGAAAGCGATTTGGAATAAGGACTGGCGGGAAGGGCGTTGATCTCGACGGCCTTGCCGCTGCCTATTACCACCTTGCCGGAGATTCGCGAGTTGAGCAGCGGCACGAGGCCCGGCTGGACGGGGACAGCCTGATTTCTTTCCGGGACATCGCCAAGGCTCAGGTTGGTCGCAGCCGGCACCAACGAGACCAGGTTCGTGGTGGTCAGGAGATTGCCCGTGAAGACGACCTTCTGGTTCAGACTCCGGTTGGTGCCGGCGACGCGGAAGGAATAGCCCTGGGACGGGAGCAGGTCAGAATCGAGGCTGGAGGCAGTCTTCGGTTTGAACGCCATTGCCGGCGCTCTGGCGGCCCCAGCGACGGCAGGTGCTCCAGTTTTGGCAGAACGTTCACGGCTGCCGCTGCCCGCAGGCTGGACGTAACCGCTGTAAACCGAGCCATCACCATCCACGATTCGCAGTTGGGAGCCAGTTTGTTCCAATTGAAACGAGGCCAGCACGGCATGTGCGGGGGGGGCTTTATCTTCAAAGAGGGCCCTTGCGGTGGTTGCCGGTGCGGTTTGCACGAACCGTTGGGTGACAGCAAGAGACTTGGCTTCTTTCAGTGCGTCGGCGGCAGACGCCGAAAGCCCGTTCGTCGCGACGGGAGTGGGGGCGGCTCGGTTGGCCAAGGCGACCGTGGGCAGGGACTTATACTGTAACTGCTTCTGCTGTTCGGCCAGTTGGTCAGGGGCGGCCAGTTCGAGTTTGTCTGTGGCCTGGCGCTCGTTCTGTGCGACGCTGGTGTCCTTCGCAAGTAATGGCGGCGCCATGCCAAGTTGGGACGCCGGGGTGGGGTGCGAAGGTGGCGGTGTTTCCGCGTAGGCAACCTCGGCAGATTTCGCCTCAGCCGCAGTTGAAGGCGCAAGCGTAATCGTGGCCGGTGCAGTAGTCGGTGCTGGCGGTAGTGCTTTGTCCGGCATGACTTCGGACACGGGCTGGTTCCTGGCCAGCAAGGCTTCGGGTTTGCCGGGGCCCGACGGAGGCAGCAGCAGCCACACCGACAGCCCGAGAACGGCAAGAATACCAACGCCCCAGGCGAAGCGCGGCCACAATTGGCCCAGGAGCGCAGCGAAGGAGGGGGTTTGGAGCTGCGGCTTGGAAAACTTCCGGGCGACTTCTCCCTGCAATAGCCGCCGGTCAGCCGGGTGCAGCTCAAAGGGAGCACCCGCCTCGTCACGGCGTTGCTTCGCCGCGGAGCGGAGCAGCGTCTCAATCGGGCGTTCCGGTTCGTTGGCCATATCAGCGATCAGTTAGACGGAAAAGGCGCGGGTTTTCCCCGCGCAAAGATCTGGCGCGCAATTCCCTCCAGCCGGTCCAGGCATTTGCTGAGGCGCGAGCTGACGGTCTTGGGATTGAGGCCGAGCGTGTGGCTGATTTCGTCGTAGCTCAAGTCGCCAAAGTAGCGCAGCTCGATGATCTCGCGGCACGGTTCGCCGAGCTGATCGAGGGCCTGGTGTACCAGCGCGACCTGTTCGGCGTTCATGAGCGTGAGGTCCGGCGCGGGGGTGTCGCCGGGCGGGTCGAGGGTCAGGCCGGTCTCGGGGTCCTCGGCCTGGAGCGAAACGGGAGTCTGGCCGCCGCCGCGTTTGGCCGCGTGCTGGCGCTGGCGGTAATCGCGCGCCCTGTTGGCGGCGACCCGAAACAGCCAGGTCTGAAACTGGCTTCCGCCGTGGAAGGAATCGAGGTTCCGAATGACGGATAGGAAGACTTCCTGGCAAATCTCCTCCACGTCCTCGCGGGTGAAGTCGTGCCCAAGCTGAAAGACAAAGCGCCCCGCCGCCGCGTAGTGCCGGTCGAATAGCTCGTCCCAAGCCTCCGCTTCACCCCGGCGGCAGCGCGCAATCAGCTCAGCTTCGGCATCGGGACCCATACTGATTCAGATTCTAGTTCAGGCCGTGGCGTTTGAACAGGCTTGTCTAACACCTGCCCCCGAACCGGGCGCATCCTGAAACCACCACCAAGGCGGGCGGACCCAACATCGAACATCCAACATCCAAGGACCCGGGTCTGCGCCATTATTGGATGTTGGGCGTTCGATGTTGGATGTTGGATGTTTCCGAGGTTCAGGGGCAGGGAAATGCCAAGCCCGACTCTCGCAGAGCGTGCGTGCCCGCAGGCTCGTCGCGCTCCCTGTCATTCCTTAACTCCAGACCTCCTGACATACCCCATGGTTTCCTCGAAATACTGAGAAGTTGTTCGGCGGGAGTGTGTCACAAGTCTTTGCGTGTGCAAAGCGTCGCACTGGCAGAATCCCCGCACGCGAATCGCATTCTCGGGGTCAAAACTGCGGAAAACTACGCAACG
>CAIWJG010000991.1 GCA_903912925.1 uncultured Verrucomicrobia subdivision 3 bacterium | reverse complement strand
TGTAGGCCGCGTGCCCTCACGCGGCGTTCAAGGGTGTGAAATAACCGGGGTAGGATTTGCTCCCAGAGAAGCCTCGCAAAACCCGGCCAATTCATTGTCCCGGAGGGACAAATGAGAATAGCCCAGCAACCCTGGGGATGCGCGGCGGCGGGGATTAGTCCCGAAGGGACGGCTGAGGCCGCAGTAATCAGCCGTCCCTTCGGGACTCGGCTCTCCCGGGCCAAAGTCCCAGGGTTGCTGGGCTATTCTCACCCATCCCTTCGGGATGAAGCACAGGGAATCCTAACCTGGATATTTCATAAGGGAAAGAGTAAGCACAGGGTTGCGATAGCAAACGTGGGCTTGGTGCGGTGTATGGAGTCCCGGCTTTAGCCGGCACGATGTTGTCCCTTGACGACGGCTCGAAACACTGGCAGACCCCTGGCGAGGCCGCGTCTGACCGGCTAAAGCCGGGACTCCATACACTGTGCCCTCCGTTCGTCTGTGAAATATGCGGGCTAGCGGCATCGGACAAGCATCTCCGCTCTCCCGCCTCCCTCAGCGGTATTCCTTCACCACCTCGAACATCGCGAGCGCGTTCTCGATTGGTGTGTTGGCCTGGATGTTGTGGATCGTGGAGAAGACGAAGCCGCCGCCGGGACCGAAGATCTCAATCCGCTCGCGGACCTGGTCCCGCACCTCCTGCGGTGTGCCGAAGGGCAGCGTCTTTTGCGTATCCACGCCGCCGCCCCAGAAGACCAGCTTGTCACCATAATCGCGCTTGAGCATACGCGGGTCCATGCCTTTGGCGGAGCATTGGACGGGGTTGAGAATGTCGAACTCGGCCTCGACCACGGCGTCCAGCAACGGCGCCATGCCGCCGCAGCAGTGCATGAACGTCTTCCACTGGGTGTGCCGGTGGATCCAGCCGTTGACGCGTTTCTGATAAGGCAGGAACAGGTCGCGGTATTTGGCGGTGCTCAAGAACGGCCCGTTCTGGGTGCCGAAGTCGGTGCCGTTCGTCTGCATGACGGCCGCGCGGTCGCCGATGGCCGCGTGCAGGCGTTCGAGGTTCTTGATGGCCACCTCTGCCTGCACCTCGAACACCGCTTTGATATAATCCGGCCGTGAGGCGGTGCTGACATACCATTCTTCCACGTCGCGAATGCCTTTGGGGCGGGGCATGAACGTGGCCGGTACCAGCGCGATGTCGCCGAATGTCAGTCCGCCAAAGGTGCAAAACAGCGCCTTGTCGGTGGTCGTGGTGAGGCGCTCGGCCAGGCGGCAGTAGTGCTCAAGTTCGCTGTCGAGGACGGGTTGAAACTCCTCAGTGTTGTCGGCTGGGTTCAGCTTCTCGTCATCCACTGGTGCCTGGCGGATGATGGCGTCGAAGAAATGCCCACCCGCCGGCATCCGGCCGCTGGGCGGCACGGAACGGTCGTTGCAAGGCCATTGGAGCAAATCGCCGTTGGGCTCATATTGGGTGTTGAAGTCCCTCGGCACCAGCACGGGTGTACCGTCGGCGAGCCCCCATTCCTTGAACTCCGTTTGCGGGAAGCCGAACATGGTCCCGGTGCCGTGGAGGCTAACCGTATCCACGCCGAGCGCGCCTTGCAGATCGGGGGCGACCTCGCCGAGCATCTGGTAAATCTCGACCACCTTGACCGGCGTGCCGGGCCGGTCCAGCCCGAGGGCCTGCCGAAGTTTATACACCATGCTGACGTGGATGCCGGCTTGGAAACAGCCGCCGAAATCGACCGGGAGTTTGTCCGGTTGCTGGTGGGCGCAGGTTGTGAGGATGCGTTCGCGTGAAGTCATGAGGGGAAGATCCGAAAACCGAATACCGAAATCCTAAGGAAATCCGAATACCGAAATCCGAAGCCGAACGTTCTCATGGTAACCTCAATCTACCAATTCCTTCTCGATCTGTTCGAGGGTCTTGCCTTTGGTCTCAGGTAGGCGTGTCAGGATGCCTACGAATCCGACGCAGCAGATAGCCGCGTAAATCCAAAAGGTGACGGAGGGACCCAGGACGGCATTGAAGATGGGGAAGGTGTAGGTGAGCAGGAAGCAGGCGATCCACAGAAAGCCGACCGCGATGGACATGGCGGAGCCGCGAATACGGTTGGGGAAGATCTCCGAGATGATCACCCATGTAACCGGCGCCAGCGACATCGAATAGGCGGCGATGGCGGACAACACCAGCACGAGGAACAAGGTGTTGGGCACCACGCCGCCCCCGCCCTTGAGATGGTAGCAGTAGCCGATGGCGCTGTAGATCAGTGCAAGGGCCGCCGCGCCGAACAGCATCAGCGGCTTGCGCCCCAGGCGGTCCACCGTGAAGAGGGCCACGAAGGTGAAGAGGAAGTTCACCAGGCCGGTCATGACGATGTTGGTGAGCGTGTCGTTGATGTTGTAGCCGGCCTGCTTGAAGATCTCGCCGGCGTAGTTGAAGATGACGTTGATGCCGCACCACTGTTGGAACACGGCCAGGAAAATGCCCAACCCCAGCACCACCAGCACCCGCCGTTGCAGCAGCTCCCCGAGGCGGACATGCTTGTCCTCATTGACCAGCGTCGCTCGAATCTCAGCCATCGCGGCGGCGGCGTAGTCCCGGCCGCCAACGCGCGCGAGCGTGCGCTCGGCCCGTGCGGCAGCGCCGGCCTTGGTCAGCCAGCGAGGGCTCTCCGGCACGAACATCGAGCCCACCAGAAACAGCACCGAGGGCACGGCGCAGGCAGCGAACATCCAGCGCCAGCCCTGCACCACGTTCCAGGAAGCGGCAAACTCCTCGGGCGACAGGCCGTCCGGGACTGGCCGGGCGATGCACCAGTTGACGAATTGCGCCGCCAGCACGCCGATGACAATGGTTAACTGATTGATGGCGACCAGAAGACCGCGGCGGGCAGGCGGGGCGATCTCCGAGATGTACATCGGCGAGATGTTAGAGGCCAGGCCGATGCTCATCCCGCCCAGGATGCGCCAGGTGACAAACGCCGGGAAGCTCTGCGCAAAGGCAATACCCAGGGAGGAGAACACGAAATTCGCCGCGGCCAGGATCAGGAGCGGCTTGCGGCCAAAGCGGTCGCTGAGCGCGCCGGAGGCCAGCGCCCCCGCCAGGCACCCGAGTAGCGCGCAGCTCTGCGCCCAGCCGGTGGGGGAAATCGCGTTCGCCTTCACCTTCGCCCAGAAACCGGCGTCCTGCGCCACCAGCGCGGCTGTATCTTTGAGATGGAAAAAGGCTTCGTAGAACTTGGCGGCCCCGCCAATGACCACCCAATCATAGCCGAAGAGCAGGCCGCCCATCGCCGCGACGGCGGAGATCATCCAAACGTAAGTCGCGTTGAAGCCGGCTTGGTTATCGGGGGCTGCCACAGGCCTGTTGGAAGTAGCGATCATCGTTGGCGCGCAGGCTAGCAGGAGCTAAGTGGCAGGGCCAGTGACAATGTCACCGAATCACTACACGCGCGGGAAGTTCGCTTGCTGACTTAGGGCACCCTTATCGACTTCCTGGCCGAGCTGGAACGGGTTGGCCGCATCAGTAAGGTCGCAGCCGGTCGCCATGATCCTGGCGGTCTGTGCGCCGGTGAACTTGCACAAAGTCCCGGTGCCGGGCTGGGCGCGCAGGCCCTGCATGAGGCAGCGGCGCACGTCGCGCAAGGCCAGCGCCGGTTCGTCACCCGAGGGAGGGGCGGCGGTGAAGGCACGGAGATCGAGGTCTTCCACGCGGTCGAAGATCACCGCCGGACGGGCGTCGGGCTGCGCCAGGTGGAAGTGGACATTGTCGAGGACGAGCGTTTCGGCATGGCGGCAGAACAGGCCATAAGCAGGCAGGTCATCGAACATATCGGCGTCGGGATACTCATTCTCCTTCTCCGGCACCTCCTTCCGCGCCAGTGCGGCGGAGCCGCCGCCCTTCGCCGTGATGCGGATATTCTGCAAGGTGATGCGGCGCACGGGATAACCCGGAATGCCGGTGATGGAGGAAGCTCGCTCGGCGCCGGTGGCAACGATATCGGTAATGGAGATGTCCTCCAGGTGCTCGGGCTTGGGCACGGCCTGCGCACGGCCACGGTTGCCCAGACGGATGAAGATCGGCGATTCGATATCCGCCATGACGATGTTGGACACCGCAATACGTTCCACGCTGGCGCCGTCCACCATCTCCAGCGCCACACCCGAGGTCGGCTTCCGCTTCCAGAGGTCGGGCCGAGCGAACATGGCGCAGTTGCTCACGGTGATGTTCTTGAAGTCGCCGCTCGATTCGGTGCCCAGCTTGAAACAGTTGCAACCCGTCGTGAGGACGCAATTGGTGACGGTGACATTCTCGGTGGACCGGCGGTAGCCGAGCGCGAAGCTGGCCTTGGGCACGATGGCGTCATCAAAGGCTTCGACGAAGCAGTTGGCGATGCGGACATGGTGGCAGCAATCGGGGTCAATGCCGTCGGCATAGCCGTTCAGGATGGTCACACCTTCGATGTTCACGTAGTCGCAGCCGAGCAGGCTGATATTGTAATTGGGCGCGTTGCGCAGCGTGATGTCGCGCACGGCGATGTGGCGGCAATTCTTCAGCGCGATCGGTTTCGGGCCGTGGCGCTTGGTTCGGTTGCCATCAATGGTGCCGGGGCCGGTGATCCCGACATGTTCCACGTCCTGCGCCCGCACCAGCGCGTAGTGGAAGTCGGTCGTCTCGTCGTCGGAGAAGGACTTGAAGTTCAGCTTCTCGTAGGGGTCGAAGTCCTGCTTGTCCGGGCTGGCTGCCAGGGTGGCGCCGGCATCCAGGAAGAGCATGACTTGGCTCTTGAGCCGCACCGTGCCCGACAGGTATTTGCCGGGAGGGAAATGGACAGTGCCACCGAGGGCGCCGGCAGCGTCGATGGCCGTCTGGATAGCCTTGGTGTCCTTGGCGAGGCCGTCGCCCCGGGCGCCGAATTGCCGCACGTTGAACAGGGGAAAGCCTGGCGCCGAGGATCCGGTTGAGTTCGTGTCGGCTCCCAGGACCGAGGCGGCCAGCGAGACTGGCAGAATGG
Organism: uncultured Verrucomicrobia subdivision 3 bacterium; assembly: GCA_903912925.1. Lineage (GTDB taxonomy): Bacteria > Verrucomicrobiota > Verrucomicrobiia > Limisphaerales > UBA8199 > PALSA-1440. The sequence goes on along the minus strand of CAIWJG010000991.1, from coordinate 519 downwards.
CGGCGGTGGATCGCAACAAGAAGTCTTTTCGCGTAAGGCTCATAAGGTTGTGCCGCGGAGTCTCAGCCCGATGGGGACGGGCGGCAACTGAAAAAGAGCTTCGCCGAATGATCAGTGCGCGGGTACGTGATAGGAGAAATCCGAAACCCGAAATCCGAGGCCCGAAGGAGGCCCGAAACCCGAAATCCGAAGGAGCCAGCCTCGCAGCGATCTCCGTAGCGCATCGAGAAGCTATCCCTCGTAGCATCGAACGTGAGTTCGATCATTATCTGCTCGCAGCGATCTCCGTAGCGCATCCAGAAGCTATGGTGCTTTCGAGCTTCGGATTTCTTTCGGGCATCGGATTTCGGGTTTCGGATTTGGCAGCCGAAGGTCACGCTAGGGCGCGGCTTTTGACGCGGGACCGTCGTTGCGGCTGAACGGCTTATGACTATTTGCGGGACATCCCCGTTCCACTTTATTATCTTCCGGGGATGGCAAAATCAAAACGACCGACACTCTCAGCTAACGAACAAGACG
>CAIWJG010000990.1 GCA_903912925.1 uncultured Verrucomicrobia subdivision 3 bacterium | reverse complement strand
GCAAGCCCCGTAGGGGCGGCAGGGTGCTATCTCGCACAGGCCATGCCGCCCCTACGGGGCTTGCGGAAAAGATCGAGGGCGTGGTGGTCGCTATAAACATGTCGCTCCTACGGAGCTGGCCCAACCCGGCTCATGCACTGGTCGGCTGGATTCCGTCTCTGTTGGATGCTGGGCACGACCGGCCCGCCGCCAGTGATGTGCACCGTTCCACTTCCCCTCTTCCGACCTGACACCAAGCGGGAAGGCAGAAGTCTCGCGCCGGAGCAGGGAATCCGAAGATTCGGCATTTGCCTCAGTGCCAGAGCTGCCGCATCCTGCCGCCCATTATGAACGGGCCAATCGCCGTGCTGGCGCAGACGGCACCTTCCTGCCACAAGCTGAGGTCACTCGGCTTCTTCCTCGCTGGCTTTTTTGCGGTGTGGACGCTATGGGCCTGGTTACTTGTGCGCTACCCTCACCTCAACCAGCTCGGCGGGCTGCGGGTCGTGGTGCGCGTGGCGGTGTGGATTGTGCCGGCGTGCCTGTTCGTTCGTTTCGTGGAGGGGCCGCCAGTGTTCGGCCGCCTCGGTTGCGAGACGAACCGAGGGAAAGGGGTGCTGTTCGGCCTCCTGGGGTTCCTGGTGTTGGCGGCGGTAGTCGGCGTGCAGCACGGTGGCCGTTTCAGCCATTTCGCCATCCCGAAGGACCCCGCCACCTGGCTGAACGCCATCCTCTCCGCGCCCATCGCGGAGGAAGTGCTCTTTCGCGGGCTGGTGTTCCGGGTGCTGCTCGAACGCCTGGCGGTCTGGTCTGCCCTGGCGGTGAGCGCGCTGCTATTTGCCTTGATCCATCTGCCTTACTGGTGGCTTTCGGGCGCCGCCTCACCGGCCGGTCTTGCTCTGCGGCTCGGCTCCATCTTCGCCTACGGCGTCTTCTTTGCGCTGCTTTATCGATGGTCGGGCTCGCTCTATGCGCCGGTCATTGGTCATGGACTGAACAATCTGGTCACCGTGTCTATCGGTTTATGATGGAGAAGGAGCCGAACATTCTGCTGATCCGCCTCAAGTCAATGGGCGACGTTGTGTTTACTCTCCCGGCGGTTCATCTGCTGCGGGAGTCGTTTCCCCGGGCGCGGATCACGTTTCTGGTGTCCGCGGAGAATGCGCCGCTGCTGGAGGGCTTCCGGGAGGTGGATGAGACGATCGTGCTGAATCGCGCCCGCTATCGGAGCGGGAACCCGGTGCATATACTGGCCGAAACGTTCACTCTGCTCCGGCGGTTGCGCGGCGGCCGGTTCTCGCTGGTGGTGGATTTCCAGGGCTACGGCGAGACGGCGTGGCTGGCCAAATTAAGCGGTGCGCCGCAGCGCTGGGCCAGCGTTCATACCACGCCGCGGCACTGGGCTTACACTCACAGCTTCCCTTGTGACTACCGCCTCCACCCGGTCGAGTGGTTTCTCTCGCTGCTGCACCAATGCGGGGTGCGGCCCGGCACGGTGCGCAACGAATTCGTGCTGCCGGACAAGGCCCTGAACGAGGCGCGCAGCTTCTTTGCCGCCCACGAACTGGCCTTGGATCGCCCCACGCTCCTGATTCAGCCCTTCACCAGCACGCTGACGAAGAACTGGCCGCTCGACCGTTACTGCGCTGTTGCCCGTCACTGGCGTGAGCGGGGCCGGCAGGTCCTGTTCAGTGGCGGCCCGGCCGACCGTGCCGCGCTCGAGCCCGCGCGCCAGGCCGGGTTCCCGGTCTCGGCGGGCGTGCCGCTGCTGGTGAGCGCCGGGTTGGCCAAGCTGTGCACGCTGACTCTGGCCGGCGACACGGGTTTGCTGCACCTGGCGGCGGCTATGGGCAAGCGGGGGGTGGCGATCATCCAGTCCACTGCGCCCGGGAACAAGTATCCTTTCCAGCACCCGGAATGGGCGGTTACACCATCGGGGGGGATGGATGTGGCCACTATTGGCACGGAGACGGTCACCGAGGCATGCGAGCGCGCGCTGGCAGAGGGGCGCGGGGGGAAGTTACATCGTTAAATGGTTACAAAGGTTACATGAGGTCGGCCGCCCTGTGTAACCTTGCAACCTTGTAACCTTTGCAACCTTGTAACCCTGCAACTAATGTAACTTCTGCAACCTCCAGCTCCCCTCACCGCGGCCGCGCTAAGGGGAGCCGGGGCTTCTCCGCGGCCGACTTGCCACGCTTGGTGGCGATGAAGGCATAGCGCGCGTGGGTCAGGCCATTGACCATCTGGTCCACGTAGTACTTGAAACCGGAGGAGAGGCTAACCCGCTTGGCCTCGCAAGGCAGGGCCGCCTGTTTGAAGAACTCCTTGTAGTCAGAAAGCGTGTAAAAGCGGTCATTGACGCCGGTGGCGACGAGCTTGGCGATCATCTTGGCGCGCGACTTGATCTTCACCAGCGGCCAGACGGGCTCACGGATCGCGACGAATTGCCCGCCCGGCTTCAACACCCGCTTGGCTTCGCGCAACACCTGCACGATGTTTGATGCCTGGTGCAGGACCGCGGAGCTGACGACGAAGTCGAAGTAGTCCGCCGGGAAGCCGAGTTGATGGAAGTCGGCCGGCATGCGCGTGATCTTGGCGGTGTTGGCATCCAGCGCTTTGAAGACCTTGGGCGCCTGTTCCTGCAAGAGCTTGGGCGAAAAGTCAGTGGTGATGACCTCAACCACCTTCGTCAGCTTGGAGATCTCAGCGCTAAGCCAGGCCCCACCTGCGCCGATTTCCAGCACCCGCCCGCGGAACTCCAACCCGCACTCCTTGATCAGAAAGGGAATGAACTTGGGCAGCTCCGCCTGCACCTGCCGAAACCACTCGTCGCTGAACTCCGCGGCGACGCGCGCCGGCGCTTCGCGCTGCGCCAGCAGCCGCTCGTGCGCGTAACGCGACAGGTAGGCTTTCTTGTCAACGTATCTGGACTCGGGCTTATGCACTGTACTAGAGATAAGTTATTGCGCGGCCTCGCCGGGCGCAAGGGGCTTCTCTTACTGCTAAGACCGCGGGGTGCGCAGCTTAGATTCTTCCAAAACCACCACACCGGGAATAGGATTGATGAGAGCAATGGGACTAATGGGACTAATGGGACTAATGGGCTCAGCAGACCACGAAGCGGACGAGAATGTCCAATGCTGCTAGGAATTGGAACCTGGTCTGGAGGGGATCAGGCTCAGAACTGCTGGCACCGCGGAAACGGCGTGAGCTCAGCTCCCCATCACCCAAAGGGTGAATGCAGAAGGAAGAATGAAGAATGCAGAAAGGGGAATGGCTCCCGTTCAGCCAGCGGTTTTCATTCTGCATTCTGCATTCTGCATTCTGCATTTCCACTCATGGGGTGAGGGGGGAATGTCGTTGCTCTTTGCTGTCAGTGGGCGGACGTTGGGGGCCGCGCAACAAGGGCGGCCCCTACTGTTCCTGGGCGTCCAGGAACGCGATGATTTTGGTGGCGCACTCATTCACCGCAAGCTGGGCGGTGGGCAGTTCAATTTCAGGGCTTGCCGGCGGCTCATACGGCGCGCTGACGCCGGTGAACTCCCGGATCTTGCCGGCGCGGGCTTTGGCATAAAGGCCTTTGGTATCGCGCTGCTCGCAGACTTCGACCGGCACGTTCAAATAGACCTCGATGAATTGGCCCGTTGGCATGCTCTTGCGGATGGCCTCGCGGTCTTCGCGGTAGGGGGAGATAAAGGCCGTGATGCAGATGACGCCCGCATCGGCGAAGAGCTTGGCCACCTCGCCAATGCGGCGGATATTCTCGCGGCGGTCCCGCGGTGAGAAGCCCAAGTCGTTGCACAAGCCGTGGCGCATGTTGTCGCCATCAAGGACATAGACGAGCTTGTCTCGCTCGAAGAGCTGGCGTTCGAGCTCGGTGGCGATCGTGCTTTTGCCAGAGCAGGACAGGCCGGTGAGCCATAATACGCGCCCTCCGTGGCCATGGCGCAACAGCCGCTGCGCGGGAGTCACCCGGCCCGAGGTCCAGAAGATGTTGTGGCTCTTGTGCAGCGAGTCGGCCGTGCGCCGCGGGTAGCTGTTCGGGACGATCACACCGCCGCCGGCAACGTCGAAGCCGTCCACGATAACGAACCGGCCCATCGCGGCGACCTCGGTGACGGCGTCAAAGGCCACCGGCTTATTCGTTCGCAACGTCAGCTCGGCAGCCTCGTGACGGCCGACAAAGGATGCGCCCGCCGGGCGCTCCACGGTTTGGAGGGTGGAGGCGTCAATCACCCGCTCCAGTTTGTCGATGTGACATTCGACTTCCTGGGTGGCGAGCTTGAGCCGGTAGGGCCGCCCTGGCATGAACGGCTGTTTGCCGAGCCAGAAGACCCGGGCCTTGAAGCAGGTGAGCGCGTACGGCGGCGCGTTCTCCGGCGCGGCGACGGCGCCGCGCTGCACAAAGATCTGGTCGGTGAGCGTGATCCCGATGCTTTCACCGGCCTCGGCGAAGTCGCGCGCCGGGGCATTCCAGCGCTCGATGGTTTTCACCGTGCTGGTCTTGTTGCTCGGGGCGAAGCTCAGCCGCTCGCCAACCTGAATGCGACCGCTCTCGACCCGGCCGGCCAGGATGCGCCGGTGGTCGAAGCGGTACACATCCTGAATCGGGAATCGCAGGGGCTGGTCGCCGAGCGACCGGGCCGCTTTGAACTCGTCGAGCGTCTCCACCGCCGTCGGCCCCTTCCACCAGGGCATGTGCGTGCCGGGCGCGGCGACGTTGTCGCCCTCGCGCGCTGAGATGGGGATGAAGCGGCTCGGCTGGAGGCCGACCTGGGCGAGCCAAATGCGATACTCGGCTTCGATGGCGTTGAACCGCTCCTGCGAATAGTTCACCAGGTCCATCTTGTTAACCAGCACGGCGACCTGGCGAATGCCCAGCAAGTCGAGCAGGTAGCCGTGGCGACGGGAGTTTTCCTGGACGCCCTCGTGGGCGTCGATCAACAGCAGCGCCGCCTCCGCCTGCGCGGCGCCGGTGACCATGTTCTTGATGAACTCCTTGTGGCCCGGCGCGTCGATCATCACGTAGTGCCGCTTCTGCGTATGAAACCAGATCTGCGCGGTGTCGATGCTGATATTCTGATCACGCTCGGCCTGGAGCGCGTCCATCAGGTTCGCCCATTCAAAGGGGACGCGGCGGCGCTCGGCGATCTGCTGGAGCTGCTCCAGCTTGCCTTCGGGCAGCGAGCCGGTGTCGTGCAGGATGCGGCCCACCAGGGTGGACTTGCCGTGGTCCACGTGGCCGAGGATGACGATCTTAAGCTGCTCGGCGGCCACCGGCGGCTGCAAGGACTGGGGGGTAACGCTCATGGGCCAATCACATTTGTCCGTCGCGCCGGCTGAAGCGGCGCTGCTTGGTTTGGTAGCTGGTATCGACATGCGCCAGCACGAAGAGCACATGGCCGAAGAACGCCTCTCGTGCCAGCCACAGCAGCGCGGTTGAGTCGTTGCCCATGCTCCACAGCTTGGTCAGGCGCTCAAACTTGCTGAACGCTTCTCGCAGGATGTAGATGCTTTGGTCTTCCAGTTCGTCCAGAGGCATAATTAAACGGCCCGAATCGTGACCTCATTTCAGCGGGAGAGCAAGCAAACAGCAAACACAGCAAACAGCAAACAGCAAACACGCCTCCTCTCTCCGGCCTAAACATCCAACATCCAACATCCAACATCGAACGCCCAACATCCAATAATGGCACAGAGACGGGTCCTTGGATGTTGGATGTTCGATGTTGGATGTTCGATGTTCAGGTCCCTTTCTGGCATTTCGGGGGCAGTGTCCGGCGCGGCGGGGACGACGCCAGCGTTGTCAAGCGGGGCGGGGCTTTATAGGATGCGCCGAAAAGCGCATCAAACGACTCGTTCAATAGCACGCTACAGTTCGATATGGCCATTCCTGCCCAAGGCGGTTTCTTGCAGAGGACATCTGGCGCCAAGAAAGTCATGGTCCTGGACCTTGGCTTTCTGGGCGACACCGTCCATTTATTGCCGGCGCTCTGGATGGTGCGGCAGGCTTATCCGCAAGCGGAGCTGCACGCAGTCGTCGCCGAGCATATCATTTCCTTAATGACCTGTCTGCCCTGGATTGACCGCGCCTGGGGGTATCCCAGGTTTCCGAAGCACGCGACCCTGCGGCAGAACCTGCAGATGGTCCGGCGGCTGCGAAAGGAACGGTTCGACGTGCTGATCAACCTAAACGGATCGGACCGATCAAGCTGGCTGACTTTCTTGAGCGGGGCACCGGCTCGATTGGGGCGCAAACCCAGGGATGGCGGACCGCCATTCTGGGGGCGGATGTTCACCGAGTTCGTCCAATACCACTCGGCGACTGAGCCGGTTTATCTGCAAAGATGCCGGTGCCTGGAGCAGGCCGGTTTCCCGTTCACGAGGGCGGAGTTTCATTCGCAGGTTGACGCGACCGATTTGCAGGCCGCCAGGATCACAACGGCGGATTCAGGAACGTATTTCCACATGAGCCCCTTTACGACGGCCGACAAGAAGGAGCTGTCGCCCGAGCAGATAGCCGACCTCATAGGCCGCCTGGAAGCCAGGTTTCCCGAGCAGCGCTGGGTCCTCTCCGGGGCGCCCACCGAGCGCGAATGCCGGAAGATGAATGCCTTGCTGGCAGCGCTGCGGCGCAAACCCTGGCGGGTGTTTGCCGGCGAATTGAATCTAGTGCAGGTGGCGGCGGTGATTCAGCACAGCGCCATGCATCTGTCCGGCGACACGGGGACGCTCCACCTGGCTTTGATGACTGGCGCCCCTTCGGTATCCTGGTTCCGATCCGGCGTTGGAACGAGCGCCTGGATTCCCTCGGGGGATAGGCATCGAACCGTTCTGGGCGACGAGGGGGTAGAAGGGAGTTACTTGCGAGGGGTTGACACCGGCGCCCTGGTTCGCGCGGTTGAGGAAGTCCTCGGTACTCCTGGGGCAATCTCACCCTGAGCGCAGCCGCAGCAAGCGCAGCACTTGGTCTCTCTCTCCAAGAACGACGCCGCCTGACTTGCGCCCCCAGCGCTCCTGCTCCTGCCTCGTCAGGCAAGACTGCTGCCACCTCCGGACGCGAAGCTCTACGTCTTTCGGATCGCGCAGAGCAGTTCAGTATCGTGTTTATAATGCAGCGCTGCCCTAAGAGGCCGCCGGATACTTGCTTTGAACGCTACCCGAGCGGAGCATTTCGGGACGTGGAAATTCAAGTGCGCTATGTTCTCTGCCAAGTATGCCGGATGCAGCAGCGCGTTCGGTTCGAGAAACGTCCCCTGCTCACGAAAGTGCTTCAGGACGCTCCGGGTGTTCTTAACTTTGTCAGAAGCACTCCTTCCCTTTGCGTGCTCCCCAAGCCCATTGCGGCCCAAGTCCTCAATAAACCGTTATGCCTTGGCGGTGGACGACCGGCGTTGATGGGCGCGACGTTGGTTGGTTTTCCGGTCGAGGTTCATTCAATATTACCTGCGATCTGTTCCGCCACAAGACTGTTTCCCGTTTCGCCCATGTGGCACCAGTCCACAAATAGCGGCTCGGTCGTGTCTGAAAAGACCTCGGACAAATCATGAAATCCGGTTTCGCCGCCCTGATTCAGGTTGTGTTGTTTCACTAACCTGTAGGTCAAATCAAAGAAGGGTTTCATGGCTGAATTCTTGCGTAATTCCCGTTCCTCGTATTGGGTCAAATGCGCCTTGGCAAAAATGCTCGGCTGCCAATAAAACAAGGCTCTGAAGCCATAGCGGCGGGCGAGCGCCCGCACCGCTTCGATGTTTCTTTCATAATCATCCACAACTCCCTTGGTAACGGATTCCGAATCTGTCGGCGGCGAAGTTTGGCCAATGGGAGCGCGGAAGGGAATGGGCGTTACCGCTGGGTGACGGACACTGCGCCTATAAATGAGACTTCCCAGAAAACGGATGCTGGAGAGATTGTCCGCAAAAATGGAAATGGTTTTTCTGGACGAGTTAAACTCGCGGACGCGATTGTATTCGTTTTGCGGCAGTCCGGCGATTCGCTGTTGAAACGCCGAGAAAGTGTCATTGACGCCATCATAAAACACCACCACATCGGGGACGTTGCCTTTTTGCAATTCGAGCAGCAGCGCGATGAGTTCCTGCGTGCTGACGTAACCAATTTGGCCGAAGTTGGTGACGTGCGCCGAAATACCTTTTCGCCAAAGTAACCGCGCCGTGATGGAGGGAATTGTAAAATCATCCCGCGCGCCGGTGCCCCAGGTGGTGGAACCGCCGAAGAAGAAAATCCGCGGCCGGCGGCCGTCTTCGCCCGGCATGGATTCGGGTTGCCAGGTTTTCCGAATTCCTTTGGCGTCCACGTTGATGTATTGCCCGCGAAATGGCTGGCACCGCCAATAAGCATACGGCGCCCACTCCACCACAAACGATGCCTTTCCCTCCTTGAAATATTTCGTGGTCCAATCGGCATTGTGGTAGGTATCGGCGGCTGTGCGGCTGTCATATCCCGGAATTCGGAAGCGGATGGATCACAACAGTTCGATGAATAAAAGCAGGACGAGAGTGACGCCCATAATGAGCCATGCGTCTCGTATCCAGCCAATCATCATTTTGAAGATTCTATTCACTGCTTCCTGTCGGAACGCGTCGCGCAAATGGGCGCGGCGAGCAGTGAGCTTAATCGAACGGGCCTAGCCGTCAAGTTTCGGCGGCGGTCAGCCGTGCTGTTCCTGCATTTTCGTTTGATCCCATCATTTCCGCTGCCACGTGGATAGCCTGCCGCGCCACTCGAAGAGTTGTGGCGCGTTCTCCAGCACATCTAGCGGCACTTCGTCATAAGCCACCGTCATCGTTTTGCCTTTCGATTGGTAAGTGAACGGCGGCATCCCGCGTGCGATGTAATCTTCTTCCGTTTGTGCATCTGTTTCAAAGAAAAGCCGGCGTTCGTCGAGAATCAGTGGTAGGAGTGGCGCCGGCTGGCACTAAGCCAGATCGAAATGTCGTGGTGCGAGCAAAACCGGACATCTGTAGTTAGCAAAACCGGACACTTTGTAGTTAGCAAAACCGGACGTGCGAGCAAAAGCGGACGCTTCGTATGTTCTACATGGCCGCTCCACGCAGGTCGTGCTCACCCAACGGAGAGGACGGTTCGTGAGGGGCTGACCTCAGCGCCACCAAACCTCTGTAAACAGCGGACCAGCCAGGGCTTGGTCGGCTGGCATGCCCCTGCCGTTTCAAGCTCCAAAGCGATATATCCCAGGGGGTCTGGGGGACAGCGTCCCCCAGTTCCCCTCAGGCATTCAGCCAAAATGGCCTGTCCGGTTTTGCTAACTACAAACCCTCATCTTGTCCGGTTTTGAAAACTACACGACACTAAGCCAGATCGAAATTGACATCTCAGTCGTGCAATATAGGGTGATTAGTAGTCTGAGACTTAACTATGGATGTCACGGTTATTATCGTCACCTACAATTCCGCTGAAACCATTGGCGAATGCCTGACTTCGGTGCAAGCGCAGATTGGCGTGCAATGCGAGGTCATCGTCGTAGATAACGCCAGCACGGACGGTACAACTGACGTGGTGCGCAAATGGGGGGGCGACGTTCGGCTGCTCGCCAATAAGGAAAACATTGGTTTTGGGCGTGCCAATAACCAGGGGTTTGCCGCCAGCAGTGGTCGTTACCTTTACTTGTTGAATCCCGACGCCAAACTGACCCAATCGAATGCACTGGTGGAACTCAGGGCCGCGCTTGAGCAACATCTTGATTGGGGCATGGCCGGCACAAGAGTGGTTTCCGCCGACCGCCGTAGGGAAGGAAAGCCGGCAAACACCTATCCCGGCCAGAGCCGAGTACGCCGTGACTTTTCAAAACTGCCCGGCCGGATCGCCTGGGTGTCGGGCGCGAGCCTGTTCTTACGCCGCCAGGTTTTTGCGGAACTGGGCGGCTTCGACCCGGACTTCTTTCTCTATAACGAAGAAACTGATCTTTGCCTGCGGTTGCGGGAGAAGGGTTACGTTATCGGTTACGCTGACACCGTGGAAGTGATACATATCGGCGGTGTTAGCGAACGTGCCAACGACCCTCACCAAACAGCGCTTCGACGTTTGGCCGGACTACACCTCTTTTGGCAAAAGCATTATTCAAAGGACGACATGATTCACTTGGCCAGGGTGGACCAATTGCGCGCTGCTTTTCGGATGCTGGGCCACGGGTTGTTGTCAACTCTCCGCCCGGCGGGGTCTCCGTCTCAACGGAAGCGGCAGTATTACCGTGCTCTGTGGATAAGTTCGTCCGAATTCCTCAAACTGCTCCGCGAGGGCAAGAGGGCTTAGACTCGTTTCGTCACCGGTCGGTTTATGAGCGTAACCACTCTGTAGCCGCCTGGTGTGTAGGCCCAGCAGGAATTTGCGCTTGCCGAACTGGGCGCCCCACGTCGTAATAGACGCCTTGTGAACGCCGCCACTAAACTAGCCGCCAGCCCTGGGGAATCTTACCGCAGGCCTTTCCGGGCTGGGCAGAGCTCAAAGCCACCGATCGGCTTTTTGTATCTCGTGCTGGGCAATTGGATTGACAAACGCCCGTTTGAAGACCATTGCTTTCCTCGCGGCATGAACGACGGCGTGATCCGCCTCCGTTGAAAATGCCGTAGTGCAATGCGATCAGGCTTTCCTTTCTTTTGGCAGGCGAAGGGCGTGGTGGCAGCGTTGGAACACTTGCCATTGACCGCCGTGGTTCTCGACAAACGCGACGTGACGCTGACGGTGGCGGGCCGCATTTCCAGTTCGCACCCCTTGATTGTGGCGGCACTGGCCGGCGGCAAAATCATCGGTGATCTGCGGCTGGCGGCAACCCGCGATGACGTGGTGATCGGCGGCATTCAATCGGTGTTCGGCAGCGACCCGTTGAGCGGCCATTATGCGCTGGCCCGCCGCCGGTTCCGGCTCCCGAAATACCGGCGCGGCACGGCGTTGCTGCTGGGGGCGGCGAATAGCGACAATTATTATCACTGGCTGTTTGACAGCCTGCCGCGCTGGAAAATGCTCCAAGCGGCGGGCTGGAGCGAATATGATTTTGTGCTGCTGCAACGCAATCCGTGCCGGTTCCAAGAGGAAACGCTCGACTGGCTGGAAGTGCCGGCCACGCGGCGCTTGCACTGTTCGAAGAATTTTGTCCATCAGTTCGATCGGCTCGTAGTACCGGCGATGCCGTTCGCGCCAAGAACAGTTCCGGCGTGGGCCGTGCCATGGCTGCGCTCGCTCGTGCCGCACACAAATTCTGGGCCGGAAAGGGTTTATTTATCGCGACGCGGCGCAGGCGGACGCCAGCTCGTGAACGAAGTGGAATTGCTCGCGGCGTTGGAGCCGCGCGGATTTGTCGCGATCCAGCCGGAACACTTGTCGATGGCAGAACAGGCGCGCTGTATGGGTTCGGCGCATTGCATCGTCGCGCCGCACGGAGCGGCGCTGGCGAACTCGGTTTTCGCGCCGCCGGGCGCGGCGCTGGTGGAATTTTTCCATCCGCAACACAAGAACCGATGCTACGAGAATTTGGCGGCAGCGTGCGGACATCGCTACGCCTGTTTGGATGGCATCGCCGTCGAACGCAAGGGCGACCGCCGGCTGGAATACACGGTTGGCGTGGCGGGCGTCCTGGAATGCCTTGAGCAGATGGGTTTGAAACCGGTTTAGAAGCTGAGATTATGCGATTGAGAGACAATGCAGGTTGTGACAGCGTGATGGGCTGTTTTCCTGGGCGAGCGCAGTGTCATGGAACGGAAGTGAGTCGCCCCAAAACGCGCATTCCGGCGCCCTTTTTTTCGTCCAGCGCTTCGCTGGGGGCGGGGACGCTGCAGCGCGGCGCCTCTACCAACCGCGTTGTTTGTGAACGAGATCCTTCCATTAAACTCAGGTTGCCGGTTGACGCGCCGGCTGCAAACGTGGATAATCAGCCACATGGGATTTAGTTTCCGCCGTTATTTGCTTTCAGTTCTGTCTTGCCGCGAATGTGCGGTGACTCAGTCCGAGTGGAAACGGCTTCGTTTTTCCTACGCCCAACATGGGGAAGACATCATTGCCGAAGCCTTGCTGCCGGAGGCGCGGGGTTTCTATGTCGAGGTGGGAGCGTTTCATCCCGTTTCCATTTCCAACACGTACCTGTTCTACCGCAAGGGTTGGCGGGGAATCGTGATTGATCCCGCTCCGCACGTGGCCAGGCTGTTTCAGCGGAGACGTCCGGAAGATACAATGCTTACCTGCGCTGTGGGGGAACAGGAAGCTGTGTGCCCCTTTGACATCATGCCAGCGGGCGAGACCAATCGCTTGAGCGCAACACGCACGGTTGACAGATCCTCCGCTCAGCCGCTATACAGCATTCACGTCCCGTGCCGCCGGCTGGCTTCGCTTTTGGACAAGCACTTGGGCACGGGCCAGACGATTGATTTTCTGTCCATAGACGCCGAAGGGCAAGACTTGAGTGTATTGCGGTCGAATGACTGGCAGAAATACCGACCTCGTGTGCTTGCGGTCGAGGATTTCCAGCCGCCGGCGCAAAGCTCGATTTGCAGCTTCCTGTCGCAACAGGGCTACAGAGCCTTGATTACCTCTAAAATCACGCGCTTCTTTGTGCCGGCGGGATGGGATCAGACTTTATGTCCACAATAACGAACGACTGGCCTGAGGGCGGATTGGAAACCGTTTCGCGCTGCCCGGTCTGCGGCGGCAGCCGGCGCCAATTGGTCCACGCCAACCTACGTGACCGCGTGTTTCGCTGCGCGCCCGGCAAGTGGAACCTACAGGAATGCGGCGACTGCGGTTCCGCGTACATCGACCCGCGTCCGACACCGGCGACCATCGGCCTGGCGTATCAGGTGTATTGCACGCACGCTCCGACCGGCGGCGTAGAATATGCCACGGCTTCCCGGTGGCGGCGTTATCGGATTGCGCAGCGCAACGGGTATTTGAACCGGTATTATGGCTACCAGTTGCGGCCCGCCGCGCGAGTTCCGCTATGGATAAACGACGCGCGGCGCCGGCGGTTTGAATCGTTCGCCGGCTACCTGCGTTTTCCGGGTGCTGGCGCCCGCGTGCTGGACATCGGCTGCGGCAATGGCAGTTTTCTCTGGCAGATGCGCTCGCTCGGCTGGGAAGTTTGTGGCGTGGAACCGGATCCGCAATCGGCGGCCCACGCACGCGCCTCCGGTCTGGATGTGCGCGACGGTCTGCTTCAGCAGCATTCCTGGCCAGACCATCACTTCGAAGCGGTGACGATGAATCACGTCATCGAACATCTGCACGATCCGCTGGATACGGTGCGCCGCTGCTGGAAACTGCTCAAGTCGGGCGGCTGGATCAAGGTGACCACGCCGAATTTTGCCTCCTGGGGACACCAAAGATTTGGCGCGGACTGGCTGCCGCTGGATCCGCCGCGGCATTTGGTTTTATTCACGGACAATTCGCTGCGCCAGGCGCTGGTGGCCTGCGGTTTTGCCGTGTCGCGTCCGCCACATCCGAGCCTCAAGGCGCGGGAATTGTTCAAGCAAAGCGCCGTTATGCGCCGCGGCGGTGAACTGCAGGCCAGGCGGCTCAAATTACCGCCGCCAATCCGCTTCAACGTCGAATGGCTGGCGTGGCAGGCCAACCGCGCCACGCGCAAGAATCCGGCGCTGAGCGAGGAACTGGTGTGGCTCGGCAAAAAGCCGGCTTAAGATGGGCGGTGGTTTTGGGCGCCGCGCTTTGAAGATTACTGTCCAGTAACGGCAGGCGCTCAAGCGCCGATCCCCGTCCTGGGCCTGAACACTCACGCCTCTACCCTCCTTCGTTGGCGACTGTCCCGCCCAAGGCAGGGGACGACAAATTACTGATCGTTGGGCTTAGATGCGGCAGGCTGGGGAACCTCATCGTCGTGTTCGCCAATCTGATCGCTTACGCGGCAGAACATGGGTATCGGCTGGTGAACGTCACGTTTCACTCTTATGCGTCGTTCTTCGAGACGACTCGGTGCGACGTCTGTCGCCGGTACCCGATCGCCACACGGCGAAGCTGGCTGGACGTTATCCCCGGCGTTGGCGGCGCGATCCGCAAGACAAGAATCCTCTACCATGCCGTTCGGGGGCTCAGCGTGTTGAACCAGAAGCTGCCGGTTTTCGGCAACAAGGTGGTGACCTTGCGGGAAGGACCGGGGCACCAACTCGTCATCCTCCTGGAAACTTCTGAAATCCAGGCCCGGATCGCGGATGCCAGGGTCGTGTTTGTGTACGGCTTTATCTTTCGCGCGCCGGCCGCTATGCAGAAGCATGCGGAGAAAATCAGGGCGTATTTCCGGCCGATCGAGAAGCATGAGCGAGCCAGTCGCCAGGCTGTGGATCGCTTGCGACAGCACGCGGACGTGGTCGTGGGCGTCCATATCCGCCGCGGGGATTACATCGGCTGGGCACGCGGCAAGTACTTCTTCCCGGTCTCGCGATACGCGGCCTGGATGCATGAACTGGCAGGGCAGTTTCCGGGCCGCAAGGTGTCATTCCTGGTGTGTAGCAACGAACCCCGAACCGCCCAGGAATTCCCGGGTCTGTCGGTTGGATTTGCTGCCGGATCGCCGGTCGAGGATCTTTACGCCCTAGCTGGCTGCGACTATGTTATGGGGCCCGTGAGCAGTTTTACGCAGTGGGCATCCTTCTACGGCGGGAAGCCGCTGCTTCACCTGCGTGATAGCAAGGACCCAATCGAACGCGACAAGTTTCGTGTTTGCTACTTAGAGGAAGTTCCGCATTAACCACAATGTTCAGGCGGTGGGGCCAACGTGGAGGTGGTCATCGGTGTCCACATTCGCCAAGGGGATTACCGCAATTGGCGAAAAGGCCGGTGTTTCTACACAAAGGGGCGCCGTTCAGAGAGTATCCCCAGATGGCCGAACGCTATTCCCTCTCCTCTGGGGAGCGGGTCAGGGTGAGGGGGAATTCGTTGACCAACCGCATAGGCACAGCTAAGACCGGAGCAGCGCGGAGACGTTAATCTCGTGCTCCAGGTAGTAAGCGGCGACGCGCACGTATTTCTCGGCCTGCGTTTTCAACTTAGCCCGCTCCTGCGGCGACAACTCACGCGCTACCTTGCCCGGCGATCCCAGCACCAGCGAGCCGGCTGGAATGCGCGTGCCCGGCGTGATCAGGGCGCCGGCGCCAATGAGTGACTGCTCGCCGATTACCGCGCCGTCAAGGATGATCGATCCCATGCCCACAAGCACTTCATCGCCGACTGTGCAGGCGTGAACGACCGCTGCATGGCCGACAGTGACGTAATTGCCGAGGATACAGGGGAAGTCGTCCGCGAGATGCAAGACCGCGTTGTCCTGGATGTTCGTGTGGTGGCCTACGACGATGCGATTGATGTCACCTCGCAGCACGGCATTGCACCAGACGCTCGAATGGTCGCCCAGGGTCACATCGCCCAAAACCACGGCGCCTTGGGTGACATAGACGCCTTTGCCAAAGGCCGGTTTCTTGAGCAGGAACGTGTCGAGTTGTTGGTTCATCAGCCACCGCCTGCCGAGGCGGTCTGAACCCCGACTCCGGCAATGGCCAGAGTCGTGAGCGCCAAGATCGTCTTCTTCATAATTCTGCCTTCAGCTTACCAGCTAGCCTACACGGCTACGACGGCCTAATTTGAGTTTTATTCAAGGCGGAGTATGAATAACCTAGCCAACTATCTATGACGAAGCACGCCCCGTATCGTCCGGCACTGGGCCGTCAACCGCTACCGCGGTCGTTCAAGGATTTAACTCCGGCCAGGCACTTCAATCCCCGCACCTTCTTCCGGGAGATGATCTGGAAGGCGCTGCTGACCCGCCGCACCGGCAAGTCCCAGCGCCCGGCCTTTCCCAAATTGACCTTCGGCCAGGTGGCGATCACCTGGATCGGGCATGCCTCGTTCCTGCTGCAGTTCACTGACCTTAACGTTCTTATTGACCCCAACTTCGCTAACTGGCTCTTCCTGCTCAAACGCATTAAACGTTCCGGCCTGAAACTCGAACACCTGCCGCCGATTGATCTGGTGCTGCTAACCCACGCGCATTTCGATCATTTCCACAAGCCTACCCTCCGGCGCCTGCCGCATCCGAAGATCGGCATCATGCCCTGGGGCGTCGGAGAATTGGCCTACAACCTGGGATTCGGCCGCATCGTCGAGTTGGATTGGTGGGAGAGCTTCTGCCAGCGCGACTGGAAGGTGACCTTGACCCCCTCCAAACATTGGGGCGCGCGCATCCTGCGCGACCACCAGCGGGGCTACGGCGGGTTTGTCCTCGAACATCAGGGCCGCCGCATCTATCACGCGGGTGACAGCGCTTACTTTGACGGTTTCAAGGAGATCAGGAAGCATTGCCGGCCGGAGATTGCGCTCTTGCCGATCGGCGCTTACCACCCGGAATCGTTCCGCCATGTTCACATGGGTCCCGACGACGCTATTCAGGTTTTTAAGGACCTGCACGCTAAATGGCTGGTCCCCATGCACTACGGCACGTTCCGCCTCTCGTTCGAAGACCTCGACGAGCCGCCGCGCTGGTTACGACAGCTTGCCGCGGAACAGGGGCTTACGCATAAAGTGAGGATGCTGGAAGAAGGAGTCCCTCAGGTTTTCTAGCGTGAGAATCTCCGCCAGCAATTCTGGACGAGATGGGGGCGCCGGGTGAGGGCGCCCGGCCTACAAGCGGGCGCTTTTTCGGGGGATGTAGGCCGGGTGCCCTCACCCGGCGGGCGGTGACAGGGCCATAATGAGAATTGCTGGATCCCAGCGCGGGGGGCTTGACACCCCAAGCCTTTGTGTGCTACACAGTCGGCTGCCACAATTAGCAGTGGCTATACCAATATGCGTTGCCCCAAATGCGATTGCCAAGACGATAAGGTGATCGACTCTCGATCCTCACGCGAGGGTGCCACGATACGCCGACGCCGCGAGTGCGTTGGCTGTGGACACCGGTTCACGACGTATGAGGAAGTCGAACGGACCGGCCTCCAAGTGCTCAAGCGTGACGGACGACTCGATGATTTCTCGAAGGAAAAACTCCTCTCTGGCCTCAGGAAAGCCTGCCAGAAGCGGCCCATCAGCCTGAAGGTCATCGAAGACCTCGTCGAGCGGATAGTCATTGAAATCACGGACAAGTACGATCGCGAGGTGCCGGCCGATGTGATCGGGCAGTTGGTGATGGAAGGTCTGCGCGCGACCGACGACGTCGCGTATGTGCGCTTTGCCAGTGTTTACCGGCGGTTCCAGGAGGCGACGGATTTCGTGCATGAAGTAAAGAAGCTGGAGGCCAAACAATGATCACGCTGGCCGCGGATTGCCTGCTTTTTGAGCTGGGCACGGGCGAGTGCATCCCGTACTCGGCGGACATGGTTTCGGTGGAACTGGGTGGCGGCACGACCGAGGCGTTCGATCCGGAGTTCGTCCAACATGCCACGAAGGCGGTCTTCCACTACTTCAAATACGAGCAGGCTCGGCAGTCCGTGACGGTCGGAGAATTCGCAGGGGCGCTCGAGAAAGTGCTGCGCGGCTTTGCGGTTACCGCACAGCTCGCTACTCCCGCTGACTCGCAACCGCATGTGCTGGAGTACGATTTATGCCGGCTGGCGCTTGAAACCGGCCAGGGGCGCGAGCTGTTCTTCTTTCCGCGCCTGCGCGCCGAACTGCAACGGCACTTGCAGCAGGCCCCGCGCGTGGTGCGCTTCCGCGGGCTGCGCGGCTGCGTGAAGCAGCTCACCGGCGCACGGCGCTGGAGCCGGCGTTGCGAGACGCTGGAACTCGAGATCGTGGACTACCTGCGGCAGTGCCTGGGCGCCGAATCCGGCCCAGTGGAGTTCTCCTTGCTCGTGGAATAGACGGGCAGCGCCCCAATGAGCAAGACGCTGTTCGAAAGGATCATCGCGCGCGAGCTTACGGCTACGCTCGTTTACGAGGACGACCAGGTAGTGGCGTTCCAGGACATCCGGCCGCAGGCCCCGGTGCATGTATTGATTGTGCCCCGGAAGCCGATCCCGCGCATCGCGGAAGCCAAACCCGAAGATCAGCAAGTGCTCGGGCAGCTCCTGCTGAAGGCTGCCGAGGTGGCGAGCAAGCTGGGGCTAACCCAGTCCGGTTATCGCCTGGTGTTCAACAATGGCCCCGACGGTGGCGAGGCGGTGCCGCACTTGCACTGCCATATCCTGGGAGGCCGCCAAATGGGCTGGCCGCCGGGCTGAACAGCGGCGGGAGGGAGGGCGTCATCCCAACCATCAGGTTCCATTGACCAGCCCCAGAAACTTCTCCAAGCCCGCAATAAAGCGCTGCTCATCGGCTAGCGGATTGTTGTGATCGCCCCGGATTTCCCAGAACAACTTGGGTTCGTTGGCGGCAGCAAAGTTCGCCTGGCCGTGATGGATGGCGATCATCTCATCCGCCGGGCTGTGCATCACTAAAACGGGAACATGCAGGCGCGGCAGTTTGCTGCGCGTGTCGTAGCGGATGGTGCTGAGCCAGCGCACCGGCAGCCAGGGGAACAACTCCGCGCCCATATCCGTGACGCTCGTGAATGTGCTTTGCAACACCAGCCCGCCGACGGTCTCCCTGACCGCCAACTCCGCCGCCACGCCGCCGCCCAGCGATCCGCCGTAAGCGACGATGTTCGTGCCGGCAAACCCCTTCTGCCGCAGCCACGCGTAGGCTGCCTGGGCATCCCGATACGTGCCTTCCTCGCTTGGCCGGCCCTGGCTCCGCCCGTAGCCGCGGTAATCGAATGCAAAGACATTAACCTAACAACGGCACTTGCGATCAACCGCAAAGAACTCAAAGAGCACATAGAAAGGAACTTGTGATGATTCCGAGCCTAGTGAGTGACTCACCTGCCGGGTGAATGGAAGACCTGCGCAATCCATTCATAACTAGCCTTTTTTGCGAT
>CAIWJG010000989.1 GCA_903912925.1 uncultured Verrucomicrobia subdivision 3 bacterium | reverse complement strand
CAGAATGCAGAATGAAGAAACAGGCCGGGCGAAGCCACCCTCATGCGACATCAGTGCGACATCAAAGCCACCTCAATGCGTGTTGCTAGCCAGGCGGTAGCCACCCCAAGGCTACCTTCAAGCCACCCTAAGGCTACCTTCAAGCCACCCTAAGGCTACCTTCAAGCCACCTTGGGGGGAAGGAAGAATGCAGAATGCAGAATGCAGAAGCCCGAGGTAACCACGGATGGACACAGATAGACACGAATGGGGGGGCTTCTAAACCCCGGTCCCTGGCGGCGAGATGTTCGCCTCCAGAAGTCGAGTCAGCATAAAGCTCCCGGGAGATGGCGCTCTCCTCGAAGAATCTGTGTTCATCAGTGTCCATCTGTGGTTCTCCTCTGCCAGGGTGAGGCGGAGCCGCAGGTTAACGTTGAACGGCTGGCAGGGTGCTGCGGTTCTCGGTCTTGATGGTATAGCCGGCCGGGGCGGTGACCTGGTAAACCCGTTTGCCGTCTTCCTTGCGCCAGCGGAGCTCCACCGGGCCGTCCACGGTTGGCAGGCGGCCCTCACACCAATCCAGACGCGAATCGGTGAAGCGGAGTTGGACCAGGTGGTTGACGGTATCCACTTGCTGCAAACCGAGCACATCACGGTAGAGGACGTGGACGCCGCCGTGTGAGGCAAAGCCGTGGTTGCAACTGGCGTAGGCGCCGTCGTTCTCCCAGAGGGTGCCCGTGCGGTCAACCATGTAGAGCTGGTAGGCGAGCGATTCATCGAGCAGTTGCTGGCAGAGGCCGTAGCGGGAGAGCAGATCGAGGCGTAGGACGTTCCCGATAAAGGCGTTGGCCGGATGGATTTCAGGGAAGGCCTTCGTCTCCTTTCGTTGCGGGCCAAAGTCCTTGACCAGCCGGTGCCAGAGCTCGGAATGGGTCTCCGGGGTGGCGACATCGAAGAAGAAGGCGAAGTATTGGCAGACTTCGGTGCGATTGGTGGTGGTCTGGAGCTTGCCGTTCACGCGTTTGGCATTGTCGGCAAAGAAACCGCCCTGAAAGGACTGGTGGCGGATGGTCTCGCGGATGCGCTCGGCGTCCTCCGTCAGTTCGGACAGGCCATACATCTTGCCGGCGGCATCGAGGGCCTTGGCGTAAAGCATGTTCGATGGGTAGTTGACATCCTGCACGAAGTTGTTGGCGGCGGACCACTCCACGAAGACCCAGCTTTCGAGCTTCTCCAGGAGGCCGTCCTCGTTCCTGAACTTCTTAAAGTAATCGAATAGACGCTGCACGCGGGGCCGGAGGGCATCCACCGTCTCGCGGTCGCCGCTGCGCGCCAGGTATTCCTCCAGCTCGACGACGAACCAGAGCGCCCAGTTGGGTATGAACACGCCGTCGTTGTGGTCCGAAGGGTAGCACATGGGCAACATGCCGTCGGGCAGATGGGCGAACTTCGGGGGCAGGAGGTAGTTCTCGAAGAGGTTCTTTTCGATGCGGGTGTCGCCGCACAGATCTTTGGCCACGCGGGAGGTGAAGAAGCTGTCGCAGAGCCAGCCGGCCCGCTCGCGGGAGGGACAATCCATGAAGATGTCGAGGGCGTTCTGGCGGAAGGTCTCGCGGCCCGCGGCAAACAGGCGGTTGAGCCGCTCGTCACTCGCGGCGAACTGCGCCTGCCCGACGCCGGCGCTGGTGTATTCGCGGAGATAAAGGTTCTGCACCTCGCAATTGCCTTCGAGCACGATGAGCTTGAGGTAACGCAGCGTGTAGGGCTCGATGGATTCCAACTCGTAGGTGCCCGGCTGCAAGTCGTAAGCGAGGACGTTGACGCAGCCCAGGCGCTTGAAGTCCACATCGCCGTTGGAGAGGATTTCGTCAAAGGTGAGGAAGATGCGGGTCTTGTTGTGGCAGTTCAGCTTCGCGCCGATGAAGCCGGTGAGGTTGCAACCGAGGTCCACGATCTCCCAGGCATTGGAGGCGAGGACCTGCGACTCGCCGGGTGTCCAGGGTTGATTGATGGGAAAGTTGGTGACGTTGGCGATGGTCTGCATTTCGAGGGATGGGATGGTTGCCAATTCCTTCTCCGGGTAGCCGCCGAGCTTGGGGCCGATGTCGGTCAGCGAACGGTCCTTCCAGGGCTTGTTGACCTTCAAGCCGGTCCGGACCTGGCCCTGCGCAACGAGCCAGGAAGGCTGGCGGACGGTGTAATCGGGATAATCAACACGACGGGGCAGCAGAGCCTTCGTGGGCTGGACGGAGACTTTGGCCTCGGCGGCCGGAGAAGCTGCGTCCGTGCGCCAGTGGTCGTAACCGGGGGCAAGGTGATACACCTCCGAGAACGGGCGCTGAAAGCTGTAACGCTGCACTTTCTGCACGCGCTCTTTGAGAATGGTCGCGTCAAACGGCGCGCCGCTGCCTTCGGTGGAGGCGAGCACCTTGCCGCCCGCGACGACTTCCGACTGGAGGAACGACGGCTGATCGAGGAGTGCGTAGCTGTTGGCGTTGTAGCCCGCCACCTCGAAGGCGACTACGTTCACCCCGGGTTGGAGTTTGCCGGTAAGGTCCCACTCGTCCAGGCGGTAAAAGCCGTGCGGGCCGCGAGCCGGACCGTGGCCCAGGAAATGGCCATTGAGGAAGACACGATAGATGGTGGCGCCCGTCGCGCGCAGCAGGACCTTCTCCTGCGCAGGCGCTTTGAAACTGGCATGGAAGCCGACGAGCAGGTTCTTCTCGGTCTCGCGGCTCTTAGGCCAGATCGGTTTGCCGGAGACGAAGGACGGCGTGGAGGCCGTCAGGTTCGTGCATATCAGTAACGTCAGAAGGGCAGGGGACCAGCGGCCCCACAGGCTGGGTGTTAGGTTCTTGAGGTAGTTCATGGCTCGGGTTGTCATCACGCTGCCGTATGATGGAATCGCTTGTGAGCCGAGACAACGAAATTCTAGGCAGGGACGATTGGCCGAGCCGTGCAGGCCAGAGGACTCGGCGAGCTATCCTTGCCTCAGAGATCCTGAGCTCGTGGAAACGACGTGAGCCCCATTCCCCCTCACCCTACCCTCTCCCCCAGAGGAGAGGGTGCCTGGCCCCAGCAGGGGAAATGCAGAATGCAGAATGTAGAATGCAGAATGAAAACCGCCGGCCAACGGGAGCCATTCCCCCTCACCCTACCCTCTCCCCAGAGGAGAGGGTGCCCGT
>CAIWJG010000988.1 GCA_903912925.1 uncultured Verrucomicrobia subdivision 3 bacterium | reverse complement strand
CAGGTCAGGGTGTCGGTAGCGGTGGATTTGCCTCAGCGCTGCTCTCCATTTTTGCGTTTCTTGCGCCTTTTCGCGGCTAATCCCACTGGGTGTCCCCAATGCGCCCCGCCACCCGGCCCCAATACCACCGGCTACAACGCATCCTGGAGCTGATTCGCGAGGGCACGCGCACCGGCTCCCTGCCCAACGGCGGCCATTTCATCCGCGAACTGGAGGTGTCCCGCCGCAGCGTCATGCGCGACCTGGACTTCCTGCGCGACGACCACCACGCTCCCATTGCCTACGGCGACTCGCGCAAGGGCTTCCAGCTCACGGACCCAACTTTCAGCCTACCGCCCGTGCAACTGACCCGCCGCGAGGTGTCTGGAAAAGCTTCTGGCGCTCAACTCAACTTGGAGCGGGCCGCCGAGGAAGCGAAAGCGGCCAAGGTAAAGAAGCCCAGAACTTCGCGCTTAAAGCACGCGGACGAATTGATTTAGCAAACATTACGCATCACGTTTCAGGCGTCGTGGGTAGTCTCACAGAAGATCGCGAAGGGAACAAACGAAGCATCGGACTGCTTCCTATTCTACATTCTGCCTTCTTCCTTCTTCATTCATCGGACCGCCCCCAGACCGCCCCCACACTGCCCCCATACCGCCTGGCTTGCTGCAAAGCGCCCCGCTCAAGTCGGCGAATGCAGAATGCAGAATGAAGAATGAAGAACGGCCGGGCGAAGCCACCACACAGGGAATGCAGAAGGCAGAATGCAGAATGAAGAAAGGGCCGGGCGAAGCCACCACACAGGGAATGCAGAATGAAGAATGCAGAATGAAGAAAGGGCCGGGCAAAGCCACCCTCATGCGACATCAATGCGACATCAAAGCCACCTCAATGCGTGTTGCTAGCCAGGCGGTAGCCACCTTCATGCGACCTCAAAGCCACCTTCATGCGACCTCAAAGCCACCCCCATGCGACCTCAAAGCCACCTTCATGCGACCCCAAGGCTCCCACAAGGCTCCCTCAAAGCTTGGGCAAAGGGTGGCGGGCCGGAATGGATCTGCTGGCATGGAGCCTCTGGCCCGTGGGCGGATGGGAGTAACTTCCAAGGCGTTCAGGCCGCTGCCCCTTCTGGTTCGGGTAGCGCCCGACTACCCGACGCCGTTGAGGGCGCAAAGGACTATGCTCTGCGCCTCGGCCACGATTGTTTCCAGATGCTGCTCGTCGCGGAAGCTTTCCGCATAGACCTTGTAGAGATTCTCCGTGCCGGAGGGCCGGGCGGCGAACCAGCCGCTGGCAGCCACAACCTTAAGGCCGCCGATCGGTTCGTTGTTGCCGGGAGCACGGGTCAGCTTGGCCGTAATCGGTTCCCCCGCCAGGGTGGCTGCCGACACAGCTTCGGGCGAGAGCTTCTCCAAGCGCGCCTTCTGTTCCGGCGTGGCCGGCGCGTCGATGCGCGTGTAGTAGGGCCGGCCGAACTCGGCGACGAGAGCCTGAAAGTGCTCGCCCGGGTCTTTGCCGGTACACGCTGTGATCTCGGCTGCCAACAGGTCCAGCAAGATGCCGTCCTTGTCCGTCGTCCACACCGTGCCGTCCTGACGCAGGAAACTCGCCCCGGCGCTCTCCTCCCCGCCGAAGCAGTAGGAGCCGTCAAACAGATGGGGCGCGAAATACTTGAAGCCCACCGGCACTTCGGCCAACCGCCGGCCCAGCTTGCCTACGACGCGGTCGATCATGCCGCTGCTAACGAGGGTCTTGCCCACGGACGCCTGGGCACCCCAGCGCGGCCGATGGGTCAACAGGTAGTTGATTGCCACCGCCAGGTAGTGATTCGGATTCATCAGTCCCGCCGACGGCGTCACGATGCCATGCCGGTCGGAATCCGGGTCATTGCCGAACGCCACGCGGTATTGGTCCTTGAGCCGGACCAGCCCCGCCATCGCGTGAGGGCTCGAGCAGTCCATGCGGATCTTGCCATCGTGGTCCAAAGTCATGAACGAGAAGGTCGGATCGAGCTTCGGGTTCACCACGGTGATGTCCAGCCCGTAGGTGGAATTGATCGGTTCCCAGCACGGCAGCGAGGCACCGCCGAGTGGGTCCACACCCAGCTTGAGCCCGGCCGCCCGAATGGCCTCCATGTCAATAACGCTCCCCAAATCCTTCACGTAGGGCAGGATGAAGTCATCTTCGGTCGTGGTGGCCGCCTCGAGGGCCGTGGCGAACGGCACGCGCTTCACATCCGCATTGCCCTCGAGCAGCAGTTCGTTGGCGCGCTGCTCAACCCATTTAGTCACACTGGTATCCGCAGGGCCGCCGTGGGGCGGGTTATACTTGAACCCGCCGTCCTCCGGGGGGTTGTGCGAGGGCGTAATAATGATGCCGTCGGCCTGGTGCTCGCTCCGGCCGCGGTTATACACGATAATGGCGCGCGAGATGACTGGGGTCGGCGTGACCCCGTCGTCGCGCTGAATAATGGTCTGGACGTTATTGGCCGCCAGGACTTCCAGCGCGGTGCGCTGCGCCGGACCCGACAGCGCGTGCGTGTCCTTGCCCATGTGGAGGGGGCCACCAATGTGTTTGCTACGCCGGTAATCGCAGATGGCCTGCGTGATGGCCAGGATGTGGGCCTCGGTAAACGTGCCGCGCAGGGACGTGCCCCGGTGCCCAGCCGTGCCGAAGCTGACCATCTGGCTGCGATTGCCAACATCAGGCTGCCGATGAAAATACTCACGCTCAAGCCGCGCAAGGTCCACCAGCATTTCCTTTGGCGCGGGTTGCCCAGCGAGGGTTGAAAGCGCCCCGGGTTTATTTGTCTTCGTAGGCATAGGTTAGTGTAGCGGCAATCCGGCGTCAGTTCAACTATTCTGATTTTTGCATCCGGTATTCCAGCACGGCCAGTGACAAAGTGGGTGATCAGGGCTGCCATCTGAAGCTGTAGGAGACGACGTAAGGAGTCTCTAATCAACGGGTTCCGAGCAAGCGCCGGTTTGGGCCGCAGGCCAAGAGGTTAGAGCCGACTGACGTCGGCTGCTACAATGCCTTAAGAAGACTTTGTCACTGGCCCTGGGTATTCCAGCCGGACCGGGGCCAGCGGTGCAAATGCATCGGACCAGGCTACTTGCGGTAGCTGGCTACGACCCAGTCGCTTAGCACCTTATCGGGAGCCTGGACGGCGTCAGCGTCAATGACGAACTCCTGCTGGCCGGAGTTCTGGGCAATGAGTTTCAAGCCGAACTGAAAGTCCTTGAAGCGGTTCGCGCAGAGATCGCGAACGGACTGGCCCTTCTCCAGGGCTTCCTTCACCAACAGTTCGGCGGCGGCTTCCGTGAAACGGATACACATGCCGTGGGCCTCTTGAAAGCGCCGCGCATACTCGTCCACCAATTGGCGCGTGACGATGCGTTCTTCGCGCTCGGGGTCGGCCAGGATCTTCCGCAACTCGGCGGCCGGATCATCCACCAGTTCGCGTGTGACGACGAAGCGGCGCACCTTGGTGGAGGGCATCTCGAATTTGATATCGCGAAAGACACGCTCGCAGACGGTCATCAACCCGCGCGCGCCGGTCTGTTCGTCGCCTGCGCGCTCGGCGATGCGCCGCAAGCCCTCGTCGGCAAAGAGCACCTCGATACCGTACGCGGCGAAGTCCTGCTCGTATTGGCGTATGATGCTGCCCTCCGAGCTTTTCAGAATCAGAAAGAGGTCGTCCACTTTCAGGGAATGGCACACCACGCGCACCGGCAGCCGGCCGATGAACTCAGGTTCGAAACCGAAATCGATGAAGTCCCGCGTCTGACCATGGCCGAGCGCGTCCTCCGGGGTCTCCTGCGGGCGCTCTTTGGCGCCAAAGCCGATCGTGGCCTCGCGCAACCGCTTGCGGATGATGGTCTCCAACCCACCAAACGCGCCGCTGACGATGAACAGGATATGCTTGGTGTTGATGGTGCTGGGTGCCTTCCGGCCGCGCTGGTTGAAGTCCATCATGGCTTGAATCTGGCCGGCGATGTCGTTGGGCGAGCGCGCCGGCACTTCCGTCTCCTCCATGAGCTTCAGCAGGTTGGTCTGCACGCCGCGCCCGCTAACGTCCCGGCCAGTCGCGTTGTTGGCGGCAGCGATCTTGTCAATCTCGTCGATGTAGATGATGCCGTATTGAGCACGCGTCACGTCGCCCTCGGCCAGACGCAAAAGGTCACGCACCATGTCCTCGACGTCGCCACCCACGTAGCCGGTTTCGGAGAACTTGGTAGCATCGGCTTTGACGAACGGCACGCCAATCAGGTCGGCCGCGCAACGAATCAGGAAAGTCTTCCCGACCCCGGTAGGGCCGATGAGGATGATGTTCTGCTTGGCATAATTCGGGGACTCCTTCCCTTCGAGGGCCAGCCGGACATGGTGATAATGGTCGCACAGGGCGACGCTGAGCACCTTCTTGGCATCGTCCTGCTTGATAACGAACCGGTCGAGGTAGTCCTTAACCTCGCGAGGTTTATACTTGAACTCGAATTGGTCAGCTTTACCGGGTGGCACGGGACTCTCCGGCGCAACGGCATCTTCAGGCTGCGCCGCAGGTTGCCCGGCTCCGGGCTGCATCTGGTGCCGCATAAACTCAGAGAGCTGCCGCTGCAGCTCTTCCGGCGAAGGCGGCCCATTGGAAATCGGTTTGTTCATAAAAGTCATCTAACCCTGCTTGCCACCATAGCCTAATCCTGCCATAAGGCCAAGCCTGTGACTAAGGCATTCCAGCCCCGCGGGCCAATACAGCCTTGCCGGGCCGTTGAACCTGCGCTGGCGCATTCCGCACCAGTCAATTTTTTGGCAGACAAGTGAAGCCCCTCGTGTACATGCTGAGGTACATACATTATCATGAGTCATACTTTGAATATCCCTAAGAGTGGGGCGCTGGACCTTGTGTCCCTGGGCGCCCTGGTACATCGTCTGGACCCCGGCATCATCCCCTTCCGCAAGGCAACCCAGTGCCAGATCCACGTGAGCGGAGGCGAGTTCAATGTGGCCGCCAACCTGGCCGATTGCTTCCACATGCAGACTGGCATCGCATCCGCCATGGTGGATTACCCCGTGGGCGACCTGATTGCCGAACGCGTGCGAGCAATGGGGGTCAAGCCCTTCTACAAGCACTTCAAGCACGACGGGGTTAACGGCCCCAACATGGCGACCGTCTATAGCGATCGCGGCCAGGGCGTGCGCGCGCCGGTCGTGTTTTACAACCGCTGCAATGAAGCCGGGGCACTGCTGAAGCCGGGCGACTTCGACTGGAAGGCGATCTTTGCCGGGGGCGTCCGCTGGTTCCACAGCGGCGGCATCTTCGCCGCGCTGTCACCGACTACAGCGGAGGTCATTATCGAGGGTATGGAGGCAGCCAAGAAGGCCGGTGCCGTGGTCTCGTTCGATCTTAATTACCGGGCCAAGTTGTGGAACATCTCGGGGGGGCACGACCGCGCCGTGGCAGTGCTGGACCGGATCGTGAAGAACGTGGACGTCCTGGTCGGCAACGAAGAGGATCTCCAGCTAGGGCTCGGCATCCCCGGCCCGGAAGTCGCCGCCAAGTCGAAGCTGGACCCGAGCGCTTTCCTGGGAATGATTGACAAAGTGGTCAAGAAACATCCCCAGATCAAGGTCGTAGCCACCACGCTGCGCGAGGTGCATTCCACCAACCGGCATAGTTGGGGCGCCGTGGCGTGGATTGACGGCCAGACTTACATGGCACCGACCTGCGAGTTAGACGTGCTGGACCGTGTGGGTGGCGGGGACGGATACGCGGCGGGCTTTTTCTACAGCCTGCTGGCTGGTGAAGCACCGGCCGAAGCAGTGAAGCTCGGCTGGGCCCATGGCGCGCTTCTGACCACGTTCCCCGGCGACACGACCATGGCGACCCTGGAGCAGGTGCGAGCCTTCGCCGAGGGCGGTTCGGCCCGCATTCAGCGGTAGCAATAATGCTACTGCTAAGTCCGCGGGATAGACGACACCGAGCAACCCCTCACCCCAGCCCCTCCCGCTGCGACGGCGCGACAGCGCGGCGAGTGGGAAGGGGAGAGGGAGTAGCCTCGGCAGCTTTGGGTGTGGTGTATGCTGCGGATTCCTCAGTATCCTGGGCGGACCGGGTGGAATGGCGCTTAAATGAGGCTCAATAAAACCGGGTTCTTCCGCAAAGTCGGGGTCAAAGTTGGGCCATCCGGCGGCCCCTGCTTGGGTCTGGCGCGTGGGCAAAGCCGGGGGCCAAGCGCGCGCAGGGGAAACGGCTGACCTGAGAGGGCGCAGCGCGGTGCTTCGAGACGCAGCCAATCGGCACGGTGTCCTGCGCCAGCGAGGGCCCACCAGATTATCGCCGCAGCCGCAGCGAACAGGATTAGCCCAGTGAAGTAAGGGAAAGACTTCACGGGGCTAGGCCAGCATAACGGCGCAGTCGGCCAGCCGGCTCAAGTGAGGGTGGTGGTGTGGACACAGGCATTCCCTTACCGCGCGGCAAT
>CAIWJG010000987.1 GCA_903912925.1 uncultured Verrucomicrobia subdivision 3 bacterium | reverse complement strand
GCTGACGCTCAAATCCCGCTGCCAGCCCGCGTTGGTCGGATCGGCCAACGCCAGCCGCTGACTCACCGCCAGACTCTCCCGGTAAGCCTTCAGCGCCCCGGCCAGATCCCCTTGGGCACGCAGCACGTCGCCCACCTTGTTATGGCTGACGCTCAAATCCCGCTGCCAGCCCGCGTTGGTCGGATCGGCCAACGCCAGATTCGACAGCGAGTCGTGCGCGGCCGTCAGCAGTTCTTTTCTCAGCGGCAAGTGGCCTTCAATTTCAAGGGCGTCGTTGAGGTCAAAGTTGAAGTTGTTGGCCACGGCCGCCTGCGTCGCGGCTTCCGCCACGCCGGGGCGCACGAGCGCGAGGGCAAATTGGCGCAGGGGATGGCCGGTGGTTGCCTCGTCTTCGGTCAGGAACAACGCCAGCATTTTGCTGCCGGAGGTGGGTTGCGCGTAGTAGCGGGCCACCCGGTCGGCGTCCCGCGTGCCGAGCATTTGCCACATGATTTCGTCTTCCCGCACGCTGCTGCCGGGTAGCATCGTTTCCAAATAATCCGCGCCGCAGGCGCAAAGGCGGGGCACCAGACCGGCTGTTCCCGAGGCCGTCTGCCACTCCCGCTCCAGCCGCGCGCGGATCGCAGCGCGCAGGCTGGCGTGGGCGAAGTCGAATTGCTCCAGCGCGCCGCGTTTGACCAGGTGCGCCCGGAAGAGGCGTCGCAGGATGGCGAAACGTAGCGGATCCCAGGCGGGAGGTTGAGCCGCCGCCGCCTGGCTTTGGCGAGCCGGGGGGTTGAGAGTTGACCCGCCGTCGCTTGGCTTTGGCGGGACAGGGGGTTGAGGGCTGGAAGGCTGAGACGGAGCGAGTAACGGCCCCCTCACCCCTGCCCTCTCCCCCTCGAAGGGGGAGAGGGTGGCCGCAGGCCGGGTGAGGGGGGACGCTGCGGGCGCGACGAGCTGTGCCGCTCTTGGAAGCAAATGCTGCAAATCTTCCTCGCGCCAGCCGTGGCGGCTTAGGGCGATGAGGGCGGCAAAGGCGCGTGCTTCGCCAACGCCGGCCACCTTTTCGAGGTGGGCCAGGAGATGGCCATAGAGCGCCTCCACCGTGGCGGGCAGGGCCTTGGCACGGTCCAGCAGCATTTGGCGCAACCGCTGTTCCGGGGTGCCGCCCGCGGCGGCTTCGGCGGCGGTGAAGTCGTCGGCATCCAGCAGGTTCAACAAGTCCAGCGCCAGCGTGAGCCAGAGGGGATTGCCCGCAGCGGGCGGGCCGTCGGGCAGGCGCTTCGAGAGTAGCACCGCCATCACTTCCTTGTTGGGCTCGCGATGGTAGCAGGCATGGACCCGGGCCGTGATCGCGTCCGCCTCGGCGGCGGAGAGCGGGGGAACTTCGCACCGGCTCACGCCGGGGCGCTGCGCCAGGCGCTGGCTCTCCTCGCCCGCAATGGTGGTGGCGATCAACCGCGCGTTATCGGGCCAGATCGCGGGCAGCCAGCTCACCGTCCGGGCGCGCTCGGTGCGCACAAACTGGTTGAGCGCATCCACCAGCACCACCACCCGCCGGGTGGCGGCGGCGCGGGCCAGCCATTGCCCAAAGAGCTTTTCCAGGTCTTCGGGTTTGATCTCCTCGGGCATGGCAGGGGCGGCCTCGCCGAGGGCGGCGGCGAGTTCACCCACCCAGCGGCGGAGCATGGAATGGGTCAACCCGGCGCGCGGGCTGATGCCGGCGGCGTGGGAGAGAAGAAGCGTGGAGCGTGGAGCGTCAAGCGTAGTGAGTTGATGGTGGAGGCGGGCGAAGAGGGCGCTCTTGCCTGAACCGCTGCCGCCGGTGAAACAAAGCCCCCAGGAAGGTAGCGCGACCGTCCCGGCTGCGAGTGGCGAGGGCGTCCCGCCGGCGGAACTCGCGGGCGCGGACGCCTGCGCTACATTGGAGAGCGCCAGGTCCATCGCCTGCTGAACCAGCCCCTCTCGCCCAATGAAGCTGCCGTTGAGCCGCTCGACCATCTCCTCGATGGCAAAGCGCTCTTCCTCTTCCCAGGTTGGCTCAGCCTGGCTGACCAGATGTTTCGTCTCCGCGTCGAGCAGTTGCCAGAGTGCGCCCTCCACCTTTCGGCCCCAGGCCGCCAGACCGTCGGAGCCCTCATTGCGCGGGCGGTAGGTTTGATCGTCCCAGTCCAGGTGGTAGGGGAGCCGGTGCGGGGCCAGTTGCGGGTCGTTGTTGATCTTGGCCTTGAGCAGCTTCAGACGCCGGACGCGTTCCGGGGCGTCGGGGTCGGTCCCATGCTCGTCGCTGTAGATCGCCGCCCGGTCCGGCGGCATCTGGTTGTAGGGCAGCGGTTCCCGCAGGCACAGCAGGCAGCGGCGGCGCTGCACGGCGTCCCGCTTGAGCAGGCCGTATTCGATCTCCAGGGCCGTCACGCTGGCCCGCTCGTCCTCCGGGCCGAAACCGGCTTCGCTCGCGGCCGCCTTGATGCGGTCCGCACCCGGCACCCAGCCGTAGCGGTCGCCCAGCAGCACCAGCAGGAACGGGCGGCTGCGTTCGATTTCCGCGAGGCAGACCTTGAGAATCCGCAGCTCGCGTTCTCGCTCCGTCTTGGTGTCAGGCGTCTCGACCCCGACGCGCAGATCAATCGGCTCCAGCCGGCAGCGCCGCCCCTGGAGACGCTCCCTGAGGGCCGGGAACACGACGCGGTTGAGTTGGTCCCGCTCCGCGTGCATATCGCGGAACGTGGAGGAGATAAACAGCGGAATAGTTTTCCAGGCAGCGCCCATGCCCCAGTGTTGTCCCAAACCCGGCGGCTTGGCAACGCGGTTCTGTGTTTCTATTCCAAAGGAGCAGCCCTTGCGGTTCCTGTGGGAATGATTCTGTCGTTTCCGATAATAGCTTTCCCCAGTATCCCTCATAGCCTCGAACAACTTCCACCATTTGAGACGCCAAGGGCGTCGCTCATACCAGCCCAGGGCAACGCCCTGGGTTCATGGCCCCAAAAACCATCTGGAGCGCTGAAGGTG
>CAIWJG010000986.1 GCA_903912925.1 uncultured Verrucomicrobia subdivision 3 bacterium | reverse complement strand
GGGCGGAGACATTCACTTGTGTGGTGGCGCGGGTGTGCCGTCGGGGAGTTACATGCCGGACGGGCGGAACATCAGCAGCAGTTCTCATTTTGGCTGGTCTGGGAGGTTTGGTGTCCACCCTTTAGGGTGTCCGAGGCCACATGGGATCATCCGCCATTCGTCCCATTCGTCCCATTCGTCCCATTTGTCCCACAATGAGAATTGCTGATCCGGTGGTGAGCAGGGCACAGTAACAAGCTGTGGTCTGGACATTGGTGTGGCGTCGGTGCCCGAGCCCGGGAGCATGTTGGAGGACGCCTTGGCGGCGATATTTCTGGGCGGTGCCATCGGCATCTACCGGCTGAAAGGCCCAAAGCCCAGCGCCACATAGATGTGCAGCCTTCAGGCTGCAAGCAGCATGTGCTTCCGCGGAAGAGGGCAAGCACAGGGCCAGGCGGACGGTGCTGGATTGGGCAGTTTGCCTTCTTTCGACAGCAGCAATTTGCTTGCCCGGCCTCGGGCTGGTAACTAAGGTTTAGACTTATGAAATTGAGACTCCTTTCCATTGTCGCGACCGGCATTTTGGCGCTGGCACCAAACGTACAGGCTGAAGATGCCGGTACGGGACATTACATTTCCGGTGCGACGGCGTCGTTCATTGACGCGTTGCCCGACAAACCGGGTTTTATAGTCGAGAGCTTGTTCATGAACTACGGCGGCACCTACGGGTTATCGCAGGGGCTGCCTTACGGGGAGAATCTCGCGCTGAACGTGAAGGCCAACGCCAACGCGGAATCTCTTCTGATGATGTACTCTCCGGATTTCCATCTGCTGGGCGGAAACCCATCATTCGCCGTGGCAGTGCCCTACGTGTGGGTGGATGTTAAAGCGAGCGGAACCATCGGCAAGGACGGCGGGGGACGCTCCATCGGCCGGTCCGACAGTGCGAGCGGCATCGGCGACATCGAGTTCTGGCCGTTCATGCTGGGCTGGACCAAAGGTAATATCAAGTATGACGCACGATGCGGCATTTACGCGCCGAGCGGCGAATACGAAAAAGGCAAGCTCGCCAACGTGGGGATGGGTTATTGGACATTCGAGCCGGAAGTCACCTTCAGCTACCTGTCCAGCAAGAGCTTGTGGAGCAGCAAGATCGGCACGGAAGTCAGCGTGTTCGCCGGCGTGGATTTCAACACGGAAAACACGGAGGTAAACTACCAGTCCGGCGACATCTTCCACCTTGACTGCACCTTCGCCCAGCACATGGTGCTGCTGGGGGGCGATGTCGGCTTGGGCGCCAACGGCTTCTACTACAAGCAAATCACCGGCGACAGCGGCACGGGCGCCCAGCTCGGCAGTTTTGAGGCGAGGTCCTATGGGGTTGGCCCGGTGGTCTCCTACGTGCGCAGGATAAGCAAGACCGACCTGGTCATCGAAGCCAAGTGGCTCCCCCAACTGAACGCCGAAAACACTACCAAGGGTGACTACGTCTGGGTCAAGATCGCGCTATTGTTCTAGCTGGTAGTAAAAACCTAAATATGTCAAACCACACTATGTTAAACTACAAGAATACACACGAGGCTGCGGCAATGAGACGATCGAAACAACCCCGGGCGACCGTCGTGAAGCTTGGCGTCCTGATAGCCCTGCTGGCAGCAGGCGGGGCGGCGACGGCCAAGGCGGCGGAGGAGGATGTGGAAGCGCTCGCCAAGAAGTCGCAGAATCCGGTGGCCGCCATGATCAGCGCGCCCTTTCAGAACAACTTCAACTTCGGGATGGGGCCAGACAAAGAAATGGGTTACAATCTCAATATCCAGCCCGTTGTGCCGCTATCGCTGAGTTCGAACTGGAACTATATCGTGCGCCCGATCATTCCCATTTTGGATATTCCGATGGGGGGCGGGCACCGCGAGGCCGGTCTGGGGGATTTGACCCTGGAAACCTTCTTTACGCCCAACAATGAAAGCTCGGTCATCTGGGGTTTGGGCCCCATGGCGGTCTTCCCAACGGCCACCGAGGAGGCTTTGGGCAATGGCCAATGGAACCTGGGACCTGCTGCGGTGGGCGTGGTGATGCACGGGCATTGGGTTGTGGGAGCCCTGATCACTCAATCGTTCTCGGTAGCCGGCGACAATGACCGCCGCGTCACCGCGCCGTTCGGGCTTCAGCCGTTCATCAACTACAACCTGCCGCACGGCTGGGCCATCAGCACGTCCCCGGCCTTTACCGCCGACTGGCAAGCGGACGGCGATCATGCCTGGACCGTGCCCGTCGGCGGCAGCATCGCGCGCACCATGATAGTGGCCAAACAGCCTCTGACCCTCGCCCTGGCGGCCTATTACAATGTGGACAAGCCCAAGTATCAAGCGGACTACCAGATCAGGCTGACGCTGACCTTCATGTTCCCATCAAAATAGCCCTGATCCCAAAGACAAGAAAAGCATCCTAATTATGAACAAACCTATTGCACCATCAAACCGTGAATACATTACCAAACCAGGAAATGGGAGAAGCAGGATCAACACGCTGGTGTGTTTGGCGATAGCGCCGTGGTTGATCTCCAGCGCATCCCAGGCCTGCTCGTTTGTCACCGTTGAAGCCAAAGACGGCAGCGTCGTCATCGGCAGGACTATCGAATGGGGTTTCCCGATGGAATACACGTTCGTTTCGATTCCCCGAGGCCAGACCTTCACCGCCAGCTTCCCGGCCGACAAAGTCGCCAAGGATTACAAGGCATTGACCTGGGTGACCAAATACGCCTATGCGGGCGTCGGGGTGACCGTTCAGGCGGGGCTGGATTCCGCGCAAAATGAAGCCGGGCTGAATATTGAAGGATTGAATCTGCCGGGATTTACTGAGTTTCAAAAGGTGACACCCGAATCAAAGTCCGTCCTGGCGCTATCCGACATAAGCGACTGGATATTGGGCAACTTTGCAACCGTGCAGGAGGTGCGGGAAGCGTTGCCGAAATGCACCGTCTGGACCCCCGCCGTATCGAGCCAAGGAAGCGCCACCATCCATCTGGCGATCACCGACCGAAAGGGTGCGGGAATCGTCGTGGAGTATATGAAGGGCGAGCTGAACATATACGATAATGTAACGCATACGATGGCCAATAGCCCCCCCTATGACTGGCACCTGACGAACCTGAGGAATTACATGACCTTGACCAATAGAGACACGGTTTCGGCGCAGCAGAACGGGTTTACGCTCAATCAGCTCAGCACCGGAGACGGGATGACCGGTTTGCCCGGCGATTTCAAGTCAGCCTCACGCTTCGTCAAACTAACCCTGATGCGCGCTTTTGCGGCACCCGTGGAAACAGCCACCGAGGCGTATTCACTGGCCGGGCACATTGTCAACACGGTGGATATTCCCCGGGGATCGGTCAATTCCGGCGAGTTTCAGGGCAAGCCGATGTTGGAGACGGCGCAGATCGTCCTCGTCAAGGATCTCAGCAACAACAAGATCTTTGTCTCAGACTATGCGCATCGCTTGAACTTCCTGCTCATTGACCTGAATAAGATCTTTGCGCCGAACAAGAAGATTGGGCCGGTGCTCTTCTCGAACTTCATCGACCAGCCGCCGATCAATGTGACCGACCAGATCCTGCAAGCTAAATGATGCTGCCTATGCTAAACCGGACTTTCACCGCCCTGTGCGGCTTCGCGCTGGCAGTCGCACCGGTCTTTGCTGACGGCAGCATCAACGAAACCATCGGCAACGGCTTGGCGGCCCCATCCGCCTCGTCCGTGACGATCTTCACGGCGAAGAAGGTGCTCACCATGGAGCGCGCCAACCCGGAGGCAACGGCCGTCGCGGTCATGGGCGCCCGCATCGTCGCGGTGGGCTCGCTCGCTGAGGTCAAAGCCGCGCTGGGCGACCGGAAATTCGCCGTGGACGCCACGTTCGCAGCCAAGGTGATGCTGCCCGGGCTCATTGACCAGCATCTGCACCCCATTCTGGGCGCGCTCACGCTCTCGACGGAGGTGATCGCGACGGAGGATTGGGTGATGCCGGAACGGACGTTCAAGGCCGCCGCCACGCCGGAGGAGTATCTGGCCAAACTCAAAGCCGCCGAGGCCGCGATGAAGGATAAGAGTGAGTGGCTATTCTCCTGGGGCTATCACAACCTGTGGCATGGGAAGCTGGACCGTGCGACGCTCGACGGCCTCAGCTCCACGCGGCCCATCATGGTGTGGCAACGGTCGTGCCATGAATTCTACCTGAACACCGCCGCCATTAAGGCGCTGGGATTCACGGAGCAATCCATGCAGGGTCAGGGCGACGCCAGCCGGATGTTCAACTGGGCGGAAGGTCATTGGTGGGAGACGGGCATGAACCTCATCATCACGCCGCTCCTCAAGGTCTTCGCCACCCCGCAGCGTTTCGCGTTCGGCCTCAAACAGATGGTCGCCTATGAACATTCCAAAGGCGTCACCGCCTACTGTGAACCCGGCGCGCTGCTCACGCCCGACTTGTTGAAGCTCTACCACCAAATCCTCGGCGCAGACGACACGCCGATGTTTAGCTACTTTCTAGTGGACGGCCGCGGGTATATCGACCAAGGCGTGCCGGCCGCCGAAGCGCTGGCCGATGGCGAGAAGATCGTCAGTGCCAATGCCACCGGCAAAGTCGCCTTCTTCCCCAAGCAGATCAAACTCTTCGCTGACGGCGCCATCATCTCGCAGCTCATGCAAATGAAGGACCCCTATCTCGGTGCGGACGGCAAACCCGACCCGTCCCACCATGGTGAGTGGATGACCACGCCGAAGAACCTCGAAGAGCGGAGCAAAGCCTATTGGGACGCCGGCTACCAAATCCATATCCATGTCAATGGTGACGAGGGCCTCGAAGTCCTGCTGGGCATCCTGGAGCGGCGGATGCGCGAGAACCCGCGCGCCAACCATCGCACCGTGATTGTGCATTTCGCCAACTCGAGCGAGGAGCAAATCGCGCGCATCGCCCGGCTCGGCGCAATCGTCAGCGCGAACCCGTATTACCCGGTGGGTTTTGCCGACAAATACAGCGCCGTGGGCCTTGGCCCGGAGCGCGCCGACACCATGGTGCGCGCAGGTTCGGTGGTGAAGCACCATATCCCCCTCTCGTTCCATTCCGACCTGCCGATGGCGGGCAGCGACCCGCTGTTCCTGGCTTGGTGCGCCGTCAACCGCGTCACCCCCTCCGGCCGCGTCGCCGCCCCCGAGCAGCGTATTGGCATTGAGGATGCCCTGCGCGGGGTGACCATCGAAGCCGCCTACTCGTGGCAGAAAGAAAACGAACTCGGCAGCATCGCCCCGGGCAAGATCGCCAATTTCACCGTGCTGGAACAAGACCCGTTGGCCGTGGAGCCGATGAAGCTCAAAGACGTCCCGATCTGGGGCACAGTCTTCGAGGGCCGGCTCTTCCCGATTACGAAGAAGGCAAACACGGCTAGTATCCTGCCGGCGAACGGCGACCCGGCCAAGGCCCTGGCCGCCCTCCCGCTCCCGTCCTGTTTCGCTCCCAGCGAAGCTGCTCCCGACCACGGCGACCACTGTGGGGCGTGCAGTTTCAATCGCCTGCTCGCGCGCAGCGGCGTCCTCAACGTACTGGCCGCCTCCCAACCCAAGAACTGAAAGCTCAGCAGATAGACGAATGTCAATCGCCGATCAATGTGACGCACCCTATCACGCAAGGTAAGTAATTATGAATAAATACATTGTCCTCTGGATGGTGGTGGCGGGCGCGTGCGCTTCGCCGTTTGCCTTTGCGGCGCAGCCGGACGTCGTCTTCTTCAACGGCCAGGTTGCCACGTTCGATGCCGCGGGCACGACGGTCGAAGCCGTCGCCGCCAAGGACGGCCGGATTCTGAAGGTCGGGAAATCCGCCGAGATGAAAGCCCTGGCGGGGCCCTCGACCCGGCTGGTGGATCTCGGCGGCAAGACGGTCGTCCCTGGCCTCATCGACGGCCATTGCCATCCGATGGAAACGATGATGATGAAGCAGACCTGGGTCGATTGCCGCTATCCGGAAACCGCCTCGGTCAAACAGGCGCTCGAACATATTGCGGCCTGGGCGCAGAAGACCCCGAAGGGCGAGTGGATATTCGCGGCGTGCGTGTCCGCGAGCGAAAACAAGTTCCAGGAGAAGCGCCTGCCGAACAAGGCGGAGCTGGACGTTGCCGCCCCGAATAACCCGATCATCGTCGCCAACGGCACCCACATGGGGCTGGCCAACACCGCGGCGTTAACCGCACTGGGCATCAAAAAGGGCACCACCAAGCTTCCCCACGGCGGCTCCGTGATACTCGATAAAGATGGCGAGCCGACCGGCGTATTAACGGACGCCCAGGCCGATGCGCCAACCACCCCTACGGTTGCTCAACTGGAAAGGTATTACCTCAAGGATATCCAGGAGTTCTGGAACCGGCACGGGTTCACCTCATTCATGGCCATCACACCGGCGGCGGCGCTGCCCGTCCTGCAAAAGATCGCCGCAGCCAAGGTCCAGCCGACCATCCGCTATACGACCTCGATCTGGTCCTCGGCGAACGGCAAGGACATGCCCGATGACCTGGCGAGCTTCAGCATGCCCAAGACCGCCGATCCAGGCTGGTACCGGTTCGGAGCTATCAAGGTCTGGATCGATGGCGAGAATGACTGCCGGACCGGCCTCATGTATGGGCCGTATATGGGCCATTTCGAAACCGATCCCCCGGGCGGGCGGGGCACCCTGGTGACGCCGCAGCCCGAAGCGGATCGGTTTGCCGGCATCGCCAGCCGGAACGGGGTCATAAGCATGATGCATTGCTCGGGCGATGAAGCGATTGACATTGGTCTGACCGCCTACGAGCACCAGATCCAGTCCGGCGCGCAGGGAAAGATAATGCGGATTGAGCACTTTGGAATGTTCCAGCTCACTGACAAGCAATTGCGCCGGGCCAAGGCGATCACCGCCAAGGGCTTTAACATATCGGTCCAACCGACGTGGCTTTTGGACCTGGTCAAAGCCGACTATGAGAATATGGGGCCGGAACGGACGCGCACCGGTTTCATGTTCCGCTCCATGATCGATGCGGGTATCGAGCCGGCGGCCGGCACCGACGTCACCGGCATCTACCTCGATAACGTCAATCCATTCCTGGGCATCTACGCGGCGGTAACGCGCAACTCCGACCAGGGCATCTTCATGCCCGAGCAGGCAGTGTCGGTCACCGAAGCGCTCAAGATGTGGACCATCTGGGCCGCCAGGGCGATGGGAGAGGGTGATCTGAAGGGCTCCATCGAACCGGGCAAGTTTGCCGACATGACCGTGCTGTCCGATGACGTCTTCACCATGCCGAAGCCGGGGCTAAAGGACGTCAAGACGCTCAAGACGATTGTCGGGGGCAACGTGGTGTACGAGCTGAAATGAAAGTTTAGACAAATATCCGCATCCGGGTGTCTATAGGGTGAAACTGTGAGTTCTGCTGAGCCAGGCGGTTGGTGCGAGAGATTGTATCGCGCGAAGGCGTCCGAACTAATCCTGTACGGACGGGCGCTGGGCTTGGCTCACGGCAGCAATTCTCACTATGGGACGAATGGGACAAATGGGACGGATGGCGGATGATCATACGCGGCCTGGAACACCCTAAAGGGTGGACACCGAACCTCCCAGACCAGCCAAAATGAGAACTGCTGGTCTCACGGCGAAGCCGAGGATGTCTTGCAGGAGACATTCGTGGCCCTGATGCAGCGTCCGCAGCCCCCGGAGACGCCAGAGCATTATTGCGTGCGCAGCTTCCGCAACCGCTCCTTGAACTACCGCCGCAGTCTCTGGCGGCGGCTGACGCGGGAGTTCGAGTCGGCTCGCTGGTTCGAGCGCGCGCCCGCAGAAGACCCGGCTGAGTGTGCGGCGGTGCGTGGTTTGGCTGCGCTGCCGCGGGATCAGCGCGAGGTGATTGTCCTCAAGATCTGGCACAAGCACACTTTCCAGGAAATCGGCGAACTGCTGGAGGTGTCGCCGAACACCGCGGCGGGCCGTTACCGCTACGGGCTGCAAAAGCTGAGAATGTTCCTTAAAGGCGAATTGTATGAACGAGATGATCGAGTTGGAGAAGCAGTTGCATTCATGGACGCCGCGCCGCCCCTCAGCGAGACTTGAACGGCGGCTCTTTGCCGCCCAAACCGTCCCAGCGGATGCGCTGGCGCCGTTCCGCCTTAATTGGCTGGCGCCGACGACGGCCGCTCTGGCGCTAGCGTGTGTGCTCTTCAATCTTCCAAGACCACTACACAGGGAATGGGAGTGATGGGAATAATGGGACTAATGGGGTCAGTCCAGCCCGAAGCGGACAAGAATGTCCGCGCTCCGAAAACTCTAAGATGCGCACTGGAACAACGGACCGGGATTTGGCGGGTTGCCGGACGGCTAAGGATAGTCTATCATCACGGCATTGAATCTTTGGAACAAGAAGCCGAGTCACATGAAGCGAACCAACGTCCATAATGAAAAGCGGCCGGGTGCGGCCTCAGTCGAGCCACCCGTGGCCATTGAGCCGGCACCGGGCACGGTCGAAGAACAACCGGCAGCCGGCCCCACGGCTAGCGCCGCCGAGGCGCTGCTGCCGGTCGAGCCGGCAACAGTCACCCCCGAGCAATTGGCCGAGCTCAAAAAGCAGGCCACCCGGGCGAGCGAGAGCTGGGAGCGCTTGCTGCGCACCACGGCGGACTTCGACAATTTCAAGAAGCGCGCCGCCCGCGAGAAGCAGGAGGCGATCAAATATGCCAACGAATCCTTAATGCAGAAGCTGGTGCCGGTGCTGGACAGCCTCGACATGGCGCTCACGGCGGCGCAATCGACTGGGCCGGACTCCGGCCAGTCGCTGCAATCCGGGGTTAATATGGTCATGCAGCAGCTCAAGAGCGCGCTCGCCGAGGCGGGACTGGAAGAGGTGAACGCACTAGGCCAGCCGTTTGACCCGAATTTCCACGAAGCGCTCGCGCAGCAGGAAACGCCGGAAGTGCCCGAAGGCCAGGTCGTGCACCAACATCGCAAAGGATATAAGCTGCGCGACCGGCTTTTGCGTCCCGCCAGCGTCGTCGTGGCCAAGCAACCCGTTGGCTAAGCCATGGCCAAACGAGATTGCTACGAGGTGCTCAGCGTTGAGCGCGGCGCGGGGCCGGACGACATCAAGAAGGCCTACCGGACGCTCGCGGTCAAACATCATCCGGATAAGAACCCGGGAGACAAATCCGCCGAGGAGAAGTTCAAGGAACTGGGCGAGGCCTATGACATCCTGAGCGACCCGCAGAAACGCGCGCTCTACGACCAGCACGGCCACGCGGCTTTCGACCGACGGGCGGGCGGCTCCGGAGCCGGCGGTTTCCACGATCCGCTCGATATCTTCCGCGAGGTCTTCGGTGGGAGCGGTATCTTCGAGAACCTTTTCGGCGGCGGCAGTTCCGACGCGACCCAACCTCAGCGCGGCAACGATCTCCGCTACGACATGGAAATCACCTTTGAGGAGGCTGCTCATGGGTGTGAAAAAGAAATCACGCTCACCAAGCCGGACACCTGCGAGACTTGCCAAGGCTCCGGCGCGGAACCCGGTTCTCGCGCTCGGACCTGTCCAAACTGCCGCGGGCGCGGTCAGGTCATCAACTCACGCGGTATTTTCAGCATCGCCCAGAACTGCCCGAACTGCCAGGGCGCGGGGCAGGTGTTCGAGAAGCCCTGCAAATCCTGCCGATCCGAGGGACGCCGCGAACGGTCTTCGAAGATCAAATTACGCATTCCGGCCGGGGTGGACACCGGATCACGGCTCCGCTCGGCTGGCAACGGTGAAGCTGGCTTCCGCGGCGGCCCAGCGGGCGATTTATATGTCGTGCTGCACGTAAAGGCCCATAGCATCTTCCAGCGAGATGGGGATGATTTGTTGTGCGAAGTGCCAGTAAGCTTCATCCAGGCAGCCTTGGGCGCGGAAATCGAGGTGCCCGCCTTGGACGGCAAGGCGGCGATCAGGGTCCCGCCGGGCACCCAGCCGGGCACGATGTTTCGCCTCAAAGGTAAAGGCATCATGAATGTTCAGGGCTACGGGCATGGTGATTTGCACGTCCGCATCAATGTGGAGGTGCCAACCCATCTATCAGCCGCCCAAAAGGCTAAGCTCCAGGAGTTTGCTGAGCTCTGCAGCGGCAAGGAAAACCCCCTCAGCCAGGGCTTCTTCGAGAAGGCAAAGAGCTTGTTCCACTAAACCCGACGGCATGGTGGAGTAATGGGGCATTGAAGTGTGCTAAAGTCTGCGACTGACCTGCCGCGGACCTAGTCGGCCCCAGGCTCCCAACACCCCAACACAGCCTTATTCCAGTTCCGATGCACCGCTTCTTTCTGCCGTCCGAGCAATGCCAGGAATCGAGCATCTTCCTGAATGGCCGCGAGGCCCACCATGCCCAGCACGTTGTCCGCGTCCGGCGTGGCGAGCGCGTCGCGGTGCTGGACGGAGCCGGCCAGGAGTGTCTGTGCGAGGTGCAGGGATTCGACCGCGACAGCGTCAGGTTGACGCTCATTGAGAAGCGCATTCATCCCCCCCCATCCTGCCGCGTTACTTTGGTGCAAGCCGTGCCTAAGGGCAAAATCATGGAAGCGATCATCCAGAAAGCGACTGAGTTGGGAGTATTCCGAATCGTGCCCTTGCTATCCGAGCGGGTCGTGACGCAACTCGAAGACAAAGCGAGTGCGCACAAGACCGGGAAGTGGCAGTTAGCAGCCATCGAAGCCATCAAACAATGTGGTTCCGCCTGGCTGCCGGTGGTTGAGCCCCCATTGACCCCGAACCAGTTTCTAGCGCGAGCGGAGAGTTTCGAACTGTCGCTGCTTGCCTCATTGCAGAGCGGCAGCCGCCCGCCCCGAGACTACTTCCGCGCCTTTCACGCGAAGCTCGGGAGAATACCCAAGTCAGTCTCTGTTTGGGTAGGCCCGGAGGGCGATTTTACCCCGACCGAAACCGACTTGATCAAAGCGAACGGCGTCCTGCCAATCACGCTCGGCCGACTGGTCCTGCGCACCGAGACCGCGGCTATCTACTGCCTGTCCGTTCTCAGCTATGAGTTGCAGTCGCCGCCTTCTGATGAGGCGTCGCCCGCTCAGCCGTGAAACGTGAAACGTGATGCGTGATGCGTGAGTTCACGTTTCACGTTTCACGTTTCACGTTTCACGTTTCACGTTTCCGGACATCCATCATCTCCTCGACTGCACCAACGCCCGAAATGCCCGTCCCAAATGCTCCGGGTGGGTCAGCGTTTGAAACTGGCGTATGCGCTCCGCAGTCCACTTCCCAAATGCGCTTTCAGCTTCCCAAGTGTGTGCGGCAATGCCGGTCAGTAGTTGAGCCTGAGTCAGGAAGGCTTCCGTCTTCAAGCCGGCTGACTCCCCGGCGGCCTTGATGGCAGTGAAGTTCACGTGCGCCGTGATGTCCTGCTCCCCAGGGTTTGCGAGCACGTCACCGCTTAATCGGTGGTGGTAGTAACTTCGCACCGTGCCTTCCTTCCTTTCCGGTGCAAGGAATTCCTCCGCGGTCAGACCATAGTCAATGGCAACCAACTGGTCGCATCCCGGAACTAAGGCCGCTTCGCGCCACCATTGCTCCGCCGCCGGGCAAAGCTCAACCGTAAACCCGTCGGGCAGTGCCGCCAGCAATCCGTCAGCAGGGGACAACTGGAAATGAGCAAGCGGGAACGCAGCGCTCGGTTCCTGGCGGCGGTGTCCCGACGACCCCGGCGGGATCCGGGACCAGGCAAAGCGTCCGGCGTGCAACGTCACACCCCATTCAAACCAGGCGCGCGCCTTGGCATCCCACCCCATACGGTGCAGGGGCAGGGCATCGAGAAACTCATTGGAAAAGACAATCCCCCGCAACCCATCCGCGCGTGAACCTGGCGGCTGAGGTGAGTTGCCGCCAGTCAATCCTTCCAGGCCCTTAACCCAGCGCACCCTGCTCCCATAGTCAGCCAGCTTTTTACGTTGCCATCCTTCCCGGGCTGCCGAGGGTTCCACAATCCAATACTCCAACCGGGCGTATAGTCCCGGACGGTATTCGCGCATCCACCCCAGAATATCCCTGGCCAGGTCCCCACCATGTGCCCCGGCCTCCACGATTCGCATCCCGTCCGGCCGGAGCCACTCGGCAAATTGAAAGGCCAGCAGTTCGCCGA
This sequence comes from uncultured Verrucomicrobia subdivision 3 bacterium, assembly GCA_903912925.1. Lineage (GTDB taxonomy): Bacteria > Verrucomicrobiota > Verrucomicrobiia > Limisphaerales > UBA8199 > PALSA-1440. The sequence continues at coordinate 7,194 of CAIWJG010000986.1, read as the reverse complement.
ACAGACTCCCCACGCTGACGCTGGTGTAGTAATCGCCGCGGCGCCCGATGTTGTCCTCTTCTCTCTCGTAATATCCACAATTGGGACAATACAGCGCCAGTTCCATGAAGCGGGCAAAGGCGATAGCGCCCCGGTCGCGTATCTCACCCGCAATTCGTTCGCGCAGTTCGTTCAACATTTCAGTTTCTTCATTCTACCGGCTTCCCTCTTTTTTATCTTCCCAAGTGCGCCGCGTGAGGGCACGCGGCCTACACATTCCTTTATTGTCATTGGCTTCTGGTGCGAATCTAGCTACCAGTCGTTTAGACTATATAGAATCTTATGGCTAAGATCGACGCATTCTTCAACCTGATGTTCGAGCAAAAGGCTTCGGACCTGCACCTTTCGTCGGGCAACAACCCGATGCTCCGGGTCAATGGTGAGCTGCATCGCGTGGACCATCCTCCGCTCGAGAGCGATGAACTCAAGAAGATGCTCTACGAGATCGCGCCCGAGTATAAGATCAAGGTGTTTGAAGAAACCGGCGACGTGGACTTCGGTTACGAGATCCCGAACGTCTCCCGCTTCCGCGCCAATTTCTTCAACCAGAAGTATGGCATCGGGGCAGTCTTCCGCCAGATTCCGACCAAAGTTCTCTCCTTCGAGGACTTTGAGAAGTTCGACGCCCCGCTCCCAAGCGTGCTGAAGAAGTTCTGCATGTTGCACCGCGGTCTGGTCGTGGTCACCGGCCCCACCGGCTCGGGCAAGTCCACCACGCTCGCCGCCATGGTGGATTACGTCAACAAGAACCGCCGCGACCATATCATCACCGTCGAAGATCCGATCGAATTCGTGCATGAGAGCAAGAGCTGCCTGATTAACCATCGTGAAGTCGGCGTCCATACCAGGTCATTTTCCGCTGCCCTGCGCGGCGCCTTGCGCGAGGATCCGGACGTCATCCTGGTGGGCGAACTGCGCGACCTGGAAACCATCGAGTTGGCCCTGGTGGCTGCCAGCACCGGCCATTTGGTCTTCGGCACCCTGCACACCCCCAGCGCCGCCAAGACCGTGGACCGCATCATTGATGTCTTCCCGGCCGAGCAGCAGAACAAGATCCGTGCGACGCTCTCAGAGGCACTCAAAGGGGTCATTGCCCAGAACCTATTCAAGCGCATTGACAAGAAGGGCCGCGTGGCCGCCTTGGAAATCCTGGTCTTCACGACGGCGATCGCCAACTTGGTGCGCGAAGGCAAGACGCACCAAATCCCCGGCATGATCCAGGTGGGCAAGCGGATCGGGAACCTGCCCCTGGACGATTCCATCATGGAACATCTTCGAATGAAACGGATCTCCCCGGAAGAAGCCTACGACAAAGCCATTGACAAGAAGAAATTCCGAAGCTTCCTCCCGCATCCGCCAGAAGATGATGAGAATTGATTTATGCGCCGACCCGAGCTTGACTACCTCCTAACCACGATGTTGGACTCTCAGCCCGAGGTGTCCGACCTTTTGTTCACGGTGGACAAACCCTTGCAGGTTGAGTCATTCGGCGAGCTGAAGCCGGTGGCCTGCGAGCCGCAGATTGAGAAGCTCACCCCATTCCAGACCGAGATGGTCGCGCTCAATTTAATTGGGGATAACCTGTGGCACATTGGGGATTTGCTCCGGCGAGGATCCTGCGACACCGCCTACACCCTCACCGGCAAAGCGCGCTTCCGCATCAGCATCTTCTCGCAGCGCGGCAACCACTCGATCGTCCTTCGCAAGCTCAACACGGTCATCCCCAGCTTGGAATCGTTAAACTTCCCGGAGATTATCACCCACATTCCGCGGGAGAAGACTGGCCTGGTGCTCGTCACCGGCGCCACCGGCTCCGGCAAATCCACTACCCTGGCCGCGATCCTCAGCGAGATCGGCCGCACACGCCCCGTCCACATTATCACCCTGGAGGACCCCATCGAGTTTGTTCACCCGCATGACGCGGCGACCTTCAACCAGCGCGAATTGGGCTCCGATTTCGACAGCTTCTCCAACGGGCTGCGCGCGGCCCTGCGCCAGGCCCCCAAGGTCATTCTCGTCGGGGAAATACGCGACCGGGAGACGATCAAAATCGCTTTGAGCGCGGCGGAGACGGGCCACCTCGTGCTCAGCACCCTGCACACCATCGATGCCGGCCAGACCATCAACCGCATTCTGGGCATGTTCGAGACCGAGGAACAAGAGCAGCTTCGCGTGCGCCTGGCCGACACGCTCCGCTGGGTCATCAGCCAGCGGCTGGCACCCAAAATCGGCGGCGGCCGTCACGCCCTGCTGGAAATCATGGGCTCCAACCTGCGCACGCAAGAAAGCATACGGCTCGGGGAAACCGAAGGGAAAAGCTTTTACGAAATCACTGAAGCCAGCCAGTCATTCGGGTGGCGGACTTTCGACTTCTCCGCCCTGGAGGCTTACGAACAAGGCAAGATCACCGAGGAGACTGCCTTGCTCTACTGCTCCAAGCGCGGCCCCGTCACTCGCGGCATGGACAACATCAAGAAGGCCCGCGGCGAATCCACCCATGATATGCATTCCCTGCGAATGAAAGCCGTTCAGGCGGCCAGCCGGTCGGGGGCGCCTCCTGCCCCCGCGACCCTCAAACTCAAATAGTTTATGTCCACCCAGTTCGATTTCATCAGCGCCAACGACAAGCCCGCCCTGCTGGCCTTCTCCACCCCGGAATGGCTCGAAGCCGCCAAGACGGCTCTAACGGAGCTCGGCTACAAGGTCCACACCGCGGCAACCCATAGCGACTTTCTCATTCGCTTCAGCCAGGTCCACTATCAGGTGGTGATCGTCGAGGAGTTGTTCGCGGCGAATAACTTGAGCGAAAACCTCGCCTTGCAGGCTTTGCAGGCCATGCCCATGAACCATCGCCGCCACGCCACGGTAATCCTCTTGGGCAATTCCTTTCAAACGTTTAGCCCGCTTCAGGCCTTCCAGCATAGCGTCCATGCGGTTATCAACAGTTCCGAGTTGTTCCTGCTCAAACAGCTCATCGAGAAAGCAGTCGCCGACAACACCATGTTCCTCCATAGCTTCCGCGAAGCCCAAAGCCGGGTCCTTTCCAGCGTGACGAAGAGCGAGTGAACCTGGAAAAGGCAGTTGAAACCACGAAATACACTGTAAGCGGTTCATTTTTCGCGTATTTCGTGGTTTGAAACGCCGTTTTTAGGATTAATTCTCGCAGCGCGGGCATCCGTAAGGCATGCTCGGGTCATGCTCCGTTTGGATCAGGCATTGGTCGAGCGCGGACTCTGTGAGAGCCGGGAGAAAGCCAAGCGCGCCATCCTCGCAGGCGAGGTGAGGATCAACGACCGCCTGGGCAGGAAGTCCAGCGATCCGGTAAAGCCGGCAGATCAAATCACCCTGGCCGTGCCGGAAAGGTTTGTCAGCCGCGGCGGCTTCAAGCTCGAACACGCGCTCAATCATTTCAAGCTGGAGGTGCAGGGCCTCACGGCGATCGACCTCGGCGCCTCGACGGGCGGCTTCACGGACTGCCTTTTGCAGCGCGGAGCAACGAAGGTTCATGCCGTGGACGTGGGCCGCGGCCAGCTCGCCTGGAAACTGCGTCAGGATCCCCGGGTGGTCGTCATGGAGCGGACCAACGCTCGCGCGCTCACCCCCGCAAAGTTCCCGCCCCCCTTCGCCCCGGTGGACCTGGTGGTGATCGATTGCTCATTCATCTCCCTAAGAAAAATTCTCCCCGCCGCCGTTGCATTGCTCCGTCCGTGCGGTAGAATCGTCGCGCTAATCAAACCGCAGTTTGAAGCCGGCAAGGCCGAAGCCGACCGCGGCGCGGGCGTGATTCGGGATCCGGTGATTCACCAGCGCGTCCTGGACGAGTTGAATCAGTTCGTAGCCGCCCGCGTGGACCTGCGATGGGTGGGTGTGACCGAGTCGCCGGTGTTGGGTCCTGCCGGCAACAAAGAATTCCTGGTGCTGATTGAAAAAGTTGGCTGACAGTATTAAACGAGTCGGACTAATCGGGAACTCCGAGAAGGTGTCGGCTGCCGCCGCAGTGAAACAAGCGGCCCGCCTGATCACCGCTGCCGGTCGCGCGATTTACTGTGACTCCGCCACCGCCCATCTGGCCCATCTGAAGGCTGTCGTCTGCCCCGACGCCGCCGCCCTGGCGAGCCAGGTGGACCTGCTGGTGGTCTTTGGCGGAGATGGCACGATGCTCCGGGTCGCTCGTGAAATCGCCGGGTCGCACACCCCCGTCCTGGGAGTCAACGTCGGCGGCCTCGGCTTCCTGACCGCAGTCCCTTTTTCCAAATTGCCCCAGGCCCTGGGGTGCGTTTGGAAGGGTGAATACAAGTTTGAGTCCCGGGTGCTGATCCAGGCCACGGGTCGCTGCCAGCAAGGAGCCGTTAACCTGACCGCACTGAACGACATCGTCATCGGGCGAGGCATTGCCTCCCGCTTGATCGAGCTGGATGTCAGCGTTGACGGTGACCCACTTACGCGCTACCGCTGCGACGGCCTGATTGTCAGTTCGCCTACCGGCTCGACCGCCTACTCGCTGGCGGCCGGCGGGGCCGTCGTATTCCCAACGGCCGACGTCTTTGCCATCACCCCAATCTGCCCGCACACGCTGTCCAATCGCTCCCTGATCCTGCCGCTGACGGCTACCATCGAGGTCAAGGTAGCCAGTCCCAGGACCGCGACCATTCTGAGCGCGGATGGCCAAGTCGTCAGCGAATTGGCTCTGGGTGACAAGATCACCATGAAGCGCGCCCGGCGGACGGTGCGGTTGATGCATCTGGCGGGAAGCTCTTTCTGTGAGACGTTGCGCTGCAAGCTGCATTGGCGCGGGGCTTCGTTATGATCCGACTTAAGGACATTGCCCAACGGGCAGGTCTGTCCATCATGACCGTCTCCAAGGCGCTGCGGGACGAACATGACGTCTCCGCCTCCACCAAGACCCGGATTAAGCTACTGGCTCAACAGATGGGATACGTTCCCGACTCAACCGCTCAGGGTTTGCGCACGCGCAGAACGAAGCTCTTTGGGTTGGTGGTGTCTTCCATGACGAACCCCATTTACGCCCGCGTAGTGCTGGCGATTGAGGAGCGGGCTTACGAGCTGGGTTATGACGTTGTGCTCGCTCACAGCCTTAACATTCCCGAACGCGAGGAGGCTTGCATTCGGCGCCTGCTTTCCCGGCGGGTGGATGGATTATTCATCGCTCCCGTCTATCGTTTGGCCGCCGAGGCACCCATTTACCAGGAGGTAATTGCCTGCCAAGTCCCCACGGTCTTGCTTGGCCATAGCGCTCCTTTTTGCCGCCAGTTCGTCAATGTCGAGACCGATGACCTCCTTGCCAGCTACGCTGTTACCCAGCACTTGCTCAAGCTGGGACATAAGCGCATTGCGTTCCTGGCGGGCCCCCTGACCACACCCTGGACCCAGGAACGCTTCGAGGGCTATCGCCGGGCATTGCGAGAAGCCGGTCTGGAGGTGGACGACCGGCTGGTGTTTCAGGCCGGGCGGACGATTGAGGACGGCGCCAAGGCGGCGGCGCAGATGATCAGCGAATCCTCCGATGCCACGGCTGTCCAGGCCGTCAATGATGTCGTGGCCGTCGGTTGCGCCGAGGTGTTGCTAAGCCACGGCCTAAGAATACCTGAGGACATATCGGTGGCCGGCTTCGGTAATATCCTCTTGGGGGCGCATTTCCGGGTGCCCCTGACCACGACGCACCAGCCCAAGTTCCGGCTGGGCTCGGCAGCAGTAGATGCCATGGTGGCATTCTTGCATGGCCATCGCCCGGATTCCAAACGCCTGCCAGCCGAACTGATCGTTAGGACCAGCACCGGCGCTGCTCCCGCCACACCTTAGCTTCAGCCGGCTGTCCGTCTCCATACGGCTACGCACATGCCGTTCCCTCCCGTCTCCTGCGGCCACAAATAGAGTAAGTCACAGGGCGCGGCACCCGAGGTCAGCGGGTCGCACACCGGCTCCCTGGTGAACTGAGGGCAGCGCTCTTCAAAGGCGGCCACGACGCCTGCGGTTTCTGAACGCGCCAAGGTGCAGGCGGCGTAAACCAGTCTCCCGCCCGGCTTGACTCCCACAGCCGCATTGACGAGCAGGCGCGTCTGCACCTCGCTTAGTTCCTTTACGTCCTGCGCCGTGATCGTCCACCGCGCATGGGGGTTCCGCTGCCAGGTCCCAATCCCGCTGCACGGTGCGTCCACCAGCACGCCGTCGAACTGAGTCTTCGTCGGTAACCGCGGTCCTCCGTCCCACGGTGTCGCCCGGTAATTGAATACTCGGGCGCGCGCCGCCCGCCGCTTCAGCTTCGTCAGGCGCCACGGGGTGCGGTCGCTTGCCCAGAGCAATCCCTGATTCTCCATCAGGTCCGCAAGGTGCAGGGTCTTGCCCCCCTCGCCCGCGCAGGCATCCCACCATTTCTCTCCGGGGCGCGGATTGCAGATGAATCCGACCGCCTGGGAATTGACGTCCTGCAGCTCGAACGCTCCCTCATGGAACGCCCCCGTGCGGAAGAGATCGCTGCGGCCAACGTACTCCAGGGTATCGGCCAGCAAGCCTGCGCCACGTATGTGGCAGTCGCCTAAGTTCTCTGCCACTACCCTGCCCTGCCCCCGGTGCGCTCGCAGCCACAGTCTCGGTTCGCCTTGGAGAGCCCGCACCCAATCGGCTGACGGTTCCATTACCGTTGCCAGCCAATCCGGCACCGCCCGCGCGAGTAACTCCGCATCCGTGAAACTCTCCGGTTGGGCTGCGAACCGTTCGGCCAGATCCCAAGCATGGTTGATTCTCTCTCGTACTGGGGATCCTCGATCGAGCCAGCCGAGCCAACGGAAATAAGAGAACACCAGCTTGCTCACCTGTGCGCCGGCATCCCGGGATAAGCTGCGCTGCGCCTTCAACTCCATGCGCAGCATGTCGTCCGCAGGATGCTCGCGATCGGCAGCCCGAACAACCCTTTCGGCCAGTTCCGAAGCGCTGGGTGGGCTTTCCGGAAGAGGCGCCTGGCTCCACTCCTTGCCGTGAGGCAAAGCTCCGCCGCGTCCTCCAGGACGCCTAAACAGCGGTAGCGATCTACGTGGGCGATTAATCATGCTTGGCCGTCAGCTCTTTACCTCTGCGACGGAGGCAGCAGCTTGAGTAGCCGCCAACTGCCGCAACACGTAAGGCAAAATGCCCCCATGC
>CAIWJG010000985.1 GCA_903912925.1 uncultured Verrucomicrobia subdivision 3 bacterium | reverse complement strand
GCTGTTCCGTCCGGCCAGTTCGTAGGTGTTGATGGGCACCCGATCCGGCGTGCCGCCCGCAAGCGTGGTGAGCAGCCGACGGCGGCTGGTCCAGGGGTTCGTAACTGGAGTGGATCGCATAGAGCTTAAAGGATTAGAGCCAGGAAATCGTTCGGTATGTGCATGATGATACGCCTGCCCAGTCTCTCATTACCGGCGCGGCGTTTCAACCCCTCGTTGACCGCCATTCTTCCTTCTGCATTCGCCCCGGGGTGGCTTTGAGGTCGCATTGGGGTGGCTTTGAGGTGGCTACCGCCTGGCTATCAACACGCATTGGGGTGGCTTTGATGTCGCATTGAGGTGGCCTTGGGGTGGCTTAGGCGAATGCAGAAGGAAGAATGCAGAATACTGGCCGGACGGCATGCCGTTTTCGGCTATTCTGCATTCTTCATTCTGCCTTCTGCATTCCCAAGGCGGTCCGGCGAGGCTACTGCCTGATGCGCAATCATTTCCATCTGGTGGTGGAGACGCCGCAGCCCAACCTGGTGTTTGGGATGAAGTGGCTGCTGGGCGTTTACACCCAGCGCTTCAATATCCGGCACAAGCTGTGCGGGCATCTCTTCGCGGGGCGCTACAAAGCCCTGGTGGTGGAGGGCAGCGGCAATGGCTACCTGCGCACGGTGTGCGGTTACGTTCATCTCAACCCGGTGCGGGCAAAACTGCTCCCGCCCAAGGTTACTTTAGAGAGCTACCCGTGGAGCAGCTACCCCGAGTACCTGAAGCCCGCGGGCCAGCGGCCAGGTTGGCTGCGAGTGGACCGGTTGCTGGGCGAGAAGGGGATCCCAAAGGACAGCGAAGCTGGCCGCAGGCAGTTTGCCTCGCTGATGGAGCGTCGGCGCGGGGAGGAGTCGGGGGCCGACTATGAGGAGATTTGGCGGGACTGGGTGCTGGGTTCCGCTGCGTTCCGCCAGGAACTGCTGGCGGCAGTGGTCGAGCGAGTGGGGCCGAGCCACTACGGGGCGCAGCGTCAGGAAACGGGCCGGCAAAAAGCCGAGCGAATTGTGCTGGAAGAAATTGAGTGCTTGGGCTGGGATGAGGACCAACTGCGGGCGCGCCGCAAGGGGCACCGGGCGAAGGTCCTGCTGGCTCGCCGACTTCGTCAGGAAACCACTATGAGTTTGAAGTGGATCGCCGAGCGATTACACCTGGGCAGTTGGACCTGCGTCTCCAACCTGCTCACTGAGCAACCCCAAACCCAGCTGCAAGCTCAGGAGGAGTTGCGGTTGTGTCAATAGTGAGGACTGACACGAATGGCCCTTAGATAAGGCGTAAAGCCATGCACATGAGCAACTTGCAAAGAGGTCAAGTTTGCTCGGATTGTAGGCGATTCCGACGGGCAACCGCACCGGCACCAAGCGAATTCCGCGATATTGCAGGGGATTTGCGGCCCCGCCTTGAGGAGCGCGCCACGACACCGAACTGGCCAATGAAAACAGACCTTTTTTGCTGGGCCTTAACTAAGGGCCATTCAGGACTGACACTTGCACGAGGTTCAAAGTTCAGTGTTTCTTCCCGGCGCCGCAGCCAGGACCAAACTGGGCTTAACGCAGAGACATAGCGCGGCAAAGCCGCAACCAAAAATGGCGGAACATCGGGCGTTGGGATAAGAGTTTGGGTGATGAACGAACAAACTTCTCCCACCGTCACCGGCGTTCCGCCAGCCTTTCTTAACCGATTTGGCGACTCGATTACAGGTGTTTTGTCCGGCTTTGACCGGCTGCGCTTGCGCGGCACGCTCCGGCATCTCTTCCAGCCCACGGTCATGGAAGCCTATCTCAATGCTTGCCGCGTCCTCATCAAAGACTTCGGCACTTTCGCCCAAGGACTGACCGCGCGCATCAAAGCCGCCGCCTACGCGACCGCTGAACAAGCGGGCCGGCCCTTCCGCTATTTGCCCAGCAGCCAGATCAGCAAGGAAGCCCTCGCTCGGCAGATCGCCCGCCAGGCCGGGATCGCCTCCGGCCTGATCGCCATCTTCAGCGCGCTGGAAAACTGCCTTTCCTACTCCGTGCGCGGCAACCGCCAGACCAAGCATATTCACCTGGTTCTGGAACCCCGCAAATGCCTTCACCTCTACCATTACTTCCAGCATGAGGAACTGGGCCTGTGTCATGTGCGGGTGCAAACCTGGTTTCCCTTCACCGTGGACCTCTGTCTCAATGGTCGCGACCGGCTGGCCCGCCAGATGGACCAAGCCGGTCTGGCCTACCGCCAGCGCGACAACTGCTTTATCTGGGTGCAGGAAGCCGCCCGCGCCCAAGCTCTGCTGGACGAACAACTGCGCACCGACTGGCCACGGGTGCTGGGACGACTGCTCGATCAAGCCCATCCGCTGCACCGGGAAATCTGTCGTCCCATCGCCCAAACCTACTACTGGACGGCCAGCGCCAGTGAGTATGCCACCGATATCTTGTTCCGCGATGCTCCCAGTCTGGCCGCCCTCTATCCCCGACTGGTGCATCACGGCCTGCGCACCTTCGCCAGTCCCGACGTGATGCGCTTCCTGGGCCGGAACATCCCGACGACCAGCGGGCGGGTGACTCCGTCCTTCACCGGCGAAGTCATCAGCGATCTCAAACACCGGCCCGAAGGCATCCGGGTCAAACATTCCGTCAACGGTAACTCGGTCAAGATGTATGACAAGGAAGGCAGCGTGCTGCGGATCGAAACCACCATCAACAAGACCGAAGAGTTCAAAGTCTATCGTGCCAAACAAGGCGACCCGGGCGGGGAAAAGACGTGGCGACCGTTGCAACGCAGCGTGGGCGAGCTGTGGCGGCGGGCGCAGGTGTCGGCGGCGGCCAACCGGCGATATCTAGAAGCCTTGACCAGCGTGACGGATAAAACCCCGGCGGGCCAAGCCAGCGCCGGCGTCTGCCGTGCCGTGGTCCGAGATGGCCGCCGCCATCGCGCCCTCAACCCGTGGAGTGAAAAAGACGCCGCCCTGCTCTCGGCGATCAGCCGGGGCGAATATGCGATCAACGGCATGCGCAACCGCGATCTTCGCCGACAACTCTGGACCAAAGTCGGAACCGCCAAGGAAGAGCGGCGGCGAGCTGGCACCGTCACCCGCCAGTTGCGGCTGTTGCGAGCCCATGGACTGTTGCGCAAAGTCAGTGGCACGCACCGCTATGTGGTGACGGAGGTCGGCCGCAAAATCATCACCGCGATATTGGCCGCTCGCCAAGCAGATGTCGAACAACTCACGGCACTTGCCGCTTAAAATAATCTTCTCAGAAAGGAACGATGTCATGAGATAGCACTGCAGAGGAACGCGGAGAAACGCTGAGAAAATGAAGTCTCTGCGGATCTGGTCGGCACTGTAGGCCCCAATGAGCGTGCCGTCCTCGAAAACGCGCTAACCGACTGAGAACTGCTCTTCTCCAGGGCGGTTTGGAGCCGGGCTTCTGCTTGGCATCGGCCTCTTCGTGCCCGGCCCACCGCAGAACCGCGCTACTTCTCGCGCATTGCCTGGCCGGTAGCCAGATGCCAGCCAACCGCCCCTCGACGTTACGCCAAAACTGACAGAAAGCCGGCAATAATTGTTTATTGACACCCTCGGTTAGGTCTGACAGAATCGGGCTGTAATGAATGGCAGCGAAGAATTCTTCCTCACCCGCGTAGCGTCGAGTACAAGCGGGCGCGCCAGAAACCAAATTCCTGCCAGTCGGGAACTGGAGCGGCTGAGAAGTCGAGTGGAGCAGGTCTATGAAAGCAATAGTGGAGGGGTGGAGGTATGAATGTATTCCGAATTCCGGGACTGACCCTTTCTCTCGAAAGAGCAGATATGCGAAAGAGCAGATATGACGGAAGTCGCTGGTCTAAACTGGGCGCGCCTCCGCTCTACTCGACAGTTTTGACCGCGGAAACGGTCAGGCGCAAAGTACGAAATTGAACCCGACGCAAAAGCATTTCTGGTCAGTCGTCGTGCGGCCATTCGCGCCGCAGCGCGGTCATTCGGTCCTTGGGCTTGGGGAACTGCCGGTATTGGATTCGGTTTCACCCGGCATCCTCCCCTTAAAACCCCTTCCGTTGAAAAGCAAGTTTCCTAGGAGTAAATCCAGTTTTTTATCAACTGAATTTGTGGATGCTTCAATTGCAGGTTCGGGTCCATGTAAAGCGAGTAATTGTAAATGCGATGGCTATAAACCGAATAATCCCAAAAATGATTATTGCAGAGTTTGTGGACATTCATGGCACATGCATAAGGATGCTTTAAACTATTAACCAATCCGTGCAAAACCCCCTTCCATCGAATCCCCTTTTTTCTACCAGTTGTTGTATAACACAAAAAATACATTATGAGCAATCCATTTGAAAGACCTCCCGGACGACCTGAAAAACCTAAAATCGTTACATGCCCATCTTGCGGAGGCAGAGGCAAAGATTTAAAAGGCGCAAAATGCAAACGATGCAACGGTGAAGGTAAAGTGAGAGATAGCTAAAACCATTTCCTATCAAAATCCAAAGGAGGACACCATGGCAGACTACAACGAGGAACTCTCGGAACTCCATCAACATGTCGTGCAAACTGAGCTTAATCTGTCAGCCACAATTGACGACATGGGATGGATACTATTCACAGACTCGGACTTGGGCGAAATGATAATTAATCTCAGAGAATACAACCCGGAGTTCATGCAACTCACCGGTGTTGTCTTTGCAGATCCTAAGAATACTCGCGCCCGTGAAGATCTCTTACGAGCCTGCAATAGTGCAAATTGCGAACTTGATTCATCGCAACACTTGGCAAGATTAAAGGTCAGTGAAAAGCATAACGTCGTCCGTGCGTCTGTTGCCATGGTCTTGGCCGCTGAAGGTAGGATGCCGGACGAAGCACTTCTTAGGACGTTGATTGTCCGGGCGATGTCTTCGATTAAGGCTGCGGCAAAAGAATTCACGGACGCGCTACAGAAGCTCGGTAGTCCACCGACAGCCTAGAAGGCATCCCAAAACCTTTTCAGCGCGATGTGCGAGCAGGCGGGGCAAACTAGAACGAAAATGGGTCAGGACCCCTTTATGCTTTTTCAAGAAGCACCAAGAAACGGTTACGGAGCGTGTAAATCATGTAGGTGCCGAGGTTATAGACTTAATAGCGCCAACAATGATTACTGCAAAGATTGCGGGCATCATTGGGAAAGACATTCTTAAAAAATGGATTTATGGGACTCTTTGACAAATTTCTTGGAAATAAAAAGAACGATTTTGCTTTAGTGCCAAGACCATCAAGTGCGGTTGAAAAAGCGGCGCCCGGCGCGAAGCGCATTTTGTCCGGCATGGTTGCGGACGCGCTTGACGTTGCAAAGCAAGCAGCGAGTAAAGAGGTTGAAGTCGCGGACACGCAGTTGGAAATGTGGCGTCAGACCGGACGAAATTACTTCTACGGACTTGGTGTGCCGCAGGACTACGCCGAAGCGGTGAAGTGGTGGCGCAAAGCCGCCGAGCATAGTTATGCCAAGGCTCAAAACGATTTGGGCATCTGCTACGAATATGGCGAGGGAGTGGCGAAGGATTATGTGGAAGCGGTCAAGTGGTGGCGCAAAGCCGCCGAGCAGAATAACGCCACGGCTCAATACAAATTGGGCGTCTGCTACTACGAGGGCAAAGGCGTGCCGAATGATTACTCGGAAGCCGTAAAGTGGTATCGTAAAGCCGCCGAGCAAAATAACGCCGATGCTCAAAACTATCTGGGCATCTGCTACCACAATGGCCAAGGCGTGGCGAAGGATTATGTGGAAGCGGTCAAGTGGTGGCGCAAAGCCGCCGAGCAGAATTACGCCGCCGCTCAATACAGTCTGGGCGTCTGTTACTATAATGGCAAAGGCGTGCCAAAGGATTACTCGGAAGCGATGAAGTGGTATCGTAAAGCCGCCGAGCAGAATCACGCCGCTGCTCAATACAATTTGGGCGTCTGCTACTACGAGGGCCAAGGCGTGCCGAATGATTACTCGGAAGCCGTAAAGTGGTATCGTAAAGCTGTCGAGCAGAATGACGACGCCGCTCAATGCTATCTGGGCGTCTGCTACGAGAATGGTCAAGGCGTGGCGAAGGATTATGTGGAAGCGGTGAAGTGGTATTGCAAAGCCGCCGAGCAGAATAACGCCACGGCTCAAAACAATATGGGCGTCTGCTACAAGAACGGCCAAGGCGTGGCGAAGGATTATGTGGAAGCGGTGCAATGGTATCGCAAATCCGCCGAGCAGAATGATGCCTGGGCTCAACACAATTTGGGCAACTGTTACGAGAATGGCCAAGGTGTGGCGAAGGATTATATGGAAGCGGTGAAATGGTATCGCAAATCCGCCGAGCAGAATTATGCCTTGGCTCAACACAATTTGGGTGCCTGCTACTGCAATGGCCAAGGCGTGGCGAAGGATTATATGGAGGCGGTGAAGTGGTTTCGCAAAGCCGCAGAGCAGAATCGCGCCGCTGCTCAATACGATTTGGGCATCTGCTACGGAAATGGCAAAGGCGTGGAGAAACATTATATGGAAGCGGCGAGGTGGTATCTCAAAGCCGCCGAACAGAATCACATCGGCGCTCAACGCAATCTCGGCGGTTGCTACTATCTTGCCCAAGGCGTGGCGCAGGACTACGTGGAAGCGGTGAAATGGTTTCGCAAAGCCGCCGAGCAGAATGATGCCTTGGCTCAATGTAATCTTGGTGTCTGCTACCAATATGGCGATGGTGTGGCGAAGGATTATGTGGAAGCGGTGAAATGGTATCGCAAAGCCGCCGAACAGAATGACGCCTTGGCTCAAAACAATCTCGGCGCCTGCTACAAGTATGGCCAAGGCGTGGCGAAGGACATTCCCGAAGCATATAAACTCTACAAACTGGCTGCGGAGCAAAATCAGGAAAATGCGGTAGAGAATTTGAAACAAATTGTGACGCGCATAACCGCTGCGGAAATCGCCGAAGGTGAACGTCGGTACCGCGAATTTAGTTCGCGGAAGAAATTGAGTGGGTGAAAACAGTTCCAATCATCTACACCAGTCCAGAGTTGGAGCAATTGCGTCAGCTTGTGGCGGGCGCACGGGCGCAACTGGCGGAATTGGGAACGGATTATACCAAGGAGAAATCGCGGGTTGACGCCGTGCAAGCCGTGTTGTTCCGGCTGTTGTGCGAGCACTATCAAAAGCGCGACCGGCTGCGGCTCTCGGTAGATTACTGGCAAAAGTTGTTGGATTCACTCACGCGCGGCAATGCGGAAGAAGCAAAACAGGCCGGGCAGAATTACGAGCAGGCCAAAACGCAATCGGATCAGGATTACGAAGAACTGGCGGTGGCGGCGGACAAGAAGAAGCAGTTGACCGCCGAGCAGGAAGCGGAGTTGACGCAGCTTTGGAAGAAGCTGGTGAAGCTGTATCATCCCGACCGTTTTGCCAGCGAGCCGGACAAGCTGGAGACGTATCACGAGCTGACCGCCGCCATCAATCAGGCGAAGGACACCGGCGACATCGAATTGCTGCGCGAAATCGCGGAAGACCCGCACGGCTTCATCCTGCGGCAAGGCTGGGCGAATCTGGATTTCAGCGACCAAGAGGAACTCACGCAATTGCGGCGGCTGCACGAGACGTTGCGGGCGGAAATCAAGGTCGTCACCGAATCGCTGAAACAATTGCGCGCGAGTCCCGATTACGAATTGTGCCAGCTTGCCGAGCAGAAGCCCGGCGTGCTGGATGAATTGGCGGCGGAACGGGCGAGGCAGCTTGGGGTTGAAAATGCGGAGTTAGAAGTGCAGGCGGAACGGCTGGCGAAGAAGATCAAACAATTGGACGACTCGGAATAGTTAAATGACCTCCCTCACCCGCGCAGCGTCAAGTACAAGCGGGCGCGCCAAAAACCAAATTCCTATGTGCAGCCTTCAACCTTTGACATACTTGCAGGTGCAAGACCTGCCTCGGCAATGGATGGTTGGGCCGAGTAGTCATAGCAGACCGGGCTGGGAGACCCCGACCTGAAAGGGTCGGTCCCGGAAAAGTGATATATTGGGCTTGAGCGGCGGGGTTGCGGCAGGGTAATCTGCCCGGGCGATGGCCAGACCGCTTCGCATCCAGTTGTTACGGACTGTTTTCTCACCGTACTTTCTGCCAATGTGCCGTCCTAAGCTTTTTGCCCAATTGCGACGCTCGCATCGGCTGGCATTGGGTTGAACTACAGGCCGAGCGTGGCGAGAAATATCCGCGGCGTGGTGATGACGACCGCCTGGAATTCCCCGAGCACCGGGAGGTCTTTGTCACCGGTGACAATCGTCTGGGCTTGCCCGCCAACGGCGCACCGGAGCACCGGGAGGTCCTTCAGGTCACGCAACTGGGCGGGTGGCGGTTGGTGCGAGCAGCCGAGCTCGCTGGTCTCTGGGTGGTCCTCTTGCATATCGGCGCTCATAGGTTGTCGCGGCTGTCGCTCACCGCGCCGTTAGGCGCAGCCCGAATAGGGGGCGGTTCGTGTGAATGCCATTTTTTCCGCTGGGCGCCTATTCGCCCTTATGAGCCGGCCCTCCATAATAGGGTCGCCTTGATGGGCTAGCGAAGAGAAGCACAGCCGGGATGGGACGCGGGGGGGGCTTACTGCGGCCCAGGAAGTTCGTGCAATCTTCGGGGCAAGTCACGCTCAACCGCATCGTGCAAGCCGAAGGCAATCCGCCTCACCGCGTGTTCACCAAAGTTCATAGCAAAACTCCCGGCTCGATGTGGAAGTGCCGTGCCAGCGTGCGAATATGATCCACCGTCAGCCGGCGTTCGCCCCGCAACAGCTTCGGCCCCATGGATCGGTCGCCGCCCAAAACCCGCGCGAGATCAGCGGCGGACATTGCATGTTCTTCCAGCAGGAACTTGAGCGTGTCCAG
>CAIWJG010000984.1 GCA_903912925.1 uncultured Verrucomicrobia subdivision 3 bacterium | reverse complement strand
CTGCGTTCCCGCTCTCCTGGTCCCACTACGTCCTTCTCCTCAAAGCCCGTTCCCCGGAAGCCCGCGCCTTTTACGAAGAAGAGGTTCTGCGCGGCGGTTGGCCGGTGCGCACTCTGGACCGCCAGATGTCCACCTTGTTCTACGAGCGCACCGCCCTTTCCCGGGACAAAGCGGCCATGCTCCGCAAACACGCCAAGGTCCGGCCTGGCGAGGAACTCACCCCCACAGAAGCCGTTAAGGACCCGCTCATCCTCGAGTTCCTGGGCCTTAAAGACGAGTATTCGGAAACTGATCTGGAGGACGCGCTCATCGATCACCTCCAGCAATTCCTTCTGGAACTCGGCGATGACTTCTCCTTCGTCGCCCGCCAGCGCCGCCTCCGGCTCGACAATCAATGGTACCGTGTGGACCTGGTGTTCTTTCACCGCCGGCTGCGCTGCCTGGTCGTGATTGATCTCAAGCTGGACAAGTTCACTCATGCCGATGCCGGCCAAATGCATCTCTACCTGAATTATGCCTGCGAACACTGGGTAAAGCCGGGAGAGAATCCGCCCGTCGGCCTCATCCTGTGCAGCAGCAAAGGCGACGAAGTCGCCAAATACGCGCTCGAAAACCTGCCCAACAAAGTCCTCGCCGCCGAATACCGCCTTAATCTGCCCCCGGAGAAGCACTTGCTGGCGGAACTTCGCCAAACCCGCCGCGCCTGGGAATTGCGCCGGATCGCCCGCGCCACTGGAAGGGGAGAGAAACGATGAGTCCAGACAGCGCCATAGCGACGGACCTGCCAAAGCTGCCCAAGGAAGTGGAGGCGATGAAATGACATGGCCGCTCGTTCGCCTCGAATCGCTCATCGCCGAGACCCGCAACGGCCTTTACAAGCACGCGGATTTCTATGGACGCGGAACAGCCATCTTGAAGATGTTCAATCTGCAAAAGGGACAACTCGACTTGGACCGGGTTGACCGCGTGGAACTCGACCCCGAAGAACTCTCCGCCTATCGGCTTAGACCAGGTGACATCCTGATGAATCGAGTGAACACGCCGGAGTTGGTCGGAAAGTGCGCTGTGATTCCCGCTGAACTCGGGGAGGCCGTATTCGAGAGCAAGAACATCCGCATCCGCCTTCGCGGAGACTTGGCGGATTCCCGGTTTGTGGCGAGTTACTTGAACTCGCCCTTCGGACGCCCGTCGCTTTGCCAAGGCGTGAAACATGCCATCGGCATGGCAACTATCAACAATGGGGACGTGCGCAACTGTTCAGTCCCACTTCCGGCTCTCAAGGAGCAGAGACGAATTGTGGAGCTGCTGGAGCAAGCGGATGGGCTGCGACGGATGCGCGAGGAGGCAGACATGCTGGCCGACCGCATCCTCCCGGCACTCTTCAATCACTGTTTCGGTGAACCAACGTCAAACCCTAAAGGCTGGCCGACATCTGCACTCAACGAATTGGCTGATTTCGTCAGCGGTGCGACACCATCGAAGGAGAGTGCAGCGTTCTGGAACGGTACGATTCCTTGGGTAAGCCCCAAGGACATGAAGCAGCAGGAGCTTTACGATTCCATTGACCATGTTTCGAAAGCCGCTTTGGCAGAGACTAACCTGAAACTTCTGCCAAGGGACACCGCCCTGATCGTCGTTCGCGGCATGATCCTCGCCCATACTGTTCCCGTGTGCTTGGCTCGTGTTCCTGTAAGCATCAATCAGGACATGAAAGGGTTGCTCGCCAAAGGAGACGTTACTGCTGAGTTCCTACAGTGGGCATTACTGGCGCAGCATAGCGCTCTGCTTCGCCTCGTTACCACCGCGGCACATGGAACTCGCAAGCTCGACACCGATGCTCTCGGCAACCTTGAGATTCCAGTGCCACCACCGCCTCAGCGCGACCTCATCAAGAAGTGGACGGGCATGGTTCGCGAGCAACAGGCAGCAGCCAGAAAGCGAGTTGAATGTCGAGCTTCCATTGAGCAGATTTGGCGAACGATGCTTCACCGTGCATTCACTGGCGAGTTGACGGCGAAGTGGCGCGAGGCGCAAATGAAGGAACTGTTGGCCGAGATGGAGCAGCAGGCTCGCCTGCTGAAACGATCGCTGGTGGAATAGGCCCAGCAGCCACAGGAAGCAAACAACATCTATGCCGATCCGCATCTACGACATTGCGAAGAAACTTGGAATTGGGCACAAGCAGGTGCTGGCGAAGGCCAGGGAGCTGCGCATCACGGCGGCCCGCGCGGCCACGAGCAGCCTCGATAGGATTACGGGGGAGTTTCTCGAGAGCCAACTGCGAGATGAGTTGGCCGCAGCGAGCGGGCGGGGCTTTCGAGGCCTTGCTCTGGGCAATTTCAAGGCGTTCGCCGACACGCAGAATGTGCCCATCCGTCCATTGACATTGGTCTTTGGCGCGAACAGTTCCGGGAAGTCGAGTGTGCTGCATGGGCTTTTGCTGGGGCGCCATGCGATTGATACGGGTGAACTGGACGTCAGCCGGACGGAGATTGGCGGGGATTCGGTGGACCTGGGTGGATTTCGGCAGTATGTCCACCGCCGGGAAGCAAGCCGGCGGGTGGAATGGTCCGCGGAACTGGACGTGGGTACGCTATGGGGGCAAGGGCGGCAGCTTCTCGGCAAGCACAAGGCGGTTAGGGTCAGCGTTACGTTCGGTGTTCCGCTTGAAGATCCGAAACAGCCTACGTCTCCCGGCATGGGTGACGGCCGGCCCTTGGTGAACGGGCGACCCGGGATCGTGTCCTATGAGATCGAGGCTGGTTCGCGGGTGGTTCTGCGCCTGAGCCGGAGACCGGATGGCACGATGCACTTGGATCGGTTGGACATGGAGTATATGGAACCGCTGGCAGCAGCGGTCCTGCAAAGCTACACTACGGCGGAAGGGACACAGCGGACGGCCACCGACGCAACGATGCGGAAAGTACTGGATGACCTGATTCCGACGCTGCGGTTTACCGCTCGGGGGCTGCTGCCGGACAAGTTGTTGGGCGAGCAATACGCGAGTGGTGCCATCCCTCAGCTTGTTCCCATCCAGAAAGCGGAGCGATTGGAGCAGCTCGTGGGCGCCGTAAAGCTTTTTGTCCCGCGCGCGATTGCGGAGGTAGTGCTGGGTGTCAATGCTGCGCTGCGCGCGCAGCTCGGGCGGGTGCGCTACTTGGGACCACTCCGGTCGTTCCCTCCGAGGCACCTGGCTTTCAGCGACGACCGCGGCAGGAACTGGCTCGCGGGTGGCGGCTACGCGTGGGATGTGGTGCGAACGGATGAAGGGGTGAGGACTGCAGTGAATCGGTGGCTGGGCTCGGACGCACTGAAGACACGCTACCGGCTACAAATCCGCACGCTTGGCCCGATGGATGAAATGGAGCAACCCTTGGCGGACGCGATAGAAGGGCTGCCGATCGAGGTCGTTGAAGAAGGACATCCGCCGAGCGGCCCTGACTACGACGGCGACTTACCGGTTCATGGCGTCAAGAATCCGCAGGCGGAGGCTGAGCGGGTCATGGGGCTGCTGCGAGAAAGGGTCTCGGAGAAATACGACGAGTTGGTGCTGATGGATTTGCGCAGCAACACGCCGGTAACGCATCGAGACGTGGGGATCGGCGTCAGCCAGGTGTTGCCGGTGCTGGTTCATGCCTATGCCGACGTAGGAAAGATCGTGGCGATTGAGCAGCCGGAGATTCATCTGCATCCGGCGCTGCAAGCGGAACTGGGGGACGTGTTCATCGAATCAGCCCTGGGCGAGCGGCGGAACACCTTCTTGCTGGAGACGCACAGCGAGCACCTGATTTTGAGGATCCTGCGACGCGTGCGGGAGACGACGGAAGGCAAGTTGCCTGCGGGTGCCGTGCCGGTTCGCCCAGAGGACGTTTCCGTGCTGTTTGTGGAGCCAACAAATCAGGGGTCCGTGATGCGGGAGTTACCAGTGACGCCGGACGGCGACTTTGGTGCGCCGTGGCCGGGCGGATTCTTTGCCGAGCGGTTTCAAGACCTGCCATGAGTCTCATAAAGGAGTTCGCGATCGAGCCACGGGTCATGGCGACTTGGCAGCACTTCCGGGAGCTATGGGAGGATTTTGGAGCTGGCCAGGGGCGGTTGATTTCAAAATACCCGGTCTTGTGGAAAAGCAGGGTCGATGAATTGGCAAGGCAGTTCAGCAAGCCGGTGCAAGCGGCGGCCATATCGTCGAAGATACGAAGGGACGAGCACAAGTTCCTCGCGACCGGACGGACTTACAGCGGTGCCGATAACTGGTTGGTGAACGCCCTCTCCCAAACGGCAATCAAACCGTTTCACGCTGTCATCGCCTGTGAGAATCCAGCAGGGGCAACGGGGGTTCTTGTGGCGGGGGAGTTCGCCAAAGATGAGCTGCCTTACAAGGTCGTGCTTGAGGATTTCGTCTCTCGCAAAGCGCGGGACCTTGCCGGCTGTGCGGGCCTTCTCCTGGAGCATTGCGAGGAACTTCAGTTTGTTGATCCACATTTCGACCCGTCGGAGCCGCGGTTCAGGAACACGTTCGAGGCCATGTTTCAGCTCTGCAACACCGGATCGCTCAAGACCCTCGAAATCCATCGGGAGAAGCCCAATCCCTTTATCCCCGGCGTGCAGGAGGCGAAATATCGGCGCCAGTTGGAACTGCTCGTGCCTGCCAACACGATATTGAGGGTGTATTTCTGGAGCCAAAATCAGGGTGGACTGGGTCTGCATCCTCGATTTCTGCTAACCGATCTTGGCGGGATTCATTTCGAGAATGGGCTGGACGAAGGCGACCCTGGAGAGGCGACGCTCGTGAAGCCTCTAACCCACGAGGTGTGGCAGAAGTGCCGTGCCTTCTACTGTAAGCAGAGTGCCGCTTTCACGCTTGCCCCGGACTGCGTGATTGATGTGGCCGGCCGTGGTTGACAGTCGAGCGCTGCTGCAGCGGCCTCGGACCATATCAGTCCAGGAAAGCTCCCGCGCACCCGCGTCTGGCGGTTGGACTGTACTGCCGAGTTCGAGAGCAACAGGCACTGATGGCAGGCGGGACGTCTGCCCTGCTTTGCGGAAGTGGCCTGGACACCCATTGCCAATCCGGCTGCCCGAAGCTACCCAAAGCCACCATCGAGCGGCTTGAAAGCCAGTTACAGGCCACCTGAAAGCCAGTTGCAAGCCAGGGGCTCCCGTGTTGGTCCATAGGGTTTCCATAGGATCTCCATAGGATCTCCATAGGACTTCCATAGGACAACCGTGGTTGCGGTGGGGGGAAACTGGACGGTGCGGCGCCCCGTGCGGCAACCTGTCCGCATTCCATTCCCATATCATTAGACGCGTCGCAGGCGGCGTTTGTTTCTGGGCAGGCTGCTTTTCGTCCGTGCAATTTGCGAGTGCGGCAGGTAGATAGAACGCGATGAAAGTGATCGGCATTATCCCCGCGCGCTACGGTTCGACGCGGTTCCCCGGGAAGCCGCTGGCGTTGATTGCCGGCAAGCCGCTGATCCGGCACGTCGTCGAGCGCTGCCAGCAGGCCAAGTCGCTGGCGGAGGTGATCGTGGCTACCGACGATACCCGGATTTGGGAGGTGGCGCAAAGCTTCTGCCGGGCGGAGATGACCGCGCCCGACCATCCGAGCGGCTCCGATCGGATTGCCGAAGTGGCCGCGCGCTGTGGGGGTGATGCGGTGGTGAATATCCAGGGCGTCGAGCCGTTGATCGACCCGGCGGTGATCGACGCGGTCGCCGGCGCGCTGGCGCAGGCGGAGATGTCCACCGCGGCGACGCCGATCAAAGCGCCGGCGGAGTATGACAATCCGAACGTGGTAAAAGTCGTTGTCAATGCGGCAGGGTCGGCGCTATATTTTTCCCGGCGCACGATTCCGTATTTGCGCGATGCCGCCAGTAGTTCGGTGAGCGAACAGATGGCGGCGTTTCCGTTTTTGAAGCACTTGGGTATAAGCAATGAAATACATATTCGTAACGGGCGGGGTGATCAGCTCTTTGGGCAAAGGGCTGACGGCGGCCTCGCTGGGCACGCTGCTGGAAAACCGCGGCTTGAAAGTCTCCCTGCAGAAGTTCGACCCGTATCTCAATGTCGATCCGGGCACGATGAGCCCTTTCCAGCATGGCGAAGTCTATGTGCTCGACGATGGCGCGGAGACGGACCTCGACCTGGGGCATTACGAGCGGTTTACCAACGTTCAGTTGACCCGGCTGAACAACCTGACGAGCGGGCAGGTGTATCAGACGGTGCTCAACAACGAGCGCGAGGGCAAATACCTCGGCAAGACCGTGCAGGTCATTCCGCACGTGACCGACGAGATCAAGAAGCGCATGCACGTGCTGGGGGAGAAGAGTGGCGCCGATGTGATCATCACCGAGATCGGCGGCACGACCGGCGACATCGAGGGGCTGCCGTTCCTTGAAGCCATCCGGGAATTCGCGCTTGAAGTCGGCCCAACTAACGCCATTTTCGTTCACGTTACCTTCGTGCCCTTCATCAAGGCCGCCGGTGAGCTAAAGAGCAAGCCGACGCAGCAATCGGTGGCCAAGCTGCGTGAAATCGGCATCGCCCCGCACATCGTGGTCTGCCGTTGCGAGAAACCGCTCGGGAAGGAAGTGCGGGAGAAGATTTCGCTCTTCTGCAACGTGCCGTTCGAAGCGGTGGTGGAGGAGAAGGACGTGGACCACACGATCTATGAGGTGCCGCTGATGCTCCAGCGCGAGCGGGTGGATGACCTGGTTTGCAACCTGCTTCGCCTGGATACGCCCCCGGCCAAAATGGCGCATTGGCAGGAGATCGTTCGCAAGCTCATCGCCCCGCAGCACCGGGTGCGTATTGGCGTGGTCGGCAAATACATCGAGTTGCAGGATGCCTATAAGTCCGTTTATGAGGCCATCAGCCACGGCGGCATCGCCAACGATTGCGGAGTGGAGATTCAGCGAGTCGATGCCGAGGACATTGAGCGGGATGGGGCGGAGAAGCATCTCAAGGGTCTGGGCGGAATCCTGGTGCCCGGTGGTTTCGGCGAACGGGGCATCGAAGGCAAGATTGCGGCGGCGCGTTACGCCCGGGAAAACCTGGTGCCTTATCTGGGCCTGTGCCTGGGTATGCAGATCGCCACGATTGAGTTTGCGCGGAATGTCTTGAAGCTCGCGAAGGCGCATTCGACGGAGTTTGATCCCAATACGCCGCACCCGGTTATCGCCATGCTGGACAGTCAGACGAAGGTGACGAATAAGGGCGGCACGATGCGGCTCGGAGCACAGCCATGCCAGTTGGCGGTGGGGACCAAGACGGCGCAGCTCTATGGGGCGTTCGTGATCAAAGAGCGCCACCGGCATCGCTACGAATTCAACAATGCTTATCGCGAGCTTTTCCAGAAGGCGGATTTTGGCTTCAGTGGTCAGACGCCCGACGGGAGGTTGGTCGAAATCATCGAGCTGGCAAACCATCCGTTCTTCATCGCGAGCCAGTTCCATCCGGAGTTCCGCAGCAAGCCGCACCTGCCGCACCCTCTGTTCACGGGCTTCATCGCCGCCGCGCACGCTCATACGCACCAGAAGCCGGTGTAGCCTTGGTCGTGAGCGTGTTTCAAACTATCTCCCAGAAGGCTGGCGAAGCCGGGCTACCTTTTCTTATTATCGGCGGCTACGCAGTAATGGCGCACGGGTTTGTACGGGCTACAGATGATATCGACCTGCTGGTGCAAGGCGGTCGGCGGGACCAATGGCGCCGGCTACTGGAAGGGCTGGGCATGAAGATGTATCGAGAGGCGCCGGCCTTTATCCAATTCGATCCGCCCCCCGATGGCGGGCTTCCGGTGGACCTGATGCTCGTTGGCGAGGAGATATTCGAACAGATGCGAGCCGATGCGGAGCCGGCAAGTGTGGGCGGCGTTCCCTTTGGCGTTGTGTCCTTGCTGCACTTGATCGCCCTGAAATGCCACGCCATCCAACATGGCAAGCCGCTGCGCCGCCTTAAGGACACGGAGGATCTGATCCAATTAATTGGCATCAACCATCTGGACTTGAATGAACCGGAACTCCGGGCGACCATTCTCAAGCATGGCAATCAGGAACTCTATGAAAAGCTTCAGCGCGCCTGTGCCCCCGGATGACGAGCAGTTGCACGACGCGGCGGGGTTGGAATTCCCCGATTGGAGCGGGATGGCCCCGCACGAAACGCGGATGTCGTTTGAGCAGGCGGTGCAGTGGAATGAACAGATGTTGGTAATGTTCCCGCCGAAGCCAAACCGGGCCGCCCTGGATGCCGATCTCAAGTGCAATGTCGAGTTCAGGCTCTTGTAGGATGGCTTGGGACTGAATAGCTGCGTACATATTGTCTTCAACAGCACCCTACCGTGCTCTCTCCTTAGCGAATGACCTACGCCGACGCCATCCGATTCCTGTATAGCCTCCGCTGGTTTGGCGCGAAGTTCGGCCTGGCCAACTCGTTCAAGCTCGCCGCGCTGGCGGGCAATCCGCAGAACCGGCTCCGTTTCATCCACGTGGCCGGCACGAACGGCAAAGGCTCCACGTGCGCGATGCTAGAGAGCATCTATCGGGCGGCGGGCTTGCGCGTCGGCTTGTTCACCTCGCCGCACCTGGTCGCTTTCGGCGAACGCATCCAGGTTAATCGCCGCGTTATCTCCGAGCGCGATATTGGGCGGCTCGTTGCGGAAATCCAGGCGTTGTTGGAGGAAGGCTGGGGGAAGTCTGCGAGTCACGCGGCCGCTTCCCTTCTGGCGGCTGGGGCTGAAGCCGCCGGTTCTGCAGGGGCTGATGTCACGGCCGATCATCCCACATTCTTTGAAGTTGTGACGATCATGGCGCTCCGCTACTTCGCCGAGCAGAAGTGTGATCTGGTCATTTGGGAAACAGGTCTGGGGGGACGGTTGGACTCCACCAATATAGTTACGCCCCTGACTAGCGTGATTACCAACATCCAATACGATCATCAGAAATGGCTGGGGGAGACGCTGGGCAGCATCGCAGCCGAGAAGGCGGGCATTATCAAACCGGGCATTCCCCTTATTACTGCGGCGGAAGGAAAGGCGGCGCTCCGGGTAATCACGGAAACGGCTCGCCGGCAAAATGCGCCGCTCACGATCCTCGCGCGCGAGGAGATGTATCAGCCGCCGTTGAACACTATCCAACTGCCGCTGCTGGGCCAGCATCAGAAAATGAACGCCGCGGTAGCGATGGCCACCGCGCGCGCGTTGGCCGCGCAAGTTCCGGTGAACGACGACACCATCCGCGCCGGCCTGTCTCGCGTCCACTGGGCGGGACGGCTGCAATTGGTCACGCGGCCATCCGGGCAGCAGATTCTCCTCGATGGCGCTCACAATGTTGGTGGCGCCGGAATACTGGCGGCTGCCGTGAGGGAATACTTTCCGTCAGCGAAACTCACCCTGGTGCTTGGCATCCTGCGCGACAAAGACTGGCCGCGCATGTGCGACATCCTCGCGCCGCTGGCCGAGCGCATCCTCCTGGTGCTGGTCCCCAGTGAGCGCAGTGCCACGCCGCAGGAACTCGCCGCAGCCTGCCGAAGTGCCAATCCGCGGGCACAGGTCTCCGAGTGCACCTCGCTGCGCGAGGCGTTGGTGGCTACGAGCGGGGACGCCTTTTTGACCGTCGCCGGGTCGCTCTACCTGGTTGGCGAAGCCATGGAATTGCTCCATCTCTCCCCGGCGAAGACAAGCGACGAGCGGGGCCTGAACGAATGGAGCGGCAGCAGTGCTCCTGCCGAGGCTGCCGCTTCCTCTCGGCGATGATCGGTATTGACTGGCTCTTGCTCTTCTTTGCGCCTGCGCATCAATCGATCGTCCCTGGAAACTCCCGACCAAAGCGCGCCTACTCGCTCGAGATGGTAAGCTGGATGGTGGTCTGGTTGTCAGCCGTCATCACGACCACGGCTGCTGTTCGCTCTGATTTCTTGTAGGACAGCATGGAGACCCCGGTTTGAGTCATGCTCGATTCTTCCTTCCAACCCGCTGCCGTCATCTCGCGCTTCATAGCGCTGATTACTTTGTCGGCCGAGTCCTTGGTCTGGAGCGTCAGATGGGTGCCTTGGGGTGTGGACATTGAAGTCAACACCTTTGCTCCGCTGTAGACAAACACGTCCTTCGGAAAATCGTTGGGGATCTTTACGTTTCCGCCGGCAGCATAAGTGGCGGAGCCATCTTTCGTCTCCACCGTCACCTTGCCCCCCGCGGTGTCCACATGGGCTTTGACTCCCTGCTTGGCCAGACCGGTCTCAATTATCCTCTCGGCAACCTTGCTGCCGCCGGAATTCCCGTAATGCGAGGACGCCCCTAAGCCCACCGTTACTCCCGCCACGATGGCTCCGGTAATTGCAAAGAGCACGAACATCACCACCACACAGACAATGGTGTAAACCACCGCCTTTTCCGGGGGGCACGCCATCAAAATCAACACGCCGAGGTAAAGTAAATAGATCCCGTAAAGGCTGGCCAGCAAGCCGAGCGGCGCCAGGAACGGAACGATGCCGAGGATTCCCGCGATCAGGGCCGGCGTCCAGGAATACGCCGCCACTCGGAAGGCGTTCAGGTTGTTCTTGGTCGCGCCAAAGCTCGGCGCCAGCGCGTCAATCACCTTGCCCGCGATGAAGACGCCCAGCAGCGTCAAGGCATAGGAAAGAACGGCCCCCACCAGCGCCCGCCCGAGGTAATGGAAGCCAACGAGCAGGACGTGTCGAATCAACACGGCCACCGCCGGGATGGCGGCCAGCGGAACCAGGAAACCCGTATAAACCTCTCCGACGGTTGTGGTTTCTCCTTTGATGGTTTCCCAGGTCGGTTTGGGACTCAGGAGGATGGCTTTGGCTCGTTCAATCAAGTTACTCATAAGCTGTGGGGAGTTGGTTGGTTTATCGCTGCGTGTTCGTGGTAAGCAGGGTGAGGTTCGTGATCACTGGTGCTGCCGCTTGTGCGGTCACGCCTTCCGCAAGCCTCAACCCACCCAGGCCGAGGTTCATTGCTGGCGCTCGTGTTTTCATAATTTCTTCCAATATTTGCGGCACATTCGTCGCTGATGGTGCTATTGTCAAACGTGGGGTGGAGGTTCTCCACGGGCGGACCTTTCGCGTGGGTTGCTCGGCCGAAGTTGCATCCCATTGCCAAACTGACCGAATTTGGGCTCCGTACGCTGCGCGGGCATTCAGTGATTGAAGTTTCAGGGCTGGCGTACGCGGAAGAAGCGATGCGCCGTATTGGTCATCGGGATGACGCAGGACTGCACTGAGCCGTTGCCCGTGACCGTCTGGAGGAGCTGCCAGTTCGTCGTGCCGTGGACGAACTGAGCGCCCAGCCCGCCCTCAACTCGAAGGCTGGCAGCGCTGATTTCCTGCACGTCGGCGCGGCGCGACGGCTGCATTTGCTTTGGAGACTGGACGGGTTCTGGACCTGTGACGCGGAACAGGCGGCTTTAGCTGCCTGGGTAGGTCTGAAGGTCCGGCGTTTCGAGCTAAAACGTCAGTAAACCCAACCGCTTCGCTCGGCGAGCCGCGAGGGCTGAATTGCCGGCCTTCAGTCATGGAGAAGATGAGTCACAATAACTAATATGTAGCCTTCTGCATAAAATCAGTTTAGTTTTCTTGACGACTGGCGGCGGGCGATTAGATTCCATCCATTACGCAGCTCCGGGCTACCTCGTAGTTGGCCGGGCTCGGTTGCCGATGAACATTATAGCAAATCTATTCAAGTCGTCAGTCGGTAAGAAGTACGTCATGGCAGTGACGGGCTCGGTCCTGTTCCTGTTCGTGATTGGACACCTGATTGGTAACCTGCAGGTCTTCCTGGGACCGGAAGCCATCAATCGCTATGGGCACTTCCTGCAATCGAACCCCGAGTTGATCTGGCCTGCCCGGCTAACCTTGCTGCTGATGGTAGGGCTGCACATATGTTCGGCCGCCACGCTGTCGCTGGAGAACCGGGCCGCTCGGCCAGTCGGCTACGCGGTTTATCAGCCGGTCGGGTCCAGCTACGCCTCTCGGAATATGTTGATCGGGGGGGGCGTCGTCTTTGTGTTCATCATCTACCACCTGCTGCACTATACCGCCCAGGTGCAATACCTTAATCTTACCGGGCAGAGCTTTGCCACCTTTGTGGAGCTGTTGCCCGGGCAGGTTCCTGCTGAGCGGCATAACATCTTCAAGATGATGGTCGTGGGCTTCAGCAAACCCTTGGTCTCGGGCTTTTACGTCCTGGGCTTGGCGCTGCTGTGCCTGCACCTCAGCCACGGCGCGAGCAGCATGTTCCAATCGCTGGGCTGGAAGAACGAGGCCTATCGGCCTTTTCTCGATAAAGCAGCGCGGGTGGTCGCAGTGCTGATTTTCCTCGGCTACACCTCCATCCCGGTTGCGATACTCTGCGGCTATGGAAAGGAAGCATTGAAGTGAATTTGGATGCCAAAATACCCGGCGGCCCGCTGGCCCAGAAGTGGGACAAGCATAAGTTCGACGTGAAGCTGGTCAACCCGGCGAACAAGCGCAAGTTTGACGTCATCGTCGTGGGGAGCGGCCTGGCGGGGGCCTCGGCTGCGGCTTCCCTTGCTGAACTGGGCTACAAGGTCAAATGCTTCTGCTTCCAGGACAGTCCGCGGCGCGCTCACAGCATCGCCGCTCAGGGGGGCATCAACGCCGCCAAGAATTATCAGAACGACGGCGACAGCGTTTACCGCCTGTTCTACGACACGATTAAAGGCGGAGACTTCCGCGCTCGCGAGGCCAATGTCTACCGTCTCGCGCAGGTGAGCGCCAACATCATCGACCAATGCGTGGCCCAGGGTGTGCCGTTTGCGCGCGAGTATGGCGGTCTGCTGTCCAACCGTTCGTTTGGCGGGGCGCAGGTCTCCCGGACCTTTTATGCGCGCGGCCAAACCGGCCAGCAGCTTCTGCTCGGCGCTTACCAGGCGCTTTGCCGCCAGATCAGTCTCGGCGCTGTGGAGATGTATCCCCGGACGGAGATGCTCGACCTGGTGGTGATCGACGGTCACGCCAAGGGCATTGTGGTCCGTAACCTGACCACCGGCGAAATCTCTTCCCACGCAGGCGATGCGGTCGTACTGGCGACGGGAGGGTATGGAAACGTGTTTTTCCTCTCCACCAATGCCAAGGGCTGCAACGTGACCGCCACTTGGCGCGCGTACCGTAAAGGCGCGTTCTTCGCCAATCCTTGCTATACCCAGATTCACCCGACCTGCATCCCGGTCAGCGGTGAGCACCAGTCCAAGCTCACGCTCATGTCCGAGTCGCTGCGCAACGACGGACGCGTCTGGGTGCCGAAGCGCAAGGAGGATTGCGGTAAGCCACCCGGGTCCATCCCGGAGTCGGACCGCGATTACTATCTCGAACGGAAATACCCGAGCTACGGCAACCTGGCGCCCCGGGACATCTCATCGCGGGCGGCCAAAGAAGCGTGCGATCAAGGCCGCGGGGTTGGCCCGGGCGGGCTGGGCGTCTATCTCGACTTCGCGGATGCAATCAAGCGGCTGAGCGAAAATGTCATCCGCGAGCGGTATGGCAACCTGTTCGACATGTACGAGAAGATCACCGGCGAGAATGCCTACCAGGTGCCGATGCGCATCTATCCGGCGGTGCATTACGCCATGGGCGGCACGTGGGTGGATTATAATATGATGACCACTCTGCCGGGCCT
>CAIWJG010000983.1 GCA_903912925.1 uncultured Verrucomicrobia subdivision 3 bacterium | reverse complement strand
CGCCACTTCCCAGCGCCGGAACTGGTGCCCATTCACGCCAGCCGCCTTCACAATCTGATTCAGCCCGATCTCCAGCACTGCGTTGCTGTAGTTGGGGCTGACCGTCCCCTGGCCCACCGCCGCCACCAGCAATGGCCCGCTCTTCACATACACAAAGTTCACGGGGCTGGTCGCGCTCCGGTTGCCCACCGTGTCCTCGGCCCAAACCTCAAACTTGTTCGTCCGCTGCTCCAGCTCCAGCGTCGCCGACCAAAGGCTCGTCCGCCCTGCGACTACGTCGTTCGCCGGCAACCAGTCCGGCGCGCCGTTGAGCCGATACCACACGATGCCCACCTCCACGTTGTCTGTCACCGTCCCCTGAACAGTGAATACCGAGTTGCTCCACCGCTGATTCGCCGTCGGTGAGGTGATGGTGATCTTTGGCGCAGTACCATCCACCACGCCCAAGATCCGGAAGTTGAAGGGGTTTTTGTTCGGGGCGTTGTTGCCAAAACTGACGTCACCCTGGCAAGAGCCCGCAGAAGTCGCGTTCAGCGTCACTGTGAAGGTGCCAAAATCGCCGGCCGGGATGTTCGCGGCAAGGCCCTCTGTCACTGTGAACCCGCTCGGCACCCGCAGCCCCGAGGTGACCAGCGCGCTCACCCCGCTATTGTAAACCGTGAATACGTGACTGACCGGCGTGCCTGGCGAAGTGATGCCGAAGTCCGTGCCGTCATCCGTCGTCGGCGTGGTATTCCCGTCGGCGATCGCCACAGCGTTGCCCCAGACATCGTTGCCCCAGACTTCGATCTCGGCGATCTCGGGCGTCCCGGGGGCGGCACCATCCATGCCCATTACGCCAGTGTTGTCAGGATCAAGCCAACTGCTCAACCTTGTTACCGCGGTGCCCCCTCCAGTCCAACTTACCGATAACTTACCATACCAATCGGATTCAGAATTGCCACAGTCTGCAGACCCCCCATGCAACAGTCCTACAATACGGTGGGTTGCCGCATCCCACAGGCCAGCCCCCGACGACCCGGGTTCCGTGGTTCCACTGCTATAGTCAACCACCCTCCAGTGATTGGCACTGGGATTGACCGTATAGCTGATGTAGGCGGCACTTTGAACGGGTTGATCAACGAAAGAGATTGCCTTTTCGTCACAATTAGGATGATGAATGCAGACACTCGATGCGGCGGCGGCTCCCGATTTGTCCCATCCGGCATAGTAAACATTATAGTCAGTACTCGGCACGCTGCTCAGTTCAAGCAGGGTAAAATCCGAACCGGTGTACGTTGCCCGCAAGGACGATCCACTTTGATACTGGCTTAGGGATCCGCAGCACAGCGAGGCGCAAGAGGGCGACTCGAAGTTCCAGTACACAACGACCGTGGCTGCCTCCGAACTTGTACTGAGGCAGTGATGCGCTGTCAGGAAGAACGGCCTGAAGTCCTCCCGCGTGTTCATGATCAACGACCCAGTGCACGCGAAGGATCCGTCAATGCTGTAAACTGCGACGCTGCGGATTTCGTTGCGCCAAGCATCCGCCACCGGGCAAATGACGTCATTGTTGCACGATTCCTGCTTATCGAGTTCGGGGAATCCCTTTCGGAACAAATCACGATATCCACTATTAACCTGGCCAATCACCAGTACGAACTGATCCGCAACACTTGCGGGCATTTCCGCCTCGATCACAATGCTTTCGCCCGGCAACACGGGAGTCCACAACTGCCCATGGTCGGTATTGTCTTTGACAGTATAGGGACCAACGTGGTAGGAGCGATCTGCGGACAACAGACGCAAGCTGCATCCTGCGGGCAGGAAGATGTTGGTGAAGCCCAGGTTGATATCGGTCGCTCCGGGCGCATTTACACTGAGCCGCCACACCCATTGATTGCTGCCAAGATCTTCCCATTGGCCAAACGCGTTCTTCGAAGCGCTGACATACGCAGGCTCGGCAAACTGCCATGCTTTCTCGCACGTGGCGCTCTTAGCCTTGTCCCGCAACTTAAGCGCCTCGGGCTTGATGGCGGGGACGCTTAGCACTGCTACGCCACCGGCTGGGACAGAGCGGCTTGGGGCGCCCGCCTTTTCGGCGCCGAGCGCACCGTGACCGA
Organism: uncultured Verrucomicrobia subdivision 3 bacterium; assembly: GCA_903912925.1. GTDB lineage: Bacteria > Verrucomicrobiota > Verrucomicrobiia > Limisphaerales > UBA8199 > PALSA-1440. The sequence continues at coordinate 781 of CAIWJG010000983.1, read as the reverse complement.
CGTTCCTGGGCCTCCCGAGTGCGGGTTCATTGGGTGAGACTTGACCCTTTCGTGCCACATTCTGCTGTGGTGGCGGTTGTGGTTCAGCAAGGACAACAAGACATAGAACTGGGACGCACAGAAGGATTGCCCCCAGCGGCCTCAGCCAGTCCCGGCAATTACGCCAGGTGATATCAGAAGATCGAACAAGCAGACTTCCATTTGCCAGGACGGTTTGTGTTTTCATGATCCGGTATGTAGGGTGTCGATGTTGTTTTTGATTTCTCTTGGCCACGCCACTGTCACCTGCGCCGCTTCACCAAACGGCACCCCGCTTTTAGAACACTTTGCAATGTGCCATGATTCAACGCCTTTTCGAGCAGGTCGCAAGTAATATTTCATTAATTAATTGCCGCGTAGTTTTCAAACCAGGAATTTTCTGTACTTAGATCTCACTACTGGCCAATGCGAAGACGGTAAAAGCGTCGGGAATTGCCGCCCACGCTCGGGTCGTCGAACTCAACCATTCCACCCGTGCCGGCGATCCCCGACTTCAGCACCGTCCAACCCTTGAGGGTGGCAGAGTATTCGACCGAATAGACCTTGCCGAGGACGGTCGAGAAACTGATAAGAATTTGGTTTTTGGGCGCCGCGCAGGTACTCAGCGCTGCGCGGGTGAGGGAGAATTGGTTTCCTGGCTCAACGAGCATGGCGCAACCGTATTAAATGCCACGCGTGCCGTCAAGAGCCAAATCTTGTCTATTTTCAACCACTCTTGGCCAAGCAACCGGCCGGTTTCTCG
>CAIWJG010000982.1 GCA_903912925.1 uncultured Verrucomicrobia subdivision 3 bacterium | reverse complement strand
CGCTGTCATAAATTGACATGGAAAAGACGCCAGGAGAATTAAGCGGGTTATTGAACAGCACCGCAATATCGGTAACGGTAAAGGCCGAAGCTGTGGTCGAAAACGCTTGGGCTCGCCAACTATCGTTACTGATCCCGGTCGGGCCGGCTGTCGGCTCTATGTGATGTTAGTAGAAATAAATAGCATATCTTACAGTTAGATACGAAATGAACGCAACATAAGTACGTAAATATTCGGGGAACCCCATGGGTTTCCCTGCCTCTTTTTCCCTTAGAATGAAATAACGGGACACAAAGGGAATAATCGTGTATAGAAGAGGGCATGGCTCAAGCATCTTGCGCACTGTCAATTGCTTCTCAACCGTCTCTACCCATGAGTGGCCCCTCTCCTGTGGTTCCGACGCTCGCTCTGGTGACGATTACTCAGATGGAGCTAACTCGGCTTAAACAGGGACACAACTTTTGGCAAGCTCAGCATCAACGAGCTGTCGAGCGCGAAGCAGTTCTCAAAAAAGAAATGGCCCAGAATGAAGCGCAAGCTTGCCACCAGGAAACGCTTCTCAAGAAAAAAATTGAGCAGCTTGAAGCGCAGGTTCGCGATCTTCGACACCGTCACTTTGGCAAAACAAGCGAAGCAGGCTGCACTCCCACCGAAAAACAACCCCAGCCGGAGCCGGTCACGAAACGCTCTCGGGGGCAACAACCGGGCAGCCGCGGTCATGGTCGGACTCAGCGCCCGGATCTTCCGGTCGTCGAAGAGCAGCTTGAGCTTCATGACCTGTGCTGTGACCGCTGTGGTCTGCACTACAACCCCCTGAAGGGGGACGAAGAGTCGCGAGTCGTAGAGATCACCGTCAACGCCTATGTTCGTCACATCCAGCGCAAACGCTATATCAAAAGCTGCTCGTGTCCCTCCACTCCGGACATGCCGAAAATTATCGTGGCCCCACCACCACCCAAAGTCATTCCTAAAAGTGGTTATGGAACCTCGATCTGGGTCTATATCCTGATCCACAAATTCCTGTACGGTCAGCCCCTGAACCGCATTTTACGCTCCTTGACCAACTACGGTTCGCCCATAGCGGCCGGGACGATGACCGCTGGTCTCAAGAAACTCTCGGCATACTTTACGCCACTCCAAGAGGCCTTCTACAACCATCAGATGACCGAACTCTGGTTCAATAATGATGAGAGCCGCTGGAAAGTTTTCTCCCTTGTTGAGGGCAAGATCGGGCATCTCTGGTATCTCTGGGTGACCCGGTCACCTCATGTTATTCATTTCACGATTGCCCCAACGCGGAGCGCCCAAGTCCCGCTGGCTCATTTTTCCCAACTGTTGGCACGCAAAGTAATTGTGGTGTGTGATCGGTACAGCGCTTACAAAATGCTGGCCCGCGTGAACTCCGCGATCATTCTGGCGTTCTGCTGGGTGCATGTCCGGCGCGATTTCATCAACCTGGGCCGAAGCTATCCCCCGCTTGATGAATGGGGCCTGGAGTGGGTGGCCGAAATCGGCAAACTCTATCATATCAACAAGCAACGCATGGCCCATTGGCAAGAGCAGTTGCCGTTGGCACAACAAAGTGAGCTGTTTCATCAGGTACAGGCCCGGTTGGAACACCACCTGGAGCAGATGAAAGAACGCTGCGCGCAACTCCTGCTGGGGGATCAGTGCGCCCGAACCACGGTGGTTTTGCCCCCCAAGAAGGGTCGCAAGAAAGCCCCGGCACCGGTACCGGGAGAACTGCATGAAGCGCAACGTAAATTGCTGGTCAGTCTGCAAAAACACTGGTTGGGTCTGATCGTATTTGTCACTCATCCGCAAGCCCCCATGGACAACAATCGTGGGGAAATGGCCATCCGTGGTCCTGTCGTCGGTCGGAAGAACTTCTATGGCTCCGGGAGTATCTGGAGTGCGGAATTGGCCGCCAAGATGTACACCCAGCTGCTGACCGTCGTCCAGTGGGGACTCAACCCTGAGCATTGGGCGCAAGACTACCTGACGGCTTGCGCCCGGAATGGGGGCGCCGCGCCGACGGATCTCACCCCGTTTCTGCCGTGGGCCATGAGCGAAGAACGTCGCCTGTTTTTGTCCAAGCCCGCACCAAGGCTCCCGGAATCGCCATGACCAGATACTGCGGACGTGATTTCAGCGCCGCGGAAATGACCCTGATCCGCCACCTGATTGCCGACCATCCGGAGTATCACCGGGCCGCACTCTCTCAGCACGTGTGCCGGATGTTGCACTGGTACAAGGCTGATGGCGGCCTCAAGGAGATGTCGTGCCGAGTGGCCATGTTGAGGATGCATGCGGATGACGTGATTGAGCTGCCATCTGCCCGCAGGGCTAAATCGCCCTTGCGGAGCATGGTATTCACCGCGGCAACGGCTCCTCCCCTCCAGATACGCCCCCCGGCGCCGCATCTGGGTCCGTTAGTGCTGCGCAAGGTCGAACGGTCCCAGTCCCGCCTCTGGAACGAATACATCGCCCGCTATCACTACCTGGGCTACACCCCGCTCCCCGGCGCTCAGTTACGATACTTCGTCATGCTCGACCAGCAGGTGGTCGCGCTATTGGGCTTTGGCGCGGCCGCCTGGCAGGCGGCGCCGCGAGACTCCTATATCGGCTGGACCCACGCCCTGCGCCAACGCCACCTGCCACTGGTCGTCAATAATGCCCGCTTCCTTATTCTGCCCTGGATTCAGGTTAAAAACCTGGCCTCCAGAATTCTCGCAATGGCCGTGAAACAGGTTCCGCAAGACTGGCAAAAACAGTACGCGATCACCCCGGTGCTGATGGAAACGTTTGTCGAGACCGATCGTTTTGCCGGAACGTGCTATCTGGCGGCCAATTGGGTCCATGTCGGGAAGACCAAAGGTCGGGGCAAACTCGGCCCGTCAGGCACGCAAAGTGTGCCGATCAAAGACATCCTGCTCTATCCGCTGAACAGAGACTTCCAGAAAATACTCACGACATAAGGTGGTCGAACATCCTTCCTGATGAGCATCTGGTGTGGGCCTGAAACCCTCAAGTCGCAACAAAATCCCTTCTGAATCAGCATGCCAAGTCCTTCATTTTGTCCTACCTGCCTATTCCGGAAATATCAGCGCCGAAGGCTAAGATCATTCTGTCACCATCCACAACACAACTGATTTGCCGATAGATAGCTCATGGAAATATTGGCAGGACTGTCGTGTTGGAATAGCCACACCCCCTGGAAAAAAGGTTTGGTGACTTTCACTTTTAAGGCATGGGCTTAACAGAATATTTACAAAAAAGGACTTAAGCAATTCGCCTAAGTCCTTGTTTTTCTGCTGCTTTGTTGGTACGCCCGACTGGATTCGAACCAGTGACCTACGGCTTAGAAGGCCGTTGCTCTATCCATCTGAGCTACGGGCGCAAGGCAATAATTTCAACTACTTACAGCATTTAAAATTTCAGAATCTCGTGCACTTTTGCATAGGGTAGTTTCTCT
>CAIWJG010000981.1 GCA_903912925.1 uncultured Verrucomicrobia subdivision 3 bacterium | reverse complement strand
TTTTGAGCGACTGCACTATAGAATGCGGCCCGCAGGAAGTGTTTCTAAATCAATGGGTTGCAAAGGTTTTGTGCGGTTGGGGCGAGGAATTTGAGCTGTGGCGGAATCCGTGAAGACCTCCCCTGGGGGGGTAGCTGGGATGTTTTTGTCGCTAAACGCTAAGGCGAGGATTTGGGCAGCGCGCCCCTCTGTCCCCAAAAATCCCCCTTTTGCCCGGAGGCCACTTTCGCTACCATGCTGAAGACAAGAGAACGTCATGGCACTGCATCCTAAGTTTCCAACTTCGCCCTACGCGCCGCTGGTCCCCGACCAGCGCTGGTTCCCCGCTGACGAGGCCCTCCGCAGCACGGCTTACGAAAAGCTCATCCCGCCGCTCGTCGCAAAGGTCCGCCAGGAAGTATTCGCTTGGCGCAACAAAGGCTACGCCGGCGCCTCGCCCACCTCCGCGGCCCTGCTCCGCCACTGGTTCGACACCGAACACCTGACCGAGAACGCCGACGGCTCACTTTCGACCTTCCTCTATTACTTCGCCCAGCGCGAAGCGGTTGAGACGGTTATCTGGCTTTACGAGGTTCGGGGCGCACGCGACAAATACGACCTGCTCCGCTTCGATGCCTCCGGCGCCGTGTCCAGCGGCATGTTCCCTGAGGACTGGCCCCGCTACGTCGTGAAAATGGCGACCGGCGCGGGCAAAACCAAAGTCCTCTCCCTCCTCATCGCCTGGAGTTTCTTCCACAAACTCTACGAAGCCGACTCGGCGCTGTCGCGCAACTTCCTCGTCATCGCGCCTAACATCATCGTGCTGGACCGCCTCCGAGCCGACTTCGACGGCCTCAAGATTTTCTTCAACGACCCGGTGCTGCCCCACAACGGCCACGAGGGACGCAACTGGCGCGACGACTTCCAAATCACCCTCCACATCCAGGACGAAGTTCGGACCATCCGCCCCACAGGCAACTTCTTCCTAACCAACATCCACCGCGTCTTCCTCGGCGAGGTCCGCGACCCGTCGCTGGAGGATGAGGATCTGCGCGATTACTTTCTCGCCCCGTTTGGCGCCAAGCCCACCGGCAAAACGACCGACAGCAAGACCGACCTCGGCGAGATCATCCGTGAGGTCGAGGAGCTGGCCGTGTTCAACGACGAGGCACACCACATACATGACCCCCGCATGGCCTGGTTCAAATCCATTCAGGACATCCACCACAAGATGCTCCAGAAGGACCGCCGTCTGGCGTTGCAGGTGGACGTGACCGCCACCCCACGCCATGACAACGGCGCGATCTTCGTCCAGACCGTTTCCGACTATCCGCTCGTCGAAGCCATCCATCAGAACGTCGTCAAGCACCCCGTCCTGCCCGACGCCGCCAGCCGCGCCAAGCTCACCGAGCGGAAAAGCGCCCTCTTCACGGAGAAATACGACGATTACCTCAGGCTCGGCATCGAGGAATGGAAGAAAAGCTATGCCGAGCACAAAGCGCTCGGCAAAAAGGCCGTCCTGTTCGTCATGGTGGACGACACCCGCAACTGCGATGACGTCGGCGCCTACCTCGAAAAAATCTGTCCCGAACTGCAAGGCGCGGTGCTCGTCATCCATACCAAAAACAACGGCGAAATCTCCGAGGCTGCCTCCGGCAAGAACAAGGAGGAGCTCGAAAAGCTCCGCAAAGAAGCCAACGATATTGACACGCTCAAGTCGCCCCACAAGGCCATCGTCTCCGTCCTCATGCTCAAGGAAGGTTGGGACGTGCGGAATGTCACCACCATCGTCGGCCTGCGGGCCTATGTCGCGCAGAGTGATATTCTCCCGGAACAAACCCTCGGGCGCGGCCTGCGCCGGATGTATTTCGGCAACGACGTGGTCCGCGAAACCGTCTCCGTCATGGGCACCCCAGCGTTCATGGACTTCGTTGAATCCATCCAAAGCGAAGGTGTCAGCTTTGAGCGCGTCCCGATGGGCGGCGGCACGACCCGGCACGACTCGCTCATCGTGGAAGTGGACGCCGAGAACGGGGATAAGAACCTCGACGACCTCGACATCCCACTGCCCAAACTCACCCGCCGTTTTCAGCGTGAGTTCAAGCATCTTGAAGCACTCGACCCGGCCCAGTTTGGCAACCAACTCCTGCCGCTCAAGCCCTTCACCCCCGAAGAAACCCGCGAGATCGTCTTCAAGACCATGCTCGACGCCGAGGTGCATCACATCATCCAGCTCGACGGTACTGGCCCGGCGGACTACCGCTCCGTCGTCGCCTTCTTCGCCCGGCAGTTGCTCAAAGACCTCCGCCTTGTCGGCGGCTATGACGTGCTTTACCCCAAGGTGCGCGACTTCATGCGCGAGTGCCTGTTCAGCCCGTCGCCGGTCAACCTGGAAGATCCCGTCGTGCTGCGCAACCTGTCCGAGCCGGACGCGAGCAAAGTCCTTTACGATGCCTTCAAGTCCGCCATCAACGCTCTCACCGTTCAGGAAACCGGCACGACCCGCATCGAGGACCGCATTCGCTTGAAGGAAATGCGGCCCTTCCGCACCGACTACCGCGCCCACCTGGCGGCCACCAAAAGCATCTTCAACAAGGTCGTCGGCGAACCCAACTCCGGCGGATTTGAACTCCGGTTTGCCGCGTTCCTGGAGGAAGCGCCCGATGTGCAGGCGTTCGCCAAGAACTACTTCGCCGTCGGCTTCAAGCTCGACTACGTCAAGGCCAGTGGAGACCTGGCCAACTACACTCCTGATTTCATCGTCCGCACAAACGACAAGAAAATCTGGATCGCGGAAACCAAGGGCCGCGCCGAGCTCGACCTGCCGCAGAAAATGGCCCGGCTGAAACAATGGTGCGCCGACGCGACTACCGCTGAGGAAGACGGCCAGCAATACGGCTTCGTTTTCGTGGACCAGAACGGGTTTGAAAAGCACGACCCGAAAGCATTTGCCGCGCTCGTGGCGAGTTTCACCGCATACAAAGAAGCCCATGTCTGAAGCATTCAAAGAACGGTTTCTCTATATCTTTCTCGACGAGGCCGGGAATCTGGATTTCTCCCGAAACGGCACAAAGTATTTCGTGCTGGGCGGCATCACCAAGGAACGTCCGTTCCATGCCTATAAGGAGTTGACGGAATTAAAATACGATCAGGTGGAGCGCGGCACGGCCCTGGAGTATTTCCACGCCTCGGAGAACGCGCAGGCAGTGCGCAACCGCGTGTTCGACATCATCGAAAAGAATTTGGCTGGGGTGGCGGTGGACGCCATCATCGTTGAAAAGCCAAGGGTGGATGCGGCGCTGCGCGAAGAGGCACAGTTCTTTCCCAAGGTGCTGGGCACGTTGTTGCGGGAGATTCTCAAACATTATCCGTTGGCCGAATTTGCCGAGGTGATCGTGTTCACCGACAGTCTGCCGGTTCAGCGCAAGCGGGCGGCGGTGGAAAAGGGTGTGAAGATGACCCTCGCGGCCATGCTCCCGGCCACGGTGCGGTATCGCGTGCTGCATCATGCGTCGAAGTCGAACCTGGACCTCCAGATCGCGGATTATTGCACCTGGGCGATTTACCGGAAATGGAACGCGCAGGATGGGCGCTCGTTCCGGCGGGTGCAGGCGGCGGTGCGCCGCGAGTGGGATGTGCTCCAAGCCGGAACAGGATTTCCCGACTGAAATGAAGCCCCAAAAAAATGACCACCCCGGCTACTCTTTCGAGAGAGCCCAATGGGCTCTTGTCACCGGGGTGGGACCTTTAAATTATTTGTTCTGTCAGCCCACCATCCACCTGAGCGGGCTACCCCGCGACGCCATGCAGACGACTTTCAGCGGTAGCAGGCCGACGCCATAAGATACCATACCCAGTGTGAACGCAATCTAATTCTTCCACCATGCCTCGCCCTCACCAAGACGCCTACGAACTCACCGACACCGAGAAGCGCGACCTCATCAAGCTCATCAACGAGGGTAAGTCGCTCCCCGAAAAATATCGCTTCATTCTTTTCGAGGACAAACGCGAGGTTGAGCTGGTCTGGAATGGCAAATCGCGCGACGTCTGCACCACCATCCTGCCCTTCCAAACCCTGGAGCACATTGACGAGCCGCGAAAGGAAAAGCTCGCCGACGAGGAACTCGGCTTCGACACCGGCGGGCGGCAGGTCAAGGGCTGGACCAACAAACTCATCTGGGGCGACAACAAGCTCATCCTCTCATCCCTCAGAAGCGGCGCTCTTCGCCGCCAAATCGAGGGTGCCGGCGGCCTGATGCTCATCTACGTTGACCCGCCCTTCGACGTGGGCGCGGACTTCAGCATGGATATTGAAATTGGCGGCGAGACCTTCCACAAAGAGCCGAACCTTCTGGAACAAATCGCGTACCGAGACACCTGGGGGCGCGGCGCGGACTCCTTCATCGCCATGATTTACGAGCGACTCATCCTCATGCGCGATTTGATGCACAGCGACGGCAGCATCTACGTGCATTGCGATTGGCGGGTAAATGCGTTCATCCGGTTAGCAATGAATGAAGTCTTCGGAGCGGAGAACTTCATCAATGAAATTACTTGGAAGCGTGCTCACACAGTCAAAGGCAACATCGGGCAAGGAAGCAAATACATGGGTGCAAACACGGACACGGTGTTCGCCTATGCCAAAACCCCCTCCTACATCTTCAACAATATCTTCCTCCCATACTCAGAGGACTACATCAACACGTTTTTCAAATACACCGAGCCTGGGACGAGCAGGAAATACAGGCTCACGAGCATGATCGGGCCGGGTGGTGTGGCAAAGGGAAACCCAACCTACGAAATCATGGGCGTCACCCGCGCTTGGCGATACAGCGAGGCGTCAATGAAGGATTTGATCGGGAAGGGGATGATTGTTCAGACGTCGCCCGGCACCGTCCCGCAGAAGAAGCAATACCTCGACGAAGGCGCGGGCGTTTCAATCCAATCCCTATGGGATGATATTACGGGAATCGGAGCTTCCTCAAATCAAGGCACGAATTACCCAACCCAAAAACCCGAAGCCCTGCTCGAACGCATTCTTAATTCTAGCAGCAACCCCGGCGATCTCGTGGCCGATTTCTTCGGCGGCAGTGGCACGCTGGCAGCGGTGGCCGAAAAGCTCGGACGCAAATGGATCACCACCGACCTCGGCAAATTCGCCATCCACACCACGCGCAAGCGGCTCATCCAGGTGCAGCGCGAGTTGAAGGCTGCCGGCAAGCCGTTCCGCGCGTTTGAAGTGCTGAACCTCGGCCGCTACGAGCGCCAGGCGTACCTCAATGTCACCGGGCGGCTCACCGGCAAAAAGAAGGAGCAGGCGCTCGCCCGCAAGGAACAGCAATTCCGCGATTTGATCCTGAAAGCCTACCGCGCCGAGCCGTTGCCGGACGCAACATTCTTCCACGGCAAGAGTGGTGGGCGGCTCGTGGTCATCGGCCCCATTAACCTGCCAGTGGGACGACTGTTCGTCGAGGAAGTCATCACGGAATGCCGCAAGCGCGGCGCCTCCCGCGTGGACGTGTTGGCGTTCGAGTTCGAAATGGGCCTGTTCCCCGCCGTGCTGGACGAGGCCAAGCACAAGGGCATTGACCTCGCGCCCAAGACCATCCCGCCCGAAGTGTTCGACAAGCGGGCCGTCGAGAAAGGCCAGGTCCGTTTCCACGACGTGGCCTACATCGAAGTCACCCCGCGCTTCGGCAAGAAGGACAAGCTGACCGTGGCGGTGGAACTGACGGATTTCTCCGTCTATTACTCCCAGGGTCTTGCGGACGCCATCGCCGCGGACCTGAAGGAAGGCAAGAGTGAAGTCGTATGCGAAGCCGGCAAGCTCATCAAGTTGGCCAAGGACAAGAACGGCGTCATCACCCGCGACGTGCTCACGAAGCAATGGACCGACTGGGTGGATTACTGGGCCGTGGACTTCGATTACGAGAGCCGGAAGGAAATTATCAAAGTGCCCAAGCGTATGGGCGTCGAAGGCGAGTTGCCCGGCGTCGTCAGGGCCGACGCGGGCGAGTTCGTGGATTTCGAGGAGCGCTGGACCGGCGCCTACATCTTCGAGAACGAATGGCAGAGCTTCCGCACCCGCCAGAGCCGCGACCTGGAGCTGACGACGGTCAGCCACACCTACCCCAAACCCGGCCGCTACACCATCGCCGTCAAGGTCATCGACATTTTCGGCAACGACACCATGACCCTCATGCCCGTAACCGCCGGCTGAGGCAGCCGACAGTGGCCGACATCGCCTCGCCACCACTCGTTCTCAGCCCAGCCCCGCAACTTATAACGCTTTATAACGACAGACGCGTACCTTATCACTCAGCAACAGCCGTGTTCATGGCCCCGTTTGTCATTTTTAGGTTCAAAGTTCAGCAATTCTCATTATGGAGGAGATGGGAACGCCGGGTGAGGGCACCCGGCCTACAAGAGGGCGGTTTTGCGGGGGATG
>CAIWJG010000980.1 GCA_903912925.1 uncultured Verrucomicrobia subdivision 3 bacterium | reverse complement strand
TGGCTTCATCGTTTCAACTGCCGTTTTTAGGTTCACCGGTCAAACATTTTCTCGACCTGGCGCCGGCTGTGGCAAAGCGCCCTGCTGATCAATACACCAGCATGGCTACCTATTCACTACTAAGCCCATGCTATACACCTCATATACCCCTCGTATTCACCTATTATTGTAAATACGAGGGGAATACGAGGGGTGTAGGAGGGGTATAGCAGGGGCTTTGTAGTGGATAGTTAGTCATGCTGGTGTATTGATCAGCAGGGCGCTTTACCACAGCCGGTGCCAGGTTGAGAAAATGTTTGTCCGGTGAAGGAAGATGACGGACTATCGGCGCATGCGGCGAGTTTATCCCATCATGGATTTGAGGATGCCGACTCTACCGATTGCGAAACTTGTTTTTCGGGGCTGTTGTGCGCTGGTCCTAAGCGGAACCATACCGGACAGCAGCGCTGCGGACTTGCTGAACACGCAAAGCCGGAAAGCCCACGTGCTGCGGGTGGCCGGGGCGCAGCTTCCGGTGAGGAACGACGTGCAGAAGAACCTGGAAGCCATCACCCGGGCGATCGAGTTCGCCGCACGGGAAAAGGCCGAGGTCCTGGTTACGCCGGAAGGCTCGCTTTCCGGCTACACCCACAATTTCAACGCGGCCGCCACGGCGCAGGCGTTGGAGGTGATCGTTGAGCGCGCGCGCCAGGCGAAGGTGGCGTTGGTGCTGGGCACCTGCTTCTCGGACACCGATGGTGCTCGCTACGACGCACCAGCAATTCTCATTATTGGGGAGATGGGAGCGCCGGGTGAGGGCACCCGGCCTACACGAGGGCGGTTTTGCGGGGGATGTAGGCCGGGTGTCCTCACCCGGCGGGGAGTGCCCGGAGCATAATGAGAACTGCTGAGCTGGGTGCCCGCGAGATTGACATGGCACGATGACATGGATTAACTCTGCGCCATGCGAAACACTTTAGCGGTGGCGATGATGGCTTTGGCTACAACGGCTGCGGTCGGCGCGAGCGGAGTTGATTGGTATCGTTGGCGCGGGCCGGATCTGAACGGCATTTCCAAGGAGACGGGCTGGAACGCCCAATGGCCTGCTGAGGGGCCAAAGCAGCTTTGGAAAGCATCCGTGGGCACCGGATTCTCGTCCTTTTCAGTCAGCCAGGGGCGGGTCTATACGATGGGCAATGCCAACAACACCGATACGATCTTTTGCCTCGAGGCGGGCACGGGCAAGGTCCTGTGGCAGCATTCCTATCCCTGTCCGCTCGATGCCAAGAACTTCGAAGGCGGCCCTTGCGCGACGCCCACGGTGGCGGATGGCCGTGTCTATACCTTCAGCCGGAAGGGGGAACTGTTCTGCCTGGACGCGGCAAAGGGAAGCGTCATTTGGTCGAAGAACCTGAACAAGGAGCTGGGGCTGGAGATACCGACCTGGGGCTGTGCCAGCTCTGCGCTGGTTGAGGGTAGCATGGTGGTGGTGAACATGGGCAGCGCCGGGGTGGCGCTGGACCCGACTTCCGGCAAAGTCGTCTGGGTGTCCGCCAAGGCCCCGGGGGCTTACGCGACGCCCGTGCCGCTGACGATCGGCGGGGACCGGTGTCTGGCCATCATGTCCTGCCAATCACTCATCGCGGTGAAGGCCGCCGGGGGCCAGCAAGTGTGGAGCTATTCGTGGAAGACCTCCTACGATGTAAATGCTGCCGACCCCGTGTTGGACGGTGACAAGCTATTCATTTCCAGCGGCTACAACCACGGCGGGTCGGTGCTGAAGTTTACGGGGCAGGGGGCCGAGAAGGTCTGGGAGAACAAGAATATACGTAACCACTTCAATACCTGCGTGCTGTGGCAGGGGCATCTCTATGGCCCCGATGATAGCGGGCTGCGCTGCCTGGCATTCGACACCGGTGATCTGAAGTGGACTTATGGAGCATTCGGCAAGGGGTCGCTCATGGTGGCGGATGGCAAGCTGGTGGCCCTGAGCGAAAAGGGCGAGTTGATCATCGCCGAGCCCGCACCGGCCGAGTTCAAGCCCATTTCACGCGCGAAGGTCCTCACGGGCAAGTGCTGGACCATGCCGGTGCTGTCCAACGGCCATATTTACTGCCGCAACGCGGTCGGCGACGTGGTGTGCCTGGACGTGAGCGGGAAGTAGGGGCGGGAGCCATGCGACCCGGGACGGGCGACTGGCTCCCGTGGTGCGTTGACTGGCGTGGTATTTGCTCTACGGCTCTGGACAAGATCCGTGGATGAGATGACGTTTTGCTCGCGTGAACACGCCGCCGAAAATCACTGAGGTTCCTGCCCGGCTGGTTCCGGTTGAGGTGCTGCCTCCTTTTGCGTCTCCGCCGGCGCAACCCGTGGCGCCCACCGACGGGCCACCGATCCACAGCTTGTCAGCGCTGATCCTCGTGGCGGTGGATAGCCTGTGGGCGATATTTGATTGGGTGCCGCCGGTTTGGATAGTCGCCATCCCGGCTTGCTTTGCTGCGGTATTTATTCCCACCTACCTGATCCAAAGGCACCTCAAGAATGACTCCAAGGGCCGTGCCCTGGCTTTCGCCACGATCCTGGCGGTGCTGGCAGCGATTCCGACGCCGGTCACCGGCACGCCGGTCGGACTGGGTTTGCTGGCCTGGACGGGGTTCGGCAAGCTGCTTGGCAAGTCGCCGCCGAGATAGCCGCAGACTACTGGCCCAGAATCTTGAGGGCGTAATCCGACGAGATGGCGCTGTCGTTTCCGGGTTTGCCCATCCGGTTGTATCGGAAATCAAACTTGTAGCGGTAATGGATCAGGCTCGTTCCTGGCGGCACCGGGATCAGCCCTTCCCAGCGGTTGGTCATGAAGGGGGTGGGGCGCATGTCGTAGGACGCCTTGCCGACGAGGATCTTGGGCTGGATGCTGGGCCATCGGATAGTCTGCTGGCGGGAGACGAAGGCGACTTCGACGGCATAGAGATTATTGGTATTGCGGACCTGCTGCTGGGGCGTCAGATTTGTGAGCTGAGAGGCGCAGCCGGCCAGCAGCAGCAGCGAAAGCGACAATACCGGCAGAGATTTCTTAAGCATACGCCGACAGGGTGGCAAACCGACCCGGGCTTGTAAAGGTGGATTTTACGTTTGACCCGGCTGCGGAAAGATGGGTAGCTTGCACACCCTTTAAGCAAATTAAATAATTATGTTCGGAACAATTCGCAAGCATCAGACCTGGCTTTGGGCCGTCATTATCACGGTCATCATCATCAGTTTCGTCATCTTCTTCTCGCCGTATTCCAAGATGAACGACAACCGCCAGGTGGCCGCCAATTGGGGCTCGATCAATGGCGAGAAGGTCACCCAGGAGGAATACGTCAAAGCCTACAAAGAGATTTGTTTGCGGGCTTTCTTCATGACCGGCAACTGGCCGGATGACGAGGCCAGAAAGCAGGGCGGGGACGTTGAGCGGGAAAGCTTCCAATGGCTGCTGCTGAAGCAGAAGCAGAAGGAGCTTGGCATTCATATCAGCACGGACGCAGTTGCCCAGGGCGCCCGGGCGATGATCAGCCAGTTTCAACGGTCCGGCATCACGTCGCCGGAGATGTTCATTAATCTGGTGCTCAAACCCCGGGGCTACGAGGTGGAAGACCTGGAGAGGTTTGTGCGCCATTACATGGGCCTTGAGGAGTTGATCGCCACGGTTGGCCTCGGCGGCAAGCTGGTCACGCCGCAGGAGATTCGTGACCTGTATAAGCGCGAGAATGAGCAACTGGAAACGGCGGCGGTGTTTTTCTCCGCTTCGAATTATCTGGCGAGCGTCAGTGTGGCGCCGGATGCGGTGATGCAGTTCTATACGAATCGGCAGGCGGGCTATCGCATTCCTGATCGGGTGCAAGTGAGCTACGTGCGGTTCGACCTCACGAACTTCCTGGCGGAGGCCACGCAGGATCTGGCGAAAATGACTAATCTGGATCTCCAGATTGACGAGATGTACAAGCAAGGCGGGACGAATTTTCTGCGCGAATGGAAGGCCCAGACCCCGGAGGAGGCCCGCCGTAACATTCGTGTTGACACACTGAGGAAACTTCAAATGCAGGGTGCCCGGAAGAAGGCCCTGGAGTTTGCCACGCCGCTCTTTGACATGGACCCGGTCCGTACGGATAACCTGGACAAGCTGGCCAAGGAGAAGGGACTCACGGTCCAGATTACCGAGCCATTCGACCAACGCGACGGGCCCAGCGAGCTGGCGGTGGGACAGGATTTCGCGGCAAAGGCGTTTGCGCGGACACCGGTCGAGCCGTTCGCCGGGCCGATTGTTGGGATGGATGGCGTATATGTCATTGCCTTCAATAAGAAAATCCCGAGCGAGATTCCGGCCCTGGACAAGATCCGCGCCCGGGTGGAGAAGGATTACCAACTCGGCCAGGCGCAGGACTTGGCGCGCAAGGCAGGTCTGGTCTTTTACCCGACGCTGACCAACGGTCTGGCACAGGGCAAGACGGTGGCGGCCCTTTGCGCCGACGCTAAACTCCAACTCGTCGATCTGCCGCCGATTTCGATCAGCACCCGGGAGCTGGAACAAGTGTCAGAGCATCTTCCCCTGAACCAATTCAAGCAACTAGCGTTCGGCACGACGGTCGGAAAGGTCAGCCCCTTCCAGATGACGACTGCCGGCGGCGTCATTGTTTACGTGAAGTCAAAGCTGCCGCTGGACGAGGCGAAGATGATTACCGCCCTGCCGACCTTCGCCAACGCTGTCCGCCAGAACCGGCAGAACGAGGCCTTTAACTCCTGGTTCCGTAAGGAAGCCGAGAAGGGCTTGCGCGATACGCCCTTGGCCCGGCAGGAGGCCTCGCCGGCAATGAAGGCGGCGCCCAAGGCGAAGAAGTAGTAGTCCGGGGACGTGCCGGATAGCCGAGCATTGCTCGGCAGGGACGGCCGGCGATGCGCGGAGCCGGGCCGCACAATCTCCGGCGCTTTGGACGTGGCAGGCGGCCTAATGGCTGCATGGATTTTTCTGAAACCAACCGTGAATGCCAGCATCAAACTCTCCTTTCCCGCGACGCACGGGTTTTGGGAAATTCCTGTTCTCTATGAGGACGAGCATCTGCTGGCGCTCGATAAGCCGAGCGACTTGCCGACTTCGCCCGACCGCATTGCGCCGGATCGCCCCAGCCTGATGAAGCTCCTGCATGCCGGCATCGAGCGCGGGGCGGCCTGGGCCAAGGAAGGCGGACGCAATTACCTGCGGCAGTCACATCGCCTGGATGACGAACTGAGCGGCGTAATTCTGCTGGCGAAGAGCAAGCCGGTGCTGGTCGCGCTGATGAACCTGTTCGGGGAAGAGAAGCCTGGCTTCAGGCACGTCGCGCTCGTACGCGAAGCCCCTGCGGAGGACCGGTTCACCGTGGAAGCCAAGCTGGCGCCCCACCCCACGCGGCTTGGTCTCATGCACGTTGATCCCATGCGCGGGAAACGTGCGCTGACGGTCTTCGAGGTCAGGGAAAGATTTCCCCGGTTCACCCTCGTGCAATGCGAGTCAGCAACCAACCGCCCACACCAGGTCCGAGTTCATCTCCGCCACGCCGGGGTGCCGGCCGTCGGGGATCGGGCCTATGGTGGCCGGCTGCTGATGCTCTCGAGCTTGAAGCAGAACTATCGGCTGAAACTGAATCAGATCGAGCGTCCGCTGTTGGCCCGGCCCGCCCTCCATGCTGAGGCGCTTAACTTGCCCCACCCCGTGACCGGTGCCGCGTTGGCGATCAGCGCCCCGTGGCCGAAGGATTTGACCGTGGCGGTGAAGTACCTGCGAAAGTACGCGACCGCGTAAGCTCCAATAAGCGGGGATGGATGGTTGGATGGTTGGAGTGTTGGAAGATCCAATACCCCATTACGCCAACCCTCGAATGGCCCGAGCCAGGGAGATTATCTCACCAGCCAGCTCAGTATCGCCTTCTGCACGTGGAGCCGGTTTTCGGCTTGGTCGAAGATCGTCTGGGCGTTGGACTCAAAGGTGGCTTCGTCAATCTCCTTGCCCCGATAAGCGGGCAGGCAATGCATGACCAGGGCCCCCGGCCGGGCAACCTGAACCAGGGCGGCGTTGACCTGGTATCCGCTCATCTGCCGGACGCGTTCGGCGGACTCACTTTCGCGGCCCATCGAGACCCAGACATCCGTATAGAGCAGATCGGCACCGGAGGCTGCCGCTTTGACATCTTCAGTCAGCACGATCTTGCCCCCCGCCCGTTGGACGAGGTCGGCTGGCGGTTGGAAGGCCTTTGGTGCGGCGATGCGCAGCTCGAAGCCGGCCTTGGCGGCGGCAAAGGCCCAGGAGGTGGCGACATTGCCGGCGCCGTCGCCGATGAAAGCCACGACCTTGCCCTGGATGGAGCCGCGCTGTTCCTGGAAGGTAAAGATGTCCGTCAGGATTTGGCAGGGGTGCTCGCGGTCCGTGAGGGCATTGATGGTGGGAATGCTGGCGTATTGGGCGAACTCTTCGACATCGCTCTGTGCGAACGTGCGGAATACGACGCCGTGAACCATCCGGCCCAGGACGCGCGCGGTGTCCTTGATGGGTTCGCCACGGCCAAGCTGGATCTCGCTCGCGGGGAGGAAGATGGCCTGCCCGCCCAGTTCGCGGATCCCGACCTCAAAGGACACGCGGGTGCGGGTGGAGGATTTGGAGAACAGCATGGCCCAGGTCTGGCCGGCCAGGGGCAGTTTGGCATGTTGGCCGCGCGCCTGCTTGATGCCCACGCTGTCGGCCAGGATGGTCTCCAGGTCGGACTTAGCGAGGGTTTCGATGCTTAAAAGGTGTTTCATCTTAAAGTAGGATTAGCCTCCCGGCTCTCCGTAATCAGTCTAACCGGCCATGGGGGCAATCACCGATTCCACTATCCGCAGTCCTTCCTCAGCCTCCCCTTGCCGCAGGTTTAGTGACGGCAGGAAACGCATGACATTTGTGCCGGCGGGAATGGCCAGCAGCCCCGCGGCATGAAGGAGATTCGCGAAGCGGATTGACTGTGTCTTGCTGCTATCACCGGGCAGGTTCGGAACATTGGGCGCCAGCTCGATGCCCAGCATCAAACCCACGCCGCGCACGTTCTGGATGACGGTGGGATATTTGTTGGCCAGCTCCTGGAGGCCATGTTTCAGGAATGCGCCGACTTGCCGTGCATTGTCGCTCAGCTTCTCGCGCTCGATGACTTCGAGTATCTTCAAGGCGACCGCGCAGGCCAGCGGCGAGCCGCCATAGGTCGTGCCGTGCGTCCCTGCGCCCAGCAGATCGGCGTAGGGCGCGCGCACCCAAAATGCGCCGATAGGGAACCCTCCGCCGAGCGATTTGGCCATGGAAATGCCGTCGGGCAGGAACGCCTCGCCGCCCGGCACGCCCTCAAGGAGGCGCTGGAAGCTTTGGAAGCGGCCGGTGCGGAAGTGTCCGCATTGCACGCTGTCCATGAGCAGCAGCAGCTTTTTCTCGTCACAAAGCCGGCGCAACCCGAGCAGGTACTCGACGGAGGCAGACGTCACGCCGCCTTCGCCCTGGATGCCTTCGATCATGATAGCGGCGGTGGCGGGCGAAAGCGCGGCGCGCATGGCTTCAAGGTCGTTGTAAGGCACCTGCCGGAAGCCCGGCACCATCGGTTCAAACCCTTTCTTGACCTTCTCCTGGCCTGTCGCGGCGATGCCCGCAAGCGTCCGGCCGTGGAAGGAATTGAGCGTGGTTAGGATTTCGAACCGGCCTTCGTCGTGGCCGAATTTGCGGGCCAGCTTGAACAGGCCCTCATTCGCCTCGGCTCCGCTATTGCAGAAGAAGCATTTGCCGGGGGCGATGAGGCCGACGAGCGCCTGGGCGAGCCGCCCCTGCGGTTCGTGGTAATAGAAATTCGAGACGTGGATAAGTTTGCGCGACTGTTCGACGAGGGCCTCGGTGATGGCCGGATGAGCGTGGCCGAGCGAGGTGACCGCGATGCCGCCGCCCAAATCGAGGTAACGACGGCCCGTGAGGTCATAGAGATAGCTGCCGGAGCCGTGGCTCAGCACGATTTCGAAGCGCCCATAAGTGGGCACCACGTTCTGCTGGAACAAGGCCTGCACAGCCGCCACGTCGTTGCGCACGATCGGTGGCGGTGATGGAACAATGTCTTTCATATCTTACGCCCAACGAAACAGGGGGGAATCATTAGCAGGAGTTTTGGCGGAGGGAAGCCGAATGTTTGAGGCCCCGGCTGTGGTGCAGTCCAGCCCGCCGACTCCACCGTTAAGAACGTTGCGCCAACCTCCCCCGCGTAACGCCGTCTCTTACGGCCGGTTCACCCTCAGCAACTGACCCGCCAAGGAGGCCTTTCCGGCGATAGCCTCTCAGATTAGTCGGCCTCGTTCGACTCGATTTGCCCGGAGATCTCGTCCCGGTGCGACCGGACGTAAGCCCACACGTTGGCCAGATCCTCGGCTCGGAGCGTGGGATAGATACGCAGCAATTCGGCTTCGGAGGTCCCCAGCCGCCGCGCTTGTTCCAGCACCCACGCCGGAATGCGCGTGCGCACGATGCACGGCTCGCCGCCGCACACACCCGGACGACTCTCGATGCCCGGAAACGCGTCGCCAAGGTCGCGCGCCGCCCATTGCAGCACCTGCGCCTTCTCCGCCCGGCTCAATTTAGCTAGCAATTGTTCAGCCGCTTCCAGTGCGCTCATAACAGCATCCTAAGGTTAGGCGAAAACGCATCCTGCTGCAAGCGCCCGTAAGCCTGCGCCTCTGCTGGCGGCGTGCAAAAGACGGCCTTCATCCCAGGAGCGGGCAGGTCAATTCAGCCCTTGAGCAACTCCGGATGACGCCGGCCAATGAAGTTACGGTCCTCGGCTGGCAGCTCCGCCAGCAGTAGCGGCTTGTCCTGCGGGCGGGTGCCTTTCTGATTGATCCGGTTCATGACGCTCCAGTTGCGCGACGGCTTGTCGGGCGTGGGATCCGGCGGCTCCTGCGCCGGCAGATCATAGCGGGTAAAATCAATCACCTGCTCCGGTCCTTTGGTCTTCCAGTCGCGCAGCAAGGCGAGGCGAAAGTCGCGGTTCATGAACCAACGAATCTCCTTATCGGCGTCTGAGCCGCCGATGCCGGTGCCCCGCTGAACAAAGCGGTAATCCACCTGGTCGTTGGTCTGCAACTGCCGGCGCCAGGCCAGGCCAAACTCGCCCTGAGTCACGCAGAGCGTCGTGGGCCAGCGACGCCGTATTTCCTGAAGCCACAAAGTCAGGGAATCGATGGACCGGGGCACCAGGCACACTTCCCAGCAGTTGGTAACCCAGGCAAAGCCGTTGAGGGTGAAGCCCGTATCGAAATGCACGGCAGTGGTCTCGACCATTTGCCGCAGCCCCTTCTCTGGACCGTGAGCAAATACGGTCTCGATGGGGCCGACCCCCATGCGGCTGTTAAAGCCGCCGGCGAACCCCTGGCGCCGGGCGGCGAGGAAGTCCATCGTCCAGCCGTCCAGATTGACGCAGTCGATCAAGTCGGCCTGGCTTTGGGCCGGTTTGCAGAAGTGCTGACGGCTGGGGTAGTAGGGATACGAAAGGGAGCCGTCCCCATCGCCATTATCAACGGCGTATTGGCTCCAGATGTTCCCTTGTGCAACGTGAATGCCCTCGCGCTCGGAAAGGTAGCGCAGGTTTTCGGCTGCCAGGTATCCGGCCACCACGCTGCGCGGGCGATACCCGCTTCCGACCATTTCCGAGACCAGCTTCAAGGCATCGTGCAGGTCGCGGTTGACCTGTTCGCGGCGGTTATACATCGGGGCAAAGTAGCCGCCGGGAATGAAGGTGATCTCGTCGCCATAATCATGGTGATACTCTCGGACCTGTTTGCGGATGGCCTGGTAATTGGGCCGCTGGTCCTGTAGGGCCAGCCAGGAAAAGGCCCACGTCATCCGTCCGCCCGGGAAACCTCGCTCAAAGCAGTCGCGAAGCTTGCGCACCGATTCGAGCGTGTGGAGGGTTCCCTCATCCTCACCCGCATTGCGGTCCCGGCTGACCTCGATTTGGTTGACGCGGATGACGGTGTTGAAAGTTATAAAGCGGTTGCCCTTCAGCTCGGGCAGCGATGGCTTATCGGAGTCAGCTCCGAACACCGGCTTGGCAAGCAGGGCCGCGCCGCCCGCCATCATTGCGGACTTCAGAAAGGAGCGGCGGGTGAAATTAGCTTCGCGGTTCGTCACACCTGACAAAGTCGCATCTGGGCTCGTGCGGCTCAATCTCTTTTAGACGCGCGAAGAGAGCGGTTGCGTGATTGGGACGCCACGTTTGCGCCAGCAGGTTTCGGTGCCACGGTTCGTCGGGAGGAATTGCGCCAAGGCGCGAATTGGCATGGCGATGTTACTGGAACCGCCCGAACGGACAGGGGCTATAAACCAAATTCTTCTGCACTGTTTTCGGGGGAATAGCGTTACTCTTCCCAACCGCTGGCTGACCGCAGGCGAATACCGCCGTAGTCTCCCCGTAGTACCTCTGATCGCCGATCAGAGGT
>CAIWJG010000979.1 GCA_903912925.1 uncultured Verrucomicrobia subdivision 3 bacterium | reverse complement strand
CCCGGCACCCCCATCTCGTCCATAATGAGCAGGCCAAGTGCTATCGCACGTGGCAGGGCCGAGTAACTTTTTGGGGCAGACGGAAGCTAAGGCCCGCTATTCTCTGGTGCAGTCTCTTGCCCGTATCTGGTTGCAGCAGAACAGGATCCATAGAAGTTACTTGGAAGAATTGCTGCCGTCCTCTGCCCTCTCACGCTCGCCCTCCCGTTTTGCACCTTGCGCCTCGCGCTCCAGCCCGATCAAACACGTCACAGAGCCGGCGGATCATTTCACGGGCCGAGAAAATGAGCTGGGTAAGGCCGCTTGGCCCCCTCCGGCGCGTAGCCCAAGACTAGTCGCTCAACCACTTCAACCTTCTCCCGCGTGAGGCCTTAAGCTCGTGCTCTAACCAACGAGCCGCTTCTCGCGTTTCGCAGGGGACTGACTTGTTTAGCCGCCACGGACGGTGCTGGCGAGTGCAAAAAAAACCGACCCGCATTATGATCTGCCAAGCGAATGTTAATGTCCTGGGTTTGGCCGATGTATATACGACCGTTCAACAAGCTTTGGATTGCATAAACCCAGAACATAGCATCTTACCTACGGGGCGGAGCCAGCCTCTGCCAAATTGGCCCCAATGGAGCGGGAACTCCTCCGGATTTGATCAGTAAGCGCAAAGCGTTCTTCCATCGGCCAGGACTTCGAGATGTTGAAGATTTCCTGCTGAAACCGAAACGACTCCTGGTAAACTTCCAGGTCACGAAAACTCTGCGCAAGCTTGCTCATAAAGATTCTCTCCTACCGCCTTCCGTCCCCCGTCCACCGTCCCCCGTCCTCCGTCCCACCGCCAACCGTCGCACCGCCAACCGTCGCACCGTCCACCGTCCCGTGGTCCCGTAGTCAGGATTCCCTCCGCTCCTACCCTCGCCTCACAGACCGTTGTAGCTGATCAGGAGCGGCCGTAGGGGGGCGAAGGCTGGCGATCGGAGAAGGTCCGTCTCAGGCTGATAGCTGGAACTTCCAGGATGTGTCATCAATTCCACGGTGTGGTAGCGCCGGCCGAGTTTATTGGCAACACCAAGAAAGACCTCGAGTGAAGTGAATCCATCTGTCGTGACCGTGCGATAAACATGCCGCAGCGCGAAGTTCCAGAGGGCCTTCTTCAGGAGGTGCGCTCGACTCACTACTAGGCGCTCTGGATAAATATTCATCGTAATGCGCACCTTCCGGATGCCGAACCGCCGCTGTACCCGCTTTACTACTGGGAAAACCCCCGGCACAGTGTGCATGTGGTGGTGGCTGTCCAGGTGGCTAATGGCAATGCCTAGCGACCGAACGCGCGCCACCTGGGCACTCCACTCGTGAAACAGCGCTTCCCGAAGCGCGGCCGTGATCCTCACCTCACGCAGGGCGTTCCCCGCAAAGCACCCTGCGGGCTCCAGGATCGGGGACAGGCCCGCTCCGGTTGTGAGGGGTGAGAACTCAGAGGCATTCAAATGCACACCGAACGAACATTGCGCGAAGTCTTTCGCCCCCATCGCGGCGTCTTCGACCGCCTCCCCGTTAGCCAGCATTGTCGCTGAGGTAACGCACCCAGCAGCCATTAACTGGAAAATAGCACCGTTAACCTTGCGACTCCCGCCTAGGTCGTCAGCATTGATAATCACTCTCACTCGGCCAACTCCACTCTGAGGCCAACCACATCCTGGGCGGCAGGTGCGCCGTCCAGCGGCAACTCCAGCAACACCTTGCCCTCCACCCCCCGCACGTGCTGAAAAGCAAGTTCGTCGAACACGGCGACCAAGGGCCCGTTGCGTCGAGTCACCACCAGATCGGCGAGCAGCTTTTGACAAGAACGCTGTCGCTCGCGTTGCGCTAACCAATGGAAGAACGCGTGTTCGATCTGTTTCTGCGCCACGCGGCAGGACAGAACAAAATTCGTTACGCAGGGTTCCGCGCAGCGTTCATCCACTGTCACAAATCCCACGATTCCGTAATCGCCAAAACGGTCTGCGCAATGTAATGCCAGGCAAAGCACGCCGGGGGTCGCCAACAAGGCATCAAATTCCTCCGCCGAGTAACGGCGGCTCGACAAGTTCAACTGGTTCGAGCGCTGGACCAGCTCGTGACACCGTTGCGCCGCTGAGCGCTCACGCGGCACAAACACGCGCAGTGTCATCTGGCAGGAGCGAAGGAATTCCTTGTAGTTGCCCGGATACGACTGCTGCACCTGCGTCCGTTGCATTTCCGTAAGGTACGATGCGCGACGCATCCGGCTCATTTCCGTCACCGAGACGTCAAACTCCGCGAGTTTAAGCAGCTCCGGGATTTGCTTTTCCGAGTACGTCCGCACCATTGGCAACGAGGCTTCGACCTCCGCGCGCTCGAATGGCGAATCATCTATTAATGCAAAACTGTCAACTCCCAAGTTCAATTGTTTTGCAATTTGCGCTAAGTTCGTGCTCTTTGCACCCCAGTTGATGGCCGGCCAGAGAAAATAGTCCTCCAGGCCTTGCTGCGTGATGACGGCCCAGACTGGTTCAAATTCGTTCTTGCTGACAATGGTTTGCAGGATACCTCGTTCATCCAGCCTCCGGATTAACTCCACGGCTTCAGGTCGTAAGACCAGGTTGGAAGCGCCGTCTTCGATGAACACCCCCCGCCAGAGCGTATTGTCCAGATCCCACGCCAAGCATTTCACTTTCGCCGCCGGCAACTGCGGCTGCACCGGCGCACCCTCGCCCGCCCGGTATTTAACGAAATCCAGCCAGGTGAAAACCAATCGCGCCTCTTGATCGTCTTCAGGATAAATTGAGAGTCGGGCATTCGACCAGTTGATCAGATTCGTCAGCGTTTTCGCGGAAAGCGTTACGAGATTATGCCCCGGCAGGACGAGCAACGATTGCCTGAAGGCGAGGCTACCACCGTTCCACAACTCCAGCAGCAAGCGCACCGGCGCTGCCTCGGGCGAAAAGCATTCCAGCACGAAGTCGTCGTAGTCCGCCGCGAGAACCCGGCCGGCAATCCAATCCAGCAGGTGTCCCCGGAGCAAGGTCAGAGCTCCGTTCAGCCGGCGGTGAGGAGAAAGCGGACGCAGCAGCGTAGAAAGCACGTTGATCCCAGCGGTCATCAACCGGTCCGAGGTTGCCAACCAGCGGTGCGTGCGCAGGCGGATGGCTCGGGGGCGGACCTTGGCTTCAATTTTCCCCCACCGGCGGAACCGTACGTCCGCCCCACAATTCAACAAGCCGAAGAAAGCAGGGTTGGGTGTAAAACCATACACCAAGCGCGCACATTTGCGGTCCGCGCGCGGCACATAAAGGAGGCATGACTCGTAGCACTGCGGTGGCGCGCATTCAACACAATGCTCCTGCCAGTGCAACAGCATAGTGCGAGCAACGCCATCTCGCCTGAGCCGCGATGACTCGCTGGGCGCAACTTTGGCCTCCTGAGCCCATAGCCGACGTGATGACCAATCGAACTCAAACATACCCTAGCCCATGTGGCCGCGCCCTTTTGTCACCGCGGATTTACCACTCTCGCGCCGCCCCGAGCCCCGGTAAACGGTATCAAAGATGATCGGTTTGTTTGCCAGCCTTGTGGCCCAGGCCATTCGGCCCTTCGCCGTAAAATCGAATTGGCATTGATGGCCCCAAACCGAGTAGCCGAGATCTTTAGTGCTGATAGAACAAGGCCGGTAGGCATTGTGTGGGGCGACGTTTCCGATTTCTGACCTCCGACTTCTAACCTCTGACCATCGACTACGGGAGTATGGGAGGGGAGCGTTGCTATGCTCTAGCCGCGAATTGTGCTGCGCTCAAATAAAAGTCCGTCCCGATCGCCACCTATTTCCGTGCTACGACGACCAGGTTAGGGCAAAGGCTCGGGAATGCACCCGCAAGGAAATCAGACACCCTTCTGTAAGGCTTGAAACGCATAGATTGCATCGGCAAAAAGCTGACCCCGAAACTTGCGAGCACCTTGAAACTATGCTCGGCGAGGTGGCTCTTCAGTTTGCCCAGGTTATAAAGCCGGACATGATGAATGATGTTTTTATATTCAAGATAAGCGGGATATTGGCCTAAGGGAACCAGAAGCCTGTTCCGCAAGCTGTTCAGATTGGGTGTTGATATAATCAGGACCCCACCATCTTTCAACACGAGCCTGACTCTGCGGATAAATGCATCCGTATCAATCATATGCTCCAACACTTCGAGGGCAAAAACCAAATCGTATTTACCTTCCAGCTTTAGTGCGGTCGCAAAGTCGTCCTCCAAATTGAACTGATAATACTTCAAGGGAACGTCCGGCCACGCCTCGCTCATTGGCCACTGGTCAATTCCAGTAACCCTGGCCCGAAAATTCCCGATCAATAAGGACGCGAGCTCCGGCCGCAAGCAGCCAAGATCCAGGATGTTACTTTCTGGAGGAATTAAGCTGGCTTTCGCGAGGTGCTGCAGGATTCGGCCGTACCGATAGTATGGGTCACAGAACAGATACTCCTGCGTAGTCCTTTTGAACCTTTGGCACATCTTGATGTAAACAGGGTCACTGGCTATCTCAATCATAGGCAATAGTTATAATTTATCGAAAACCTGGCAGAGGCGGTGAGTCATTGCGCGCGCGGTGTAGGGCTCAAAGGCCTGCCAATCGGTTTGCGGTATCGGCACCGGCCAGCGCTGGAACCATTCGCGATCGATCACTGCGGCCAGCGACTCCGCGTCATGCCGCTCGTCAAAGGTCACCAACGTCCCTGCCCGGGTTTCCCGCAACGCCCTTACGACAGAGCTCTTCGCGTGGAAGATGGCAAGCAGGGGTTTCCGGGCCAGGATGTACGGATAGAGCTTGGAGGCGGTGTAACCGGGGTCATCTGAACCAGGGACAATCAGTGCGTGGGCATCACAAAGGCACTTCAAGGCTTGAAAATAGGGAACTCTTTCAGGCTGCTCCGTCACCATGTCAGCGACACCGCAATCCCGTGCCACTGGTTCTATAATCTTTTGTGCACGATCACCGGAGGCATAATTGGTGCCGATAAAGTGAACCCGCAACCGGGATTGAAGTTCAGGACTTTGGTCGGCGGCACGCCTTAACGCCAGGAGAAAGGCGCGCGACGGCATCACCATGGATGCGCTGACAGCCCCAACATAGACCCAGTGCAGCATTCCGTCCCCTGCGTCAAAACACGTTTGGCGAACGGACTCGCGACGCAGAGTCTCGAAATCCTCTTCGGCTGCGCCGAAGGGCAGGACGGTAAACCGCTCATGGTGCAAGTCGGCATATCGATTCCAGAACATGTCCGTATAGGCGCTTGATACACATACCACGTGCGCCGCATTTGCCAGCACCTTCGGTTCCAGCCAACGAGCAATCCACTGCGACACACCGTGCTTAAGCCGTCCGCCAGGGGCCTTCGCCTCGGGGTGCCGGTCATAATAATCGTTTACCCAGGGATCCTGGATATCCAACACGTAAGGGACCCCATGTTCCCGGAGCCAGCGGGGCCCCAGGGCCATGAGTGGGAATTCGGTGGTAGAAAAGAACATGAGATCAAATCTATCCCGGCGCAGCAGATCCCTCCCCGCCCGCGCCAAATAGCGCCAGGCCCGAAACGATAGGCTGCCGACGCCAAGCCGACGCGTCCATCGCACCGGCAGTGCCTTAACCCACTCCACCCGCACTCCCTCCGGCAGCGAACGCCCGAGCAGCGGGTCTTGGACACCTTCAACACATTCCGGACGCACCGCCAGCACCGTCGCTTCCCACCCAAACTGCTCAAAGTAGGGCAACGCCATTCGCACCCGCTGATGGTCCGGCGCATTGATCGGCGGAAACCGCGGCGAGACAATCAGGACTTTTCGGTTGGCGTTCAATTCCCAGTCTGTAGTCAGTGGTCCGTAGTCGCGTAGTCCCTATTTCAGCTATCCTTGGCCCGTGAAGTCCATCCCTACTTCACCGGGCAGCATTTCCCCTTCCCCCCTTGCGGTCCCTCCACGCCACGTAGTGCAGGTACAACGGCGAGAGCTTCAACCGGAACCGCCATGCCGTGTCCCCCGCATGCGCCAACACCCGCCGCATGGCGTAACGGGCATGTGTCACCGTAGGTTCGTCGGAAAAAATCGTCACCGCCCCGCGATACCCGGCCCGCTCGAGCAGCGGGAAGTAGCTGCGAGAATAGTGCCCGTAAGGGTAGGCAAAGAAATCAGCCTGGATGCCCAGGCAGTCTCGAATTTCCTGTCGCGACCGGACAAACTCTTCGGCCAGCTCCGACTCCGTGCAGGCGGTCAAATCCCGGTGTGCCCAGCCGTGGGAACCGATCTCCATGCCGGCGGCCACGATTTCCTTCAGAGCCACCTCGTCCATCAAAGCGCGGCGCGGGTAGCCCTGGGGCAGGTCCCAATGGTTTACTCCTCCGATCGCACCAGCGACGACAAACACCGTGGCCGTCATCCCCTGCGCAACCAGCGCGGGCAAGGCGAGCGTTCGAAAGCTTTCGTAACCGTCATCAAATGTCAGGACAGCCGCTTTCGCGGGCCGCTTGCGTTTGCCCTCAAGCACCTCGAACAACTGATGGAAACTCAGGGTCACAAAGCCTGCGCTTCTCAAGACCTCGAGGTGTGTGGCAAACACGCCAGCAGGGATGGCATACGGTGTGATAGGCGCACCGTCCGGCTCCAGATGGTGATACATCAGGATCGGTAGATCCAATAAAGGTCCTGAGGTCACTCTACTCAGTTTACGAGCAGTTGCTCTCGCAAAAAGTTGGTTCGCAGATACAAAGCACCCTATTAACTCGTCAGCTCAAGCCTTTGAAGATATTTCTGGCGCTTGGCTTTCGTTGTACGAAATGAAGATCCTAACGGCGCCGTTCACACTAATCCCACGTTGGATTGGGCAGCCCACCTGGCCACTAGGTGACAGACTGGCGGCTCCGTCACAAAGTCCGGGAGGTTGCCAGTTTCCAGTATCGTATAGCTGTAACCAAGCCGTCCTAAGAATTCCGCGCACTCCCGGGCGAGTTCGTGAGAATGAACTTCTAAGAATATTGCAGGGTGAAACGTCTCAAGAACCCGTTTCGCTCCTCGCAGAACAAGCACCTCGGCTCCTTCGACGTCAATTTTGATCACCTGCGGCTCACGGATCTGCTTGGCCTCGAACAGCAAATCCAGAGTCGTCATTTCCACGCTGATCGCCCGAGACGGCACGGCGTCCGGCTGAAAAGGGCTACTGCTCACTTTGCCCATCGTAGCCTCACTCATCAGGTTGAAACCAATGGGCCCTCGATGATCTCCCAGCGCCATTCGAAAGAGCTGGATCGGCGCTTGCGGGTTAAGCGACACCAACGAATCGAGGCACGTACAGTTTTGCGGGTTAGGCTCGAAGACGTAGACCTTGCTGGCGCCGGAGCAGGCAAACACACCCGAGTAGAAGCCGCGATAGCCGCCAACGTCGTAACACACAGCTCCAGGATGAACCGCCTGGGCCAGCGCCGTAGCAAACGCAGGCTCCCATGTGCCCGACCAAATGGCTTTGTCCTGCGGCATCCGCACCGGAAACTTAAGGCCTTTTGCCGGTCCAGCGGTCACCTCGTGCACGAATTCCCGGTTATCGAGAAAGCGAGCCACCAGCCATCGCTGCAGAGGAGCAATAATCGGCAGGTCTTTCACTCGCAAACGCCACTGCCAAGGAAGAATATCTACACTACGCCGGATAAGATAAGACAGCATGGATTTCATAATGCTTTGCGGTGTTTGCGGAACTCTGACTTGCCCACCAGACTCTCCACGTTCTCACGCGAGGCCGAGCAGGTAGCGGCGCACCTCTCGAGAAACATCTTCGATTCTCGGCTGAAGGTCCAAGGTTCTTAATGACTCTTGTCGGTGCGTCTCAAAGTCCCTGGCGCGAGAGCGTTGAAGGGTGGCGTCTGCAAGTCCGCTTAGGGTGGTGGGCAAGGGCGCTGCGGATTCGTCCCAAACATACCCCCGCGAGCCAAAGCGTGTGGTGGCGACTGGCAAGCCCCAACCAAGGGCAACCGCAAGCTTGGTGCTGCAGCCTCGGGCCGGCTGGAGAATGGGGTGAACAAAGCAGCACCACGATTTGACCTCCTCGATCAACTGATTGTCTGGCAACGCCCCCAGGTATTGAACAAAAGGATACTCTCGGGCGAAAGACCGTCCCTCAGACTCTGGCCCACCGACGAGCCGGAAATGAAACGGGGGAACAGCCTGCGCCTTTAACTTTTCAAATAGTGCACTCAGACCGATTCGATTGGGAGGATGGCTCAAGGTGCCCACGCAGCCAACGCGTCCATCAACCGGACTTACATCCAGCAGGCGTCGCCGCGCCGTTCGAGGGAACCAAGCAGCCGAGGGAACGCCGAGCCACTTCTCCAGCTCTGCATCGAAAGGGCTCAAGCACAGGGACGCATCCAGGTTCCGACGATAATCTCCCTCCCACTGCAGCATCGCCCCGAGTTCCCCGGCGGCAGCACGATCGTAGCGCAGAGCAGAGGATTGGATTCGTTTAACCTGCTGCCGAATACAGATATCCGTGCTTGCTAGACCATGGGACAGATGCACTAATTTAACTTCCGCGCGGAGTTCCTGGCGTAGTTTTTGAGCCAGCGGAGTGAAATCAACGAGGTTGAAGAACACAAACCGCGTCTTGACTTCGGCCGCCTTCTGCCGAATCCGCTCCAATAGACCTGGTGGAAGTATTCGCCGGTAGGGCATCCCTTCGAATTTCCGGAGAAACCGGATCAGGAACCGCATATCTGCCTCGAACGGCAGGAGTTCCAACTGGAAACCCGCCGCAGCGAGCACTGCACGATACTCAGCCGTGCAAATCTGAACCCCACCCCCTGAGCCTTCCAAAGCATTGGTTGGGCTCACCAAAATGGCAGGAATTGACTTATCGGTCATAATCCATTCAAAAGAGCAAGCATCGCAACGGGCACTGTCGGCGGGAGGGGAGGCTTCTCAAAGGCTTTCCAGGACGCTCACGATACGCCGGCTGGACTGGCCATCCCAGAGCTGCGGAACGGTACCCCGCTTATACTTGTCGCCGGTGATGTCAGAAATCATGGTGACGAGCTGGCCCAAGTCATTCCCGAGTAGCGTATTGGTTCCTTCCTGGACGGTTATCGGGCGCTCCGTGTTGTGGCGCAAGGTTAGGCACGGGATGCCCAACGCCGTGGTCTCTTCCTGGATGCCCCCGGAATCGGTCACGACCAGCGCGGCACCCGCCATGAGACTCACGAAGTCCAAATAGCCCAGCGGCTCGCAGAGTTGCAAGGAAGGACTCTCGACTGCACCGGTCAGATTTTTGCGGGTCCGGGGATGGACCGGGAACACCACCGGAATCCGCTGGGAAACCTGACTCAAACAGGCAACGATCTCCTGAAGCCGCTGACCGTCATCAACATTCGACGGCCGATGCAGGGTGACCAAGGCATAGCCACTTCGGGACAGGCTAAAAGAGCGCCATTTTTCCAAACCGCGGGCCTTGTCCAAATGGGACAGCAGGCTGTCAATCATCACGTTGCCCACCAGCTTGATCTTCCTTTCGCTATGTCCCTCGCGGAGCAGGTTGGCCACGCCTGATGGCTCGGTAACGAAGAACAGGTCGGCAATGGCGTCGGTCAGAATGCGGTTGATTTCCTCGGGCATGGTCCGGTCGAACGAGCGCAGGCCGGCTTCGACGTGGTCCACCGGGATGCCGCGCTTCGTGGCGGAGACGGCACAGGCGAAGGTCGAGGTGACGTCGCCCACGACCAGCAAACGATCGAACTTCACCCGACCGCACAGCTCGTCGAACCGCTCCATAATGGCGCCTGTTTGCTGCGCCTGGGTGCCCGCCCCCACCCCGAGGGAATGATCCGGCGCGGGCATGTCCAAGTCACGAAAGAAGACGTCTGACATCTTGGTGTCGTAATGCTGCCCGGTATGGACCAGAATCGGGTGAAAGTGGCCGGGATGACGGGCCAACTCCTTTAGGATCGGCGCCATCTTGATGAAGTTGGGCCGGGCTCCGACGATGCAAGCGATGTTCATCTGAAAGGGCTACGGGACTACAGGACTACAGGACTACGGGACTACAGGACTACGGGACTACAGGACTACGGGACTACGGGACTACAGGACTACGGACTACGGACTACGGACCACGGACCACGGACTACGGGACTACGGGACTACGGGACTAATCGGGCCATGCTGATCGCGAGGAGGCTGGTGACAACAGCGGCGAGCTTCTTGAATTTGCCCGCTTCCTTCTCCACCGCTTTGATCAGGCCATGCAAGCATGCAAAGGCTTGCCTTGTCTGGCCGTGTAATCGCTCGGCGTCGGCATCGTTCAGATAGCCCAATCGTCGCGCCAGATGCACAAAGTACTGGGTCTCGCTCAAAGAACCCCTGGAGATGTACAGAAAGTGCAGGTACTCCTTCTGACTCTCACGCGATGCGCCCTCAACGATGTTTGCGGGAACGGAGTAAGAAGCCCGGCGGAGCTGGCTCGTCAACCCATACATTTCTTCCCTTGGAAAGCTGCGCGTCCGTTCATAAATTACGACGGTCAAGTCGTCCGCCAGCCTCCAGGCCTCGATCTTGGTGTAGTCTCTCATGGTCTTTTGGTCCTGTGGTCAGTTGTCCTGTAGTCCGTAGTCCGTAGTCAGTTGTCTTGTTGTCTCGTAGTCCCTCACCCGTGGTCCCGTAGTCCAGTTGTCTCGTAGTCTTGTAGTCCTCCCCCCCCCCCGTAGTCCAGTAGTCCGCGCTCAGCCAACCGCTTCGCGCATCACCTCCGCCAACTTCCGCGTGAGCTCACGGCGATGCAAGGTCTTGAGGAAGGCGGTGTTCGGCTGCAAGCGGATCCGGCCGGAGAGCAGTTCGTCCAGTTGCCTGGCCGAGTCGGCAGGGTTGTCGGGATCGCAGATCACCGCCAGACCACTCTCCGTGAGGATGTCCTTCTGCGCGCCTTCGGCCACGAAGCCGATAATGGGTTTGCGCATCGAGAAATACTCAAAAGTCTTGCCCGCGATGCTGTAGTCGCTTCCGCCGATCACCTTAGAGGAAGTTACAAGCAACGCGTCGCATTCCTCCTGGAACTTGAGGGCGCTTGTGTGGTCGAGGGGACCGAGGAACTCGACGTTTCCGGCCAGACCAAAGCGCTCCACCTGGGAATCAATCCAATCCGGCTTCCTCCCGGCAAATCGGATTCGCAAGAGTGATTGCTGTTCAGGATGATCCGCCAGCAGACGGGCGACAGCCTGGAAAAAGAACCAGGGTGAGCGATAGAGCCAATCCTCTTTGCGCGGGGAATACTGGATCATCCGGTGCGGCGGCTTCCGCCACCAGGGAAGCATCATGGCCGCCCGTGCGCCCGGCGAGTAATAAAATGTGCCGACGTAGCCAATCACGAAAGGCCGGCTGGAGGTGGGGTTCGAGCCCAAGGCCAAATCCTCCTCACCCTGACCCTCTCCCGTCGGGGACAGAACTTCCCGAGTTGATCGCTCCGGCTTTGAACCCCCGAACCCCCTCACCTGCCCGGAAGGCACCCTCTCCCCCTCGGAGGGGGAGAGGGAAAGGGAGAGGGGGCCGTCGGTCGAGTCGAGGTTCACCGAGAAGGTGCCCGCAGAGCGGAAGAGGGCGGCACGAGCATCGCTGTCATTGCTCATCGGCCTGCTCAGGCTCCAGTCGCTGATGTCGCGGTCGTAGCCATTGGTAATTACCACGATCTTCTCCGCAGGCACCTGCGGGTGTAGCCTAAGAAGATCCGCCCGGGTCTGGCTCGACGTGGTCACGACCCTACTCGCTGACACCAAGCATCGCCTTTCCATCCAGAGCGTGAGCAAGTAATGGAGGTAGGAACCGTAAGGTCCAATCCGCCACTGGGACCAGGCGTCCCGCAGATCGAGAACCAGGGGCAACGACAATTTCCGAGCTATCTGACACGCGATGTTGGCAACGTGGAAGGGTGGCGACGTAGCGTAAATTGCTTCCGCCCGGTGTTCCCGGGCGATCTTCTCCACGCACGCCATCACCTGTGGGGCCCAGAGTTTGGGGGCTTCTTCCGCAAGTGAGAAAAAGATGCGACACCACTCACCCAAGCGCGTTTTGGGGGCTGGCATCGGGCTGGCGCACGGAGCGCGGTGGAGGTGGATATTGGCGGGAATGCGATTCACCAGGGAGTAGTCCAGTGAAGGGTTCACAATCGTCCGGCGGTAGCTCTCTCCGTCGGTCGTGAGCACGACCGGCTCAATCCCAAACTCCGGAAGATACTTCAGGAAAGCCAGTGGCCGATGCACCCCGCCGCAGGTGAGCGGAGGGAACTCGAAGGCTACGAAAAGCACTGTCATTTCAGGACCACAAGACTACAGGACTACAAGACGACGAGACAACGGACCACTGACTTCTGATTTCTGCTTTCTACTTTCTGCTTTGATGAGTCTGCTTTCTGATGTCCCATAGTCCGTGGTCCGCAGTCTCCTGTTGAGTGGTCACTGGCCATTGGGCTTGCAGTCCACGATATTCGTCCGACTACGTTTCAGCGGCCTGGCGGGCACTCCACCCACAACTGCCCCCGCCAGCACGTCCCGCGTCACCACCGCTCCTGCCGCGACAATTGCGCGGACGCCTATTTTTACACCCGGTAAGATAGTCACCCGCGCTCCGACCCAAGCGCCCTCGCCGATCACGACCGGTTTGCGGACCACTTTGCCGTGCCAAGCCACCGGGCCGCCGTGCTGATAGTCGTGGTCGTGCGTATAGATGATGGTGTGGGGCCCGAGAGCGACGTTTGCGCCAAGTGTCACGGCGTCGGAAAGATCGATGATCGACTGGTAAGCAATGCGGCCCCCTTCCTCGACAATAAGGGAGCCCGCAGGCCCGGGTTCTCGGGCCAAGATCGAGCAATAATTGTCGATTATAGTGTTTGCCCCAATTCGCCAATCTGCCTGCACTTCGAGCATGGAGTGCGGACCAACTACGCATCCCGCGCCAAAGCTGGCTTTGACTCCCGGAGCCGCGCGAAGCGACATGCCTTCGCCAAGCCGGCACCCTCCGGCGAAATGCACACCACTTCCCTGGCCGCAACCTAGCGTGACGTTGGCCTCGACCACTGTGCCATCACCGAGCGCCAACCGTCCCCGCCCTTCCACCCGCAGCGGGAAACGAATCCGCACGTTTCGGCCAATCGAGCTGCGCGACAGCCGGTATAGCCAGTATTGACGCCGAGCCAGGCGTGCGAGGGCATCTTTCGCCCGGAGCATTAAAACTCTTCTAACCATAGGGTCTTCGGGATTCGGGAATCAGCCGTGGGAAAGGACTGCGGCCACCGTACAAGCACAGCGGAACGGATCACTGCCGCGGGACAGAGTTGCCCCCGACATAGAACGCTTTGCGCCTGTAAGGGTGTGCTGGCCGACGAAAAATCCACTTCCAGTCACTGAATCGGAGCCCCGCACCGCGCATCAGCCGGGCAGCAGCCTTGAAGTTGCCGCGGGCCAATTGTCGAAGGCAGTATCGCAAGAATCGCCCGACGAGGTTGCCATAGGCGACCTTTTGCTCTTCGGGAGGAAGGGGGCATTGCGACGAGAGAATGAGGCCCGGAACATAGCGTATCCGTTCCTCCAACATTCTTTCCCACGAGTTCTGAGTCGCAACTTGTTCGGGATGCACACGATAAAAGTGAAGCCCGTGGGGGAGCAGGACGGTTGGAAACCTCGCACAGATTTCGTAAAGGAAAATAACGTCATCAGTCAGCGCGTCTGGATGGCGGAATCCTCCGCATTGCTCAAAAGCGCTTCGTAGAATGATGGTCGAACTCGGCGCCTTGGTAAACAACCCGCTTCCCAGGAGATCTTCGCGCCAGGCCGCAAGAGGATCCATGCGGAATGGGAGTATGACGTCCTCCCGGAAGGGCTCACTCAAGCCAATCCCCGCATCCGGGAACCGTTCGATGCAGGATATCATCACCTGAAGGCAATGTGGGTAGGCTATGTCATCCGAGTCCAAATACTTGAGGTACTTACCCTTGGCCAACGCCGCCGCGCGATTACGGTTGGGGAACTGTCCCAGGTTCTTCTCGTTGACATGCAGCCGCACCCGGCGGTCCGAAGTGTAGTGTCGCGCGATTTCCACTGTGCGATCCGCGGAACAATCGTCTGCAATGATCAGCTCGAAATCCGTAAAGGTCTGGGCTAGTACACTTTCGATGGCCTCAGCGATACACTTTTCGCGGTTGTAGGCGGTGATCAAGACACTGACGGACGGCTCAGACACAACTCAGTTCGAAAGCAGGACGACAAGAAGCCCCGCGCACTATACCGTTACTGCGCGGAAGTAATCCGCAACTATTTCGGTTCTTCGGGAACTACCTGGTGAATTTTCATTGGGTTGTTTGAGTGACGGGAGGGAAAAGGCTTTTAGAATGGACTTCTGAACGAGCTCTGAGCCATGGGGAGATCGGTGGCTGGAGCGTGGGCAAACCGCTTCGCGCCGGATCTCGCTCCGCTCCGCTGCGCTCGCCCGGTATTCGACCATTGCGCAGCCGGCAGGGCTGCGCCAACTTCCAAGGCATGAAAGACTTTCAGTTATACCAACAGATTCTGGGCTTGGTCGCCCCGTGGCAGGTGGAGAGCGTGACGCTCAAACCCAAGGAGCGGGAGATTGAGGTGCGGGTGGCCTGTGCCGAGACGCATTGGGCCTGTTCGCAGTGTGAGCAGCGAATGGAGATTCACGACTATGAAGAGCGGCGGTGGCGCCATTTGGACAGTTGCCAGTTCAAGACGATCCTGGTGTCGCGCGTGGCCATCGTGCGGTGCGCTGAGCATGGGGCACAAACCGTGGTCGTGCCTTGGGCGGAGAAATATGGGCGGTTCAGCAAACTCTTCGAGCGCTTGGCCATTGATGTGATGTTGGAGTGCTCGATTAGCGGTGCCTGCGAGATTTTAGGCATCAGTTGGGATGAGGCCGACGGGATCAAGCAACGGGCCGTTAAACGGGGGG
>CAIWJG010000978.1 GCA_903912925.1 uncultured Verrucomicrobia subdivision 3 bacterium | reverse complement strand
TGACAAAGTCTTCGTAAGCCATTGTAGGAGACGACGTCAGGAGTCTCTAACCTCTTGGCCTGCCGCCCAAACCCGGGCTTGTGCGGAATCCGCTGATTAGAGACTCCTGACGTCGTCTCCTACAGCTTTGGATCGGAGCCCTTAACCCCGACTTTGACTGGCCCTGGCTGGAATAGGCGCGCGAGGCGATCGGGCTGATGCGCGATAAGAAACGGACCGACTTGGACACCGACCGCGCCTTGGGCCTGGCCACGCTGCGTTGTCTGGAAATTGTCGGCGAAGCGGCGAGCCACATCCCCGAGTCGCTTCGCCAACAACATCCCCAGCTTCCCTGGCCGCAAATTATCGGCACGCGTAACCGGAATGAACTATACCGCGCCGTTGACCGACCGGCGCTGTTCATGTATGGTTCGTGTAGCAGAGGCGGGCCCAAACCTGTCCGGGGCGAGGCGGAACCGGATGCAAGGCCCCAAACGACGCCTGTAAGCGAGTTGCCGCAGGGCTCAAAGTCCGCGTTTGATCACGCAGCCGCTCACAGTCTTGCCGACGGTGGTTTCTCGCGGCCACCTTCATCCGTCCGCAAGGCACGGATCACCTTTTCCAGTTCCCGGTCAAACAGCGCTTGGTCTTTCTCCCAACCGACGAAGTTGTGCCCACGGGGTCAGCCTGGACGGTCCGGTTGGTAGCAGCCGACACCAGTAGCGCGGGGCCAAAACGCCCCGCTGCTCGTGTGCTTCATGGTTTTGGTAACGGCCGTTTATAGTCCCTACAACGAGCATTCCGAAAACACGACTGTTGATTATCAAGGACTTACAAAAGACAAATGGCGCAAATCACTGCAAATTGATAGTTGACTTGCGAAACTCGGGCTAGTAGAACCAAGTATCAAAGAACTCGTTGAGATCGGTTCCGCACCCGTGCCCCTAAAGTCCATCGCACTCGACACGCTGGACCGGATTGTGACCGCCCCCAATGCGCCCCAAGTGGGCGAGGCGGCCTTGGCAGCGGTCAAAGAGTTGGTCGCCGCGGATTATTATTCGGCCATCACGCATGATTTGAAAACGGGCGCCACCGACTTGTTCCACCCGGGGGAAGGCTGGCTGGGGCCGGCACATGCCTTGGTGCAGACGATCCTGCGCACCCAGGACGAGCATCCGTTCGTCCAGCATTTCTTTCCCCGGGGACAATCGGCGGTTTACCGCCGCAGCGACTTGCTGCCTGACCGCCAGTGGCAGCTCACGGAAGCGTTCAACGAAGTGGACCGCACGCTCGGCATTCGAGACATGGTCGCCATCTACCAAATTACGGCTGCCGGTCAGCTCCTGGTTCTGACCGTTGGCCGCAGCGGTCAATTTCGCGCGGCAGACTTGGAATCGGTTCGCAAGCTGCAGCGGATCTTGAGCGTCTTGCCGGTTGCCCGCCCGGCCCCGGTTTCCCTCGTGCCGCTGCCCCCCCAGGCGCGCCACTCGCAGGCCGACTTGCTGCCCGTGTGGGCCGCCGGCAGCCGGCTCATTCCCGCCGGCCAATCGGGTGTGCTTGTCCAGCCCAGCGAGATTCTCTGCATCACCGCCGACGGCAATTGCAGCACCATTCTGACCGCGGACCAACGAACGATCAAGGTCCGGCAGACGCTGGCGGGTTGGCGGGCGTTGCTGCCGGTCGGCACGTTCCTGCAAACCGACCGCGCCACCCTCATCAACCTGCGCCACATCGGCCGGGTGGAGTTCAGCGCGCACAGCGCCTCCGTGCACTTCGACGTGCCGGTGCCCGCGCTCGACCTGGGCCGCAATGCGGCGCAAAAACTCAAGTGGGCGATGCAGCTCAACAAGCGGACCCCAACAACCAACATCCGACACCCAACAACCAACACCCAACAACCAACACCCAACAACCAAGGACCCGGGTCTGCGCCATTATTTTATGTTGGGCGTTCGAGGTTGGATGTTGGATGTTAACGCGGTTCCTGGGCAGGGGTTCCTTGGAGTCAGGACGGCCCTCCTCTCCCCGCACACGGAACGCCGGATTTATCCGGCAGCCCAGGTGCGGCTCGGCGGACTGCCGGATAAATCCGGCGTTCCGGTGGTGGTATCAGGAAACGCCCGGCGCATTCGGAGCTGGTGGCCTCGCTTCTCCCGGCGCGACTTGCAGCCTTATGCCCGCCGTC
The DNA here is from genome assembly GCA_903912925.1 of uncultured Verrucomicrobia subdivision 3 bacterium. GTDB lineage: Bacteria > Verrucomicrobiota > Verrucomicrobiia > Limisphaerales > UBA8199 > PALSA-1440. The sequence goes on along the minus strand of CAIWJG010000978.1, from coordinate 928 downwards.
CCAGCGTTGTCACTCTCAGTCTGATCTCATTTGTAGTTCCGGCACAGGGGCCAAACCGCGGGTCCCGGCAGTTGATTTAACCGCAGAGAACGCAAAGAGCGCAGAGAAAGGAACTGGTGATGGTTCCGAACGAAAGGACTGTCTTTCCTTGCGATCTTTGCGTTCGCTGTGGTTGAACCTGCTCCGGCCCGCCCGCCCGGCTGCCGCAGCAGTGATTGACAACCAAGTGCGCCTTGTCAGACGGTCAATACCAAGTTAATTTTGAGTCATGCAAGCGAAAGCAATCGTCGGCGGCAAGCTCGTGAGTTTCCGACTCTCGCCCGAACTCGCGCGCGCGCATCGTGTGAACGCGGGTCGCACGATGACCGACGCGGCAGCGGTGGCCTGCGTGGAGCGGAAGCGCCGTTCGCTCGCGTTGCGCCGCGCCAAGCCCTACCTTGAAAGTCGTCCTTGATACTTGTGTTCTCAAGCTCGCCACGTTACCCAACCCGGTCAATCCGGCGGCTTTGATTGTGGAGCTTTGCCTGGCGGAAAGGGTTCGCGCCTGGGCTTCGTCCGCGATGATTGAGGAATACCAGGAAGTCCTCGCGGCGCATCCCGAATTACTGCAACGCATCGTGTCCGCCGTCGAACCCTGTTATCCGCTGACGGAACTGGAGGTCATCCGCCACGCGCCGGACAACCGCTTTCTCGAATGCGCGCTGGCCGCGTCCGCCGATTTCATCATCACCGTCAACACCGCGCGCGGACATTTCGACCGGACGGAATATCAAGGGGTGAAAGTGCTGACCCCGGGCGCGTTTGTGAATCTGCCCGCTGTGCAAAAACTCGTGCAGAAACATTTCGGCGCGGCGTGATTCTTAGTAAAAGTCAGAATCATTAGGAAAGGCCCTCCTCTCTCTGCAACAGCAGGAACGCCGGATTTATC
>CAIWJG010000977.1 GCA_903912925.1 uncultured Verrucomicrobia subdivision 3 bacterium | reverse complement strand
GTGTCAATCCAGACGCGGTCGCCGCCGATAAGCTCGTAGGCGCTGAACAGGCGGTTGAGCGTGGCCTTGGGGGCGGAGGGCGCGAGGCCGGAGTTGCTATCGTTGCCGATGGCCGAGCAATAGACGTCGTTTGTGGGATTGGCGTCGTTGACATAGAAGTCGGTTGGGCCGTTGGCAATTATGGCCACAGGACTGACAGCACAGACCACGCTGTTGCTGTTGCCCGCGAGGCGTACGATGTAATTCTTGCCGGGTGTCAGACTGGAGGTGTCCCAGTCGAGCGCAGGCTGATTGAACGGCACGGCGTCCAGACCCGCCGCAGTGGTCCAGCCCACGCCGCCGTTGCTGGAGTATTCCAGCCGCAACGTTTCGCCGCCAGCCCACGGGCCGCGGGTGATCCAGGACAGCGTCTTCACGCCGCGCAAGGTGTCGTTGGCCGCCAGGTTCAGGATGGAAATGCCCGACGTGCCCGGCGAGAGCGCGGCGTCGAATGTGCCGCCAAACGCACCCAGGTTGCGGCGACTGCCGTTGGGGGCAATTTCGTCGCCAACCAGGCTGGCCGGCGTGGCGGCATCAATGCCCGGGCTGGTGGTGGCGTTGGTCGCGAAGGTGGAACTGGCCGTGGCCGTGAAGGGCGCGCCCGCGTAACTGCCCGCCGTGCTGGCGAGATGGAAATTGTCGTCCCAGCCGTTGGTGCCGCCGATGACGCCGCCCGCGCCTGCCGGGTTCACGAACTGCGGGTTGGCAATGAAGCTGTGGTAGTCTTGCTTAGTGGCGTATTGCCAGTCAGCCAGCTCAGGCTGGTTGCCGTTCCATTGGCCGACGATGGCGCCGTCGGTGAGGTAGATGAGGTTGTTGTCGCTTTCCAGAATGGTTCCGGAATACCACTGCCCCGTATGCGTATAGCGGACGAGCGCGACGGAGTTGGAGCCAGTCGCCCAGATGATGTTGTTGCGGTTCGTAAACACCCAAGGGTTGCCGATGTAAATACCGCTGCCGCCATAGCAGGTGTTGTTCTCGATGAGTCCGTTCTTAGGTTGGTAAAAACTGGCGCCGCCGATGATGTTGAAATAGCCCGGCCCGCTGCCGTTCAGGTAGCAGAGGTTGTTGACGATCTCGCGGGAGTCGCCGGAGAAGCCTTCAAATTGGATGCCGTGACCGCCGTTGGAATAGACGACGTTTCGCTGAACCCGCCCGCTGTTCTCGAAATAGATGCCCGTGCCGCCGTTGCCAAACGCGCAGTTGCCCACCACCTGGTTGTTGCCGCTGTGGATGGAGATGCCCTCGGTTCGGTTGCTGTAGCACAAGTTGTTCGTCACCGTCACCCCGCTCCACCCATGGATACCCACATTGTAGTTTTGCCAACAAGTGTTGCCCGTCACCAGGACACTGCCGCCCACGGCCAGGCCGTCGCCGGAGTTACTGAAGCAGAGATTGCCCATGACCACGCCGGAGGAATCCACGTAGAGGCCATAATTGTAGGCATTGAAGGCAAAGATATTGCTCACCACCGTGACCTGGACAGCGGCCCCAAGGCTCGCGCCACGCTGGCCGTTGTGATGCAGCGAGCACGCGCTGACGACCAGATTGGAGGAATAGGCGATGCTGAAGCCGTGGGCGCCGTTGGTCATCGCTTCGCAATTGTAAATTTCCACGCCCCGCAAATAGTTCGCCGTCGTGCCGTCACCCGACAAGCCAAAGCGACCGCCGGTGAACTTGAGGTTCTGGAAGTGGACATATTCCGCGCCTTGCAAGTAGAAGGCGTCGTAGCCGGTGTCTTGCCGATTGAGAGTCGTGCCGTTGGTACTGCCGATGATGACGATGGGGGCGTCGGCGGAACCCACGTCGTTGGTGGTCATCACGATGGTCGCGCCCAGCAGGTAGTTGCCGGTGTCAATCTTGATCGTGTCGCCGCCGACCACATTGTAGGTATCGAGGATGGCCTGGACGGAATCCTTGGGCGTGGCGGCGCTGAGGCCGTCGTTGGCGGCGCTGCCGGGCGCGGAGCAGAACACGTCGTTAAGCGTGTTGGTGTCGTTCACATAATAGGTGCGCGGGCCGGAAGCGGACACTTCGAACGCGGCGGCAGCCACATTCATCGCGGTGCCATCGGTCTTGCTGATGCGCACGAAGTAGTTCGTCCCCGGCGGCAGCCCGGTGGTGTTCCAATCGTAGCGGCCGAGCGAGTAAGCCACCGAAGCCACGAGGTTGGTCCAGTTCGCGCCGCCGTCGGCGGAGAAATCCAACCGCACCAGATCGCCCCCCACCCAGGGGCCGCGCGTGAGCCAGGTGATCGTGCGCGTGCCAAACCATTTCACGCCGGGCAGCGGCTCGACGAGCAAGCTGAAGCGAGCGGCTGGCGTGCGCGAAGCATCCGGCGAGTTGCCGAACGCGCCGAGGTCGAGGCGCCCGCCGTTGGGCGCAGGCTCCTGGGCAAAGCCAGCGGCGGGATCGCCGCCGTCGATGCCGAAGCTCAGATCGGCGTCCGCCACGAACGATCCGCCGGACGGCGCGGTGAAAGCCGCGCCGCGATAACTGCCGGCGGTGCTGCGGAGGTGGAAGTTGGTCACGCCATCCACGAAGCGGGGTTCCACCGAGATGCTGTGCAGGTCGCGCAAGGAAACCTGCTGCCAGGAACTCACTGTGGCGCGCGGCCCGAGCCAGTTGCCCGCGATGGCGCCGTCGGTGACGTAGATGTCGTTGTAATCGCTGCTGATGCTGCCAGCCGGATTCGCGGCATAAATGGCCGTCATGCCCGCGCCGCGCGTGGCGATGATGTTATTGACGATCGTGCAGCCGGTGTCCGACGCGTAAACGCCGTTGCTGCCGACGAGGGTGTTGTTCCGGCACACGCTGTCGCGAGGCAGAACGATGTTCCAGCCGGTGCCACCGCCATTGCGGACCACCAGATTGTTCGTCGCGACGATCCCAATCCAACCGCTGATGCCGTGGCCCTGGTTGTCGCTGATAGTGTTCTTCGTGATATGCGTGGCGTATTCCGAGACGATGCCATCGCCGCCGTTGGAAGAGACGAGGTTGCCAATCAGTCCATAGCAGCGGTTGCCCACCATGCCCGCGCCGCTGTTGGCGTAACAGGTGTTGCCGATGGCCTGGGCGTCGCCGCCGGAGTAGCCGCCGTTCATCCACAACCCCGACTGTCCGTTGTGGTGGAGCTGATTGAATGACACCACCAGCGTCATCTGGTCGTTCCGGCTCGCGCCAATGCCGTTGTTGTTGTTGCTGGCGCAGTGGTTGAAGGAGATCAGGCCGTAGCCGCCGAAGCCCAGCCCCGTGCCGCTATTCCAGCCGGCGAAGTTGTTCGTCACGGTGGAATCCGACGCGCTCAGGCTGAAGCCGTCGCCGCCGTTTCGAACGCTGGTGCAGTTCTTCACCAACAGCGTGGTGCAGGTGCTCACGATCATGCCGTACGAGCTATTGCTGTAGCTCTGGCAGTCGGTGATCGTGATGCCGACGGAGGGATTCAAGCCCGTGCCGGCCAGGCGCAAGCCGCTCGCGCCCCGCGTGAAGTTTAACCGCTCGAACCGGATATAGCTCACGCCGTCCAAAAGGAACATGTCGTCCGCCTGGTCGAGCCGGTTGAAAACCGCCGCACCATTGGTGCTGCCGCGAATGACCAGCGGGGAACCGGAGGCACCGCTGTTCTGCTGATTCAAATAAACGGTGCGGTTGGGATCGAACTCGCCCGTGTCCACGCGGATTTCGTCGCCCGCGCCAATGGCGGGATACTTCTCAATCACCGACTGGAACGCGTCGAGCGGCGAGGCCGCACTGAGGCCGGAGTTGGTCCGGGCACCGGCGGCGCTGCACCAGGTGTCGTTGGCGGTGCTGCCATCGTTCAAATAAATAATCTTGGCTCCGGGGCCTTGCACCTCGAACACCGCGTCCGCGGTGTCGGTGATCGCCGGTTGGGCCACGCAGGTCACGCGGACGAGATAGCTGACGCCGGGAGTGAGGGTCGAGAGATCCCAGCCGTAGAATCCGTTGGCGCTGTTCAGCACGTTGGCGTTCGCCGCGGTGGCCCAAGTGCTCCCGCTGTTTGCCGAGTATTGGATCGTCACCATGTCGTTGGTCGCCCACGGCCCCGTGGCCGCCCAGCGCACCACTCCGCGGCGGAAGAGGATCTCCCCGCCGTTGGGCGCAAGCAAACGCAGCACGCGCTGGCTGCCGGACGTGTCCGCCTGCGCGGTGCCGCCAAAATTACCCAAGTTGATGCGGCTGCCGTTGGGGACGGGCTCGGCGGAGAAGTTGGAGTCCGGGTCGCCCGCGTCGAGCGCCGGGCTGTTGGCGGCCAAGTGGAAATTATCGTCTGGGCCGAAGTTGCCGCCCAGTTGGTTGTCCGCGCCGTCGGGATCGACGAACCGCGGGTCGAGATCGATCGAGTGGCGCTCCATGCCGGAGTAGTTCTGCAAGGCCGCCAGCGAGTAGCGCGGGCCTTTCCAGTTCCACAGCACCGCGCCGTTGGTGACGAAATAGTCGTTGTAGTCCGCCAGCCAGCTCGTCCCGATGGTATCGAACTGGATGCAAGTTTGCGCCGTGCCGGAGGAGGACAGGATGTTGTTTGCGACCCGGACGCTGCCGTGCGAACCGGTCAGACGGAGGTTCACCGTCGTATTCCGATAGAAGGTGTTGTTCTCGATGGTGGACGAAGGCGAACTGAGCAGCGTCAGCCCCGTGCCGGTGTTCGCGTAAATCAAGTTCCCGGAACCGTTGAGCGCGCCGTT
>CAIWJG010000976.1 GCA_903912925.1 uncultured Verrucomicrobia subdivision 3 bacterium | reverse complement strand
GAATCTTTGAGGCTCAGACTACTGTTTCTTGAGGTTTTTCAACAAGCCAACCACCAACGAGGCCAAACATTCAGCCTATCCAGAGCGAGATAAACCCTTGCCCTGCGCACCCAGGGATAGTTCTTTCTCAGACACTAAATACCGCGCGGTCCGCAACGGCGTGCCCAGGTAGCATCCGCCGCCGCCCCAGTCCGCGTCCAACCGGTCCCAGTGAACGGTATCCTTGCGGGAGATCGAATACATACCGTACTCGCCGAAAAACTCCCCCTCCTGAATGTGGGCCGCAATCGCCTGGCGCTGACTGCCGGTGAGGACGGAAGTGCCCAGCAGGTCGAAAAGATGCGCCGAGAAGAAAGGTTGCCGTGAGCCGTCAGCCCAGATGTTATCAAACCATCCCGCTCTTTCGTTCCAAAGCCCTTGAAATGCCCGGTCCATGGCCTCGGCTCGGCGCGCAAATCTCTCCGCGTTCGGATCATTTCGCGCCTTGGCGAGCTGGGCCAGCCAGCGAAGGAACTCGACGGTGAGACCGTTGACGGCGGGAACAACGTGGTCGTAATCGTCCGTCCGCAGTTCGAGCAACAGCTCGTTGCCGTCGCCCAGGTCCAGCAGTCCGCCGGGGCCGGTGGCAAACTCACCCAGCTTGGCTTCCCAGCGTTTCATCCATTCGTAAACCGTGGCGCCGGCGACCTGGTCGTCCAGGATGGTCCGGTCACCGGTGACGGTCATACTGCCAAGACCGCGGGATAGACGACACGGAGCAACCCCTCACCCCAGCCCTCTCCCCTTCGGAAGGGGAGAGGGAGAAGCCTCGGTAGCTTTGGGTGTAGTATATGCTGCGGACTCCTCAGTATAGGCATTGAGCAACTCCCGCATCGCAAACGGTTCCTGAATGTAAAGAAAATCGGCCAGCACACGGTTCTTCCTGATATCAAGGTAGGAAGCCTTCAGCCGTCCGATCTCCAGCACGTCCCGGATCAGTTGCCGAACGGCTTGCGGCTCGACCAGGCAGAGCGTGTTTGCGGAGAATGAAAAGTCCCAGGAGACCACACAAATGAACCCACCGACGACCCAGGTTGGCTGGTTCCGGAAGTCTTCCCGCTCCCAGCGGCAAAGCGCCATGCTCGCCAGACATCGCTTGTAAAGGTTGTCGAGCTGTGGCGACTCGGTTTGCAGGACCGGCAACCGTTCGGCAAGCCGCCGTATGTGCGCTTCCCCATCCATGTCCGCCTGCTGGACGCGGCTAGCCAGATCTGGCTGGCAAACCAGCGGCTCACTTCCTTTCGCTACCGCGGAGACTGCGAAGTGGCGGGTCTGTTTTGTCTTCGGCGGAATAGTCCAGGCGATCCCCTGTTTATTGGTCTCCGTCAGGTCAGTCGCGACACAGGCAAGACCGTTGCCGTAAGACGCTCGGAAACGGTTCTGTTTGTTCAGCATCGGAAGCAGCGTGAGCGCCAGCGGCTCGGTATCGCGGTTCTCCAGCTCGATGGCAATCAGCACTTCATCGGTCCTGGCGGAAACGTAGGTTCGCGTCTCGATCGCAAACGACACCGTGCCGCTCTTGAGATGCTTATGGAACGTGCCGGTTCTCCGGTAGAAATGCGGAAACCACGTTTCATCCTGGGAAACGACGCACAGGGGAGCGCCGGCGCGGAAATTCCAGCCCAGAGGATCCTCGGTGCCCATCACGTCCGGGACGTTGTCCAAAATGGTCTTTCCGCTGCGCTGGTCAAGGAAGTCAAACCGGAAGCGAAAGCCGCCGTCTCCGTCCACATAATTCAGCCCTTTGAACCCAGTCAGGCCATAACGGCAGGGATTGCATTTGCCCCGGCCATTGAAGATCCAAAGCAGAGCGTCATCGCGGGCAATCTTGTGCCGGGGCATGCCGAGGTCTTTGGCGGTAACCGGCGCGATGATCTGTTGCGACGGGCCGGTTGCGGCGGCGGGTGCCGCGAAGGCCGCGAACATAATCATTGCGGCTTTTGTCAATAGAGTTTTCAAGAATGTGGGGCTTGGTGCGTTGCAGCCGTTTGTTGGTGGCTGATAGAGGGCGATGGCATGAAGGCGCGCAGTCACGCAATCAAATTGCTGCGTCCACCAGCGAGTAGATACATATCGGGACCCTTCTAACACCCAAGCCTGCTGAGAGCAAGTCGCGAGCAGAGGGGATCCGGGGCTGCTCTAAAGTCCGGCCAGTTAAGGGAAGATCATGTTCTGCAGCCCTGAAATCCGAAGACCGAAGGCCGAAGCCCGAAAGAAGGCCGAAATCCGAATTCCGAGAATGGCCTAAGCCTACTGGCTGCTGCTCCGCCGGGGTGGCTCTCAATTCGGACCTCGGCCTTTGGGTTTCTTTCGGCCCTCGGTCTTCGGGTTTCGGGTTTGGAATGGCCCGTGCCGACTTTAGAGCAGCCCTGGAGGGGGTCAGACCGCGCTGCAAAACTCTTCCCATTTTTGGGCGGTGGATTAGCATGGGGCCATGCCGTCATTCGATATCGTCAGCCAGGTCAACTCGATGGAAATCGAGAACGCCGTGAACATCGCCAACAAGGAATTGGCCAACCGCTTCGACTTCAGGGGCACCAAAGCGGAGATTGTGCTCGAAAAGAATGAGATCAAGCTGTCCGCGGAGAACCCGTTCAAGCTCAAGGCGCTGAATGAGATTGTCATCGGCAAGATTTCCAAGCGCAATATCAGCCTCAAGAACGTGGAGCAGTGCGAGCCGGACATATCGCCGCTGGGGCACGCGCGACAGGTCGTCAAGATCAAACAGGGCCTCGAGACCGAGATAGCCAAACAGGTCACCGGCTTCATCCGCGAGTCAAAGTTCAAGGTGACCACGCAGATTCAGGACCAGCAGGTCCGCGTGACCGGCAAGAGCCGGGACGACCTGCAGTCGGTGATTGCCGCCGTGCGGGCGAAGGACTTCCCGGTGGCGCTCCAGTTCACGAACTTCAGGGATTAAGAGCGAGGGCCAGCGCTCCCCTCCTTTTGTGGCTGAAGTGGAGCGACAGAATTACCGGCGTCGTTTCCACCACCTTTCCCTGTCCCTGGCTTTCGTTCCGCACTTCACAGTCAATCTAAATGGCCTTCCCTAAATGCGCGCGAGTGCCAGCCAATTCCAATTGGCCATTACGCCCCTTGCCGCTCTGGTCGTACCCTGGTAGCAGTATGGTACCACCATGGACATACCATGGTACCATAGAAGTATGGCCGCACCCTACTGTTTGCCTCATTGTGGGACATTCCCCAACTCTCCTCCTGCCATTGTCAATCGTATATTGCCATGTCCATGTTGCCAAAAACCGAAGCGTGAAGCCAACTCCGGATAGAGCCGGTGGGCAACCATCGGTTCTACCCTGCGGTTCAGCAGAAAGCAATGGGGAGACCTCACACCAACCGGCGCCTGCAGGCATTCATCCGAGCTTGATGCACCCGGTTCGTCCTTAGAGTCTGGCCTTGAGGCTTGTCGATGTAGCCCTCACAGGATAATTTGTCGCTATGACCGCGGCTACAGTCATTGAAAAGATAAAGCAGTTGGCGCCCAAGTCCCACTTGGGAGAAGAAGTCCAATAGGCTTTCCGAGTTACAGATGAGTGACCCCAAACGCATTCCCACCGACGGCGGACAGGCTTTTGGTCACAATCCTTTTGGCGCTTTGTCCAGCGAAGGGCTGCCGGCGGGAGCCGAAACTCCGCCGGCTGATGCCGGGCAGCGTTCCGAAGCCAAACCGGCCAGGAAGAACCGCGGCCGGGTGGACATCATCCGGCAGAAAGCCGGACGCGGGGGCAAGACGGTGACAGTGATAAAGGGCTTTGTCGGCATCGGCCTGCCGGAAAAGGAGCAACTGGCCAAGACGATGCAGAAGGCCTGCGGCACGGGTGGCACGGTGAAGAATGGCCAGATCGAGATTCAGGGGGACAAACGCCAGGAGGTAGCCCAAATCCTGAGCGAGGCCAACTTCCGCCCGGTGTTCGCGGGCGGGTAGTTCACGGGCCGGAAGAACCATTCAACAGGAGGTAACTGAGGCAACGGAGAGAGAAAGCTCCGTTTGCTCCTGTTGGATCTGTGTCCAACGCTCCAAAGTTTTCCTACAGCAGCGTTTCCAGAAGGTAGTGTAGTTCCGCGTCCACCTGGGCGCGGTCACTCACGGTCTGGCCGATTTCGCTCTTGATGACCTCACGAAAGCGGCGGCGGAGGCGGTGAATGGCGACCTTGACTGCGCCTTCGTTCACACCGAGTCGGGCGGCGGCCTCGGCTTGGGAGATGTTCTCGGAGTCGCCGCTCAGCCAAGGTTTGAGTGCTTCGAATTGGTCGGCCTTGCCGGAAGCCGCGTGTTCTTGAGCGAGCGTGGCAAGGGCGCGGTTGAGCAGTGTGAGCGCCCATTTGCGGTCGAACTCGCGATCGGGACTCGGCGTGTTTGGGTCGGCAAGCTCCAGCCCGGGGGAGGTGTCGGTTCCCGGGTCAATCGGTTCCAGGGGCTGCCCGGCGCCGCGTTTCAGGCGATGGGCATGCTCGCGCACGTCGGCTAGGAAATGCTTCACCGCGCCCAGCAGATAAGAACGGAAGCGACCCCGCTGCGGATCAACGCTGTCGATGCCGTGCCGGGCGAGCAAGCGGGCAAAGAATTCCTGAGTCAGGTCGCGGGCCGCGTCTTCGTCTGGCGCGCTGCGGCGGATGAAGGCAAAGACCGGCGCGTAATAGGCGGCACACAAATCGCTCAGCGCCGCCTTGGCCGCCGGCGAGTCACCACGGGCCTCCAGAACCTGGGTCCATTGGGTGGTGACAAACGCGGCGGGCCCGACGCTGGCCGAGGTTAAGTGCTCGGAGGTCAAATCAATTGCCGATCTTCTGCGCCGCATCGTCAACCGAGGACTTCAAACGAGGATCGTCCAGGATATTGACGGCTTGGTCGCGGATACCTTCCGCCTCGGGTTTGTGGCTGGTGGCGACGAGAATCTCAATCAACTGAAGGGTATGTCCGACGAAGCGGTCTTCGGCGGACTTTTTCATCATGGCCGAGGTGTCGGGCGGAGACCAGGAGTTCGTCAAGCCGTGCTGCTGGCTCATTGCCGCCAACTGCTGCGCGGTTTTTTGACGCATCTCGGCCATGCGCTTTTGGCTGTCGCGCTCCATGTCAAAGCTTTGCCGGATCATATTGAATCTTCCCTGCGGCGCGCCCATATGGCTGAAGCACCATTGATATTCACCTTTCGACACCAGTAGAGTTTCCAGATAGAAATAGGACTGCTCTGCCAGTTTGGGATCTTTCTCACGAATGGTCTGGAACAGGGCATACGTGGCGTCGTCGTCTTGCAGTGCGTGGTTGATGGCCTGTACCTCCTGGACCATCTCGGAATAGCCTCGCCCCTGGGCAATCTCCCGCGTCTTGTTATCCCGAATCTCGATCAAGGCCTGTTTGGCTCTCGGATAACGCCGTCCCAACTCCATCCAATCCGAAAGGGCGAATGACAAGCGAACGCCTGTCTGGGCCGGGTCAATTTCCAACGCGTGGTTGTGGTACCAAATGTGACGTTGCAACGCTTCCTCGTAGGTGCCTTTCGACATGAAATCCTTCGCTTCGCCCAGGATTTTCTGCAAATCGGGCATACTCCCCGGTGCCACCGCCGGAGACCAGGTTTCGGCTGAGGCGGGAACTGGGTTAGTCACAGCTAGCAAAGCCAACTGCTGTTGGTGGTTGGCTTGCGCGCGGTGGCGAGCTTTTGCAAAGCTTGGTATGACAATCCCCGCCAGCATACCCAGGATCGCAATGGCAACCGGAATCGCCATCAAAGCCAGCACCACCACCCCAAACCACCGCCAGAATCGATCTGGCTTGAGCTGAGCAGTAGCGGCGCTGGCTATCACTGGCCTGTTTGCCGCCGCAATGCTGGTGCTGCTCGCGATGGTCTCTACCTGCGTCTTCACCTCGCCGGCGGACTTTGTGCGGCGTTCGCGTTCTTTTTCCAGCGTGCGGAGGACGACCTCATCCACGCGCGGATCAACGGTGGATTTCTCCGAAGGCGGCGCGAAGCGGCCCAGGGGCAGCTCGCCGGTGAGCATTTCATAGAAAACCACGCCGAGCGAATAGATGTCGGCGCGCTGGTCCACGTCCTGGGGATGTTCGAGCTGTTCGGGCGCCATGTACTGCGGCGTCCCCAGGACTTTGCCGGCCTTGGTGAGATTGGCGACTGGGACCGGCCCAGCCGTCCCTAGCTGCCCCAGGGGCGATTCCTCAGCTTCGACCAGCTTGGCGATGCCGAAGTCGGCGATCTTCACACGGCCCTTCGAGTCGAGCAGGATGTTTTCCGGCTTAATGTCGCGGTGGAGGATGCCTTCGTTGTGCGCGAACTGGAGCGCCTCGCAGATCATCGGCACCACCGCTAGTGCCTGCGCGGGCGTGAACCGGCCCACTTTCATTGCCTGGCGCAGGTTCACGCCGTCCACGAATTCCATCAGCAAATAGAAGAAGCCGCCCGCCTCGCCGAAGTCATGGAGGGTAACGATGTTCGGATGGTTGAGCCGGGCCAGCACGCGGCCCTCGCGCGTGAACCGCTCGGCGAACGCCGGGTCGGCGGCCAGCGATTGGGGAAGAATCTTCAGTGCGACCAGCCGTTCGATCTTCGGTTGCCGCGCCTTGAAGACGAAGCCCATGCCACCCTGGCCGATAAGTTCCAGGATTTCGAGCTGAGGAAAGGCCGCAGCCAGTTCCTCGTGCGTTGGCGGAGCTGATTTGGCCGACGCGCTGTTCCCGGCCTCAGTAGGAACGCAGACCTGCTGGAGAAGGCACCTGGGACAAAGTCCCTGCGGCGCCTCTGCAGGAATCGGCCCGCCGCACTTCGGACACCGCTTCGGTTCGGATATGGTGCTCATGCCTCTTCCTGAGGCGTTTGCGGGCCAAGGTTACACCCGATTTCACGCTGGATCTAATCCACGGCTTGAACCCGGTAGCCGCCGGATTTCTCGTCCGCCTCCAGCTTCAGCAGGCTGCGCTTCTGTGCCTCCAGGAGCATGTCGTTAAAGGAACGGAACCCGTAGGCGCGCTCGTTGAAGCCGGGGTTGCGGCGTTTGATCGCCTGCTTGATCATCGACCCCCAGATCGGTTCGTCCGCCTCGCGTTCCTGGGTGATGGCTTCGAGCGTCTCCACCACCTGGTCGAAGGCCTTTTCGAGCGAAGGCCCCTTGTTCTCGCCTTCCGCCGGTTTCGTGGCGGGGACGCTCGTCGCCGGGCGTCGCCGTGTCCGGGTCGGCTCCGCACGGACCAAGTCGTCGTAATAGATGAACTGGTCGCAATTCCCGATGAACAGGTCGGAGGTGGAATTCTTCACGCCGACGCCGATGACCTTCTTGGCATTCTCGCGCAGCTTGCTCACCAGGGGCGAGAAGTCCGAATCGCCGCTGATGATGACGAAGGTATCCACGTGGCCTTTGGTGTAGCACAGGTCCAGCGCATCTACGACCATCCGGATATCGGCCGAGTTCTTGCCGGACTGCCGCACGTGGGGAATCTCGATCAGTTCGAACGCGGCCTCGTGCAGATCGCGCTTGAACGTCTTGTAGCGGTCGAAGTCGCAGTAGGCTTTCTTGACGACGATGTGCCCTTTGAGCAGCAGGCGTTCGAGCACCTTCTGAATGTTGAAGGTCGGGTAATGGGCATCGAGGGCACCGAGAGCGATGTTCTCCAGGTCGAGGTACACCGCCATGGTCGCGTTGGGGTCTTGTGCGTTCATATTCTTTCTAATCCAAGCCGAACACAGGTTCTCCCACCGCGCCCATCGAAGCGAGAGAAAACCGGCTCATTATGGAGGAGAAGGAGACGCCGGGTGAGGGCACCCGGCCTACAGGATGGCGGTTTTGCGGGGGGTGTAGGCCGGGTGTCCTCACCCGGCGGGGGGTTAATATGGCCATAATGAGAACTGCTGAGAGAAAACAAGGCGCTGCTCCTCAAAGTGGAATAGAATCACTGTTGCGGTCGCCTTGTTTCGGTGTATAGTAGGGGTTCGGCGAGCTTCCAAGATCTGGTTTCCCATCTTTTGGTTATCCCGCAGAACAGGTTTAGCACAAGTTATCATTGATCAATATATGCCATTTCGCACGTTTGGCCTCGACGCCAAGATCCTCAGAGCCGTTCAGGAAGCCGGCTACACCGAGCCCACGCCCATCCAATCGGCCGCCATCCCACACATTCTCGCCGGACACGACCTCATCGGTATCGCCCAGACGGGCACCGGCAAGACGGCGGCGTTCGTGTTGCCGATCCTCGCAAAACTCGCGGGGGGGAGCCCGAGCCCCAGCAGCGGCCCGCGGAGCATCCGCGCGCTGATCGTGGCGCCAACGCGGGAACTGGCGGCGCAAATCGAGGAGAATGTGCGCGGTTACGGCAAGCACCTTCCCCTGCGCGCCGCTACTATCTATGGCGGCGTGAGTGAACGCCCGCAGGTCGAAGCGCTGCGTACCGGGGTGGACCTCTTGGTGGCGACGCCGGGCCGGCTGCTCGACCTGATGGGCCGGCGGCTATGCGACTTCTCCCGGCTGACCTTCCTCGTCCTCGACGAAGCCGAACGGATGCTCGACATGGGATTCCTGCCGGACATCCGGCGCATCGTGAAGGCGCTGCCGCAGCGGCGCCAGACGCTGCTCTTCTCGGCGACCCTTTCGCCGGACATCGAGGCGGTCACGCGCGAGTTCCTCCGCACACCTAAAATTGTCCAGATTGGCCGTCGGGCCAACCCGGCGGAGACCGTCACGCAGCTTGTCTATGAAGTTCCCAAGCACCTGAAGCCGGCCCTGCTCGTGCATCTGTTGCGCGAGCCGAATCTCAACATGGTGTTGGTCTTCTCGCGCATGAAGCACAGTGCCGACCGCATCGCGCGCAGCCTGGAAGCCAGCGGGGTCAGAACCGCTACCCTCCACTCCAACCGCTCGCAAAACCAGCGCCTGCGCGCCTTGAAGGATTTCAAGTCTGGTGCCGTGCGCGTGCTCGTCGCGACCGACATCGCGGCCCGCGGGATCGATGTGGACGGCATCTCGCACGTGGTGAATTACGACTTCCCGATGCACCCCGAGGACTACGTCCACCGCATCGGCCGCACGGGCCGCGCCCACGCGGTGGGCGACGCCATCAGCTTCGTAACACCCGAAGATCACAGCACCTTGCGCTCGCTCGAGCGCTTCATCGGCCGAGGCATCGTGCGCAAACGCGCGGAAGGCTTCAACTACACGGCGGGCGCGCCCGCTGGCGCGCCGAGGGGGCAACGAGAGCGGCCGGCCATTCCGGCCCAAGCCGCCCATGCCCACCCGCAAGGGGGGCGCCCAAACAGCGGCGGTTCCGGCCGGCGCCAGGGCTTCCGCTCTGGCTCGGCTGGGCGCGGAAATCGCTGGCAGCGTTGATGGGCTTAGGCCGCAGCGGACCTTTAGCTGTTTACAAAGCTTTCCCCGAAGAGGCATAGTTAGGTTCCCTTCGGAGAAACTGTTTATGCCGGGGGTGATTAAACCATTAGACGAAAGATAAACATCATGGGCGACAAGTCCCCAAAATCAGTGAACAAGCAAGCCTCGCAAAAGCAGGCCAAAGCCAGCGGTACCATGCAGAAGAAGCAGCAAGCCATCGCCGCAAAGCAGGCGGCGAATAAGAAGAAATAGCGCCCGGCGAGCACACCCCTCCATGCCGGCAACGCCCCGTTGGCCGGCAGGAGGTCGTTGGATCTTTACTTGGAAACCCGCCCCCCAAGTTCGCCTCCTGCGGGGCTTTTCGACCAGTGCTGAGGCCGCTTGCGGTTCTTTCCGGTCGGACGAACGAGCGCGATGAGCTCGGGCATCTCGAAGCCCAGCTTCCCTTCGATGATTTCGGACAAGGCGATGTCCGCGGCTCCAAGATTCTCGACGCCGCTGAGCAGGGGCCGGCACGCACCTCCGGCGCCAGAAGTTAACTGACGGACCCGTCGTGAAACCAGGTTGACCAGTACATGGGGGTTAACGACTTTCGCCAGGGCCTGTTTGACAAGATCAGCATTCATATTCTTTTAAGGATTTAGTTGGAGGAACCCCTCTCTATTCGGCAAACGGGTTCGTTACACTCACAGCTTGGACCGCTGGAGCCGTCTGAGCCAATACTTAGAAAGTGCCCTGGCGATACCTTTAGACTATGGGCTGGACCAGGGGGGCCGTGCGGCGAAGTGGGAGCATTGCTCTGATAGGTCGGCGGTAGTGCGCGAGGCGGTCGGACAGCAGAAGTAGCGGCCCTCAAACAGGGTGGTCGGGTGAACACTGGGCAAAGCCCGGCTCATACAAGACCGGAAATAATGATCGAACTCACGTTCGATGCTACGCGTGCTGGCGGGTACCGCTGCGACAGATACCGCTGCGACGTTTGACTTTGAGCCTTGCTTGCGACACGCTCTCCGCGCGTTCGCACGTTGGAACGTGTTCCGTGAATATCCATTCAACCCGAAGACTCGTGGGAATTGCCGCCTTGGTGTCGCTGCTTCCCGCGTGGCCGCTGTGTGCCGCGTCCGTGGCGGAAGGTCCCGCCGCGTCGTTCCGCTGGGGGGGCGCTTCCAGCCCCAACATGGTCTCTACCGCCCGAAATCTGCCGGCCGATCCAGGCAACACGGAACCGTTGTGGGAAATCAAGACGGGCACGCACCAGTATTCGATTCCGACCATTGACCGGGGCCGCATCTTTGTCGCGGCGAATGATTCCGGCATCGAACGGGCGGGCTGCAAAGCCACCGGCGGAGGTGTCGTGATGTGCGTCGAGCAGGCCACGGGCAAACTGATCTGGCGGCTGCCCATCCCGCGCTACTTCGCGGGAGTCAAACCACCCTATCACTTTGACCAATGGGATTGTGGCGTCTGCTCCGGCCCGGTGGCGGACGGCGACCGCGTTTATGTGGTGAGCAGCCGGGGCGAAATTCTGTGCCTGGACCGCGAAGGCCAGGCCAATGGCAACGACGGGCCGTTCCTGGAGGAACTCGCCTACATGGGGATAACCAACACGCAGGACGCCAAACTAAAGCCGACCGACGGTGATATCCTTTGGAAGTACAATCTCATCACCGAACTGGGCGTCATTCTGCACGACGTCTGTGGCAGCACCCTGCTGCTGGACGGTGACCTCCTTTACGCCTGCACTTCCAACGGCATTGACGACCGCCACGCCAAAGTCCCCAAGCCCGACGCGCCGAGCCTCATCGTGCTCGACAAGCATTCCGGCCGTCTGGTGGCCAAAGACGACGCGAAAATCGGCCGGCGCCTGCTCCATTGCAATTGGTCCTCACCCGTGGCTGGGCGCGTGAATGGCCGGACGCTGGTCTTTTTCGGCGGCGGCGATGGTTTCCTTTACGCCTTCGAACCGCCCTCGCCAAGCCCTGGTTCGGAAGTTCAAATCCTCAAGCAGGTCTGGGCCTACGACTGCAATCCGCCTGATTTTCGGATGCGCGATGGCCGGCCGGTTCCCAGTTCCAACGTCAGCCAAATCCGCCCGGATGGTCCGAGCGAAGTCATCGGCACTCCCGTATTCCTGGCGGGCCGGATTTACGTCGCCATCGGCCAGAGTCCGATCTATGGCGTTGGGCGCGGCTGCCTCTCCTGCGTCGATGCGGCCACCGGCAAGAAGGTGTGGTCGTCGGAACTCGTGGAACGTACCCTGGCGACCGCAGCCATCGCTGACGGACTCCTCTATCTTCCAGACAACACCGGCAATTTGCATTGTTTTGATGCCGCCACCGGCGAGCGGTATTGGGTGCATCCCCTGGGAGCCAAGACCTGGTGCGCCTCGGCGTTTGTCGCGGACGGGAAAGTCTATGCCGGCACGGAGGCCAACTTCCTTTGGGTGTTAAGGGCCGGCAAGGAATTGCAGGTGCTTTCGCGCAGCCGGCTCAAGAGCATGCCGATCACTCCCACGGCGGTCGACGGCGTGCTTTACCTGCCGGAGCAAAACCGTCTCCTGGCCGTGCCGGGCAAGCCAGTGGGGTAAGGCCGTTTTTGGTTTCATGCGGGCATCGCCGTTTGCACAAAGGCTTTGAGTGCGGGATAGAGTGCCGCATACCTGGTGTAGAGATCACGATAGCGCGCCTGCGCCTGCTTGTCTGGAACATAGCAAGTGCCGGGCCGGTAAACCTGGTTGAAGGCGTCCTGCTCGTTCCGATACACGCCCGTGCCGATCCCAGCCAGCAGGGCCGCTCCCAGGGGAACTGCCTCTTCCATGTCGGGGACCTCCACCACCAGGCCGGTCACATCCGCTTTGCCCTGCATCCAGAGCTGATTCTTCGTGGGCCCGCCGATTGCCACGATGCGGTCGTTCCGGACTCCCAGTCCGCGCTCGAAGGCCCGAACGATCTCCAGAAACTGATAGTTCAGCCCCTCGATGACCGCGCGGAACAGGTCCCCCCGAGACGCGAGATTGCGAAGCCCGACAAACGCGCCCGCCGAAGCCGGGTCCAGCACCGGACAGAAGCTGCCCGACATGTGCGGCAGGAAGAATACGCCGTTGCTGCCAATCGGTGAGTGCGAGGCGAGAGCGATCAGGCGGGCCCACTCCGAGGCGTCCGCTTCGCCGACCGAGGTCGGCAGGCCGATCTCCCGTTTGAACCACTCCAGCATATCGGCCGCCACGGTGGCACCCATCACGGCGTAACGGTCGCGTGCCACGTGCGAGTCAACCAGCACGCCCATGCGTTGCACCTCGGGCGTCAGCACTGGCTCGTGCAAGGCGGACACCACCATCTCCCACGTGCCGAGCACATCCAGCAGCACGCCCGGCTCGAAGGCCCCAGTGGGCAGGCAGCCGCAACAATAATCGTGTCCGCCCAAAACAACCGGTGTCCCCTGTTTGAGCCCCGTGGCCTCGGCAGCCGCCTGATGCACCCGTCCGATCTGCGTGCCAGCGGGCAGCGGATCGCAGAGCAGGGAACGGTCTATCCCGGCGCGTCGCAGCAAATCGTCGTTCCACCGGCGCGTCCGCTGGTCGAACAGCAGTGTCGTGGATGCCATGCTGTAATCGGTGACGGTCTCGCCACACAGCATGAAGTTGACGAAGTCCTCGATCAGCAGCCACTTGTGGGTCTTCTTGAGAATATCGGGCTCGTGCTCCTGCATCCACCGCAGACGCAGTGCGGTATTGAAGGTCCACACCTGATTCCCGCCCTGCGCGAACTGCTCGTCCGCGCCGATGTTTGCGAGCCACCACGCCTGCTGCGGCGCCGTCCGCGGACAATGCCAACTGATGAATGGGTAGAGCCATTGGCCATCCCTATTGATCGGCACACCGTCCATGCCCATGCCGGTCACTGCCACGCCCAGAATTTCACCTCCGGCAAGGGACGCCACGACGGCGCGGACCGACTGGGCGATGCCTGTCCAAATCTGCGCGGGCTGCCACACGGCCCAATCGGGATGTGCCGGATCAGGATGAAAACACTCGGTCGGCACCTCATGCTTGGCGACCATCCGTCCGTCTGTCCCGAAGAGCACCGCCTTGAGATTGGTGGACCCGACATCTATGCCTAGCAGATAACCCATACAATCCTTCCGTTCCTTATGAAAACGCCTCGCCCGCACCCGACGCGTCAAAATCAAGTCGGATGGGATACCGGCCATAGGCTTTGATGGTGCTGAGCATGGCCAGATAGTTCAGCGGCGCAACGGTTGAGTGGATGCTGTTGCTGGAGGAAATGATCAGCCCGCCGCCTTGAGCCGCGGCGCGGATCACCCCCAGCGTCTCCCGCACAACATCCTCGGCCGTGCCGTTCACGAGCGTCGTGGCGCAGTTCACATTACCCTTCAGCGCCACCAGGTGGCCATACTCCCGCTTCATGAGCACCATATCCATTCCTCCCAGCGGATCAATCGGGTCCAGGCATTCGAACCCCGCATCGAGAATCATGTCCATGAGCGGCAGGATATTGCCGTCGGTGTGCTTGATCACGGGCAGTCCGTGGTCGTGAAATCCTTTGACTGCGCGCTTTAGCCCGGGATACAGCAGTTCCCTAAACGTGTTGGGCGACATGAATGGGCCCTGCGCAGAAGAGTAATCGTCGCCGGTAAACACGAAATCCGCGCCAAACCGCGCCGCTTCGCCGGCCAACTGGATATTGAGATCCACCGACATCTCGACCAGCCGCCGGATCAGGTCCGGCTCGGTGCAGAACGTCAGCATCAGCTCCTCGAATCCCATCAGATTACGCGGAATGGATAATACATCGTTCAGATGCACGCCGATCGCGTATTTGCCCTTGTACCGTGCGACGAGCTTCTGCAGGCTGTCGAAACGGCCAGGCGCAAATGCGTCCGGTGCCTGATACGCCTCAAAATCCGCCATGGTTTGAATCGCCGCCTGAACCACCGTGGAGTGCTGCTCCTCGCCCTTCTCGACCACAATCCCCCACTCGTTCTTGAAACGGTTGGGTGCCACTTGCACGGTCTTGAAATCCGGGGCCGTCAGCATGGCATCCAGTCCCATCCTGACGGTAAACTCTTCGGTTGATGCGCCGGGACACAACACATGCCTGACTCGTTTATCAATGATCCATTCGAAATGCGGGATGCGATCCGGCTCGCCGCGGCGCAGCACCGTCATCACCCGCTCTACAGAGGTCATCTCAGCCATGTCCGTGGTCCTTTATTTTCGTCTCTCTGCTCGCCTAACCGTTCAGGACGGAGCGTGGGGCAGACCTCCGGTCTGCCGGTCAGCCGGGTCTCTGGCCCGGTGTTCCGGCGGCCCGATGAACACGGAGTCGGAGACTCCGTGAACCGGCAGACCGGAGGTCTGCCCCACACCTGAGCAGGTCGAAACGTGGGGCTGACCTCCGGTCCAATGCCGCTAGGATTTGACCCAATGCCTTTCGGAAATTCCAGAGATGAATCCCAAAGGGATTCCGTCTCAAAGCCCAGGGTT
>CAIWJG010000975.1 GCA_903912925.1 uncultured Verrucomicrobia subdivision 3 bacterium | reverse complement strand
GGATTTCTGATTTCGGATTTCCTTCGGATTTCGGTTTTCGAGCTTCGGATTTGAGCGGTGCTCGCTGGGAACGGGACAACCTTAGAACAGCCCTGACCGGGGTGAGGGGTGGCGTTCGTGTCAATCCGTGCAATCCGTGTCTTCCGCGGTCTTGGCAGTGAAGGCACGAGCCGCAAGGCAGATCAGTCAACCTGAGCTGGGAAGTCCCAGGAGAATCAGATCGAAAGCGCGCCTTCGGCGGCGGCCTTCTGCGAAAAGACCAAGTGGTCGTTCTCGGCGGTCACGAGCACCGGTTCCCCATCGTGGAACACGCCGCGCAGGATCTCCTCGGCCAAGGGATCCTCGAGGGTACGCTCGACGGCCCGGCGCATCGGGCGCGCGCCGTAAAGCGGGTCGTACCCCTTGCTCACCAATAACTCCTTCGCCTTCTCGTCCAGTTGCAGCACGATGTTCTTCGCCTTGAGCCGCTGCACCACCTTGCTGATTTCCAATCCAAGGATTTCGACCAGATCCGGCTTGGTGAGCGAGCGGAAGACAATGATGTCGTCCAACCGATTCAGAAACTCCGGACGGAAGGTCTTCTTGGCTTCGTCCATGATCTTGTCGCGCATCTTCTCGTAGCTGTTCTCATCGGATATCGGCGAGAAGCCGAGCGTGGACTGCTTGCGAATGGTGTCGGAGCCGACGTTCGAGGTCATCAGGATGATCGTATTGCGAAAATTGACCACGCGACCCACGTTGTCGGTCAACTTGCCTTCCTCGAGGATCTGCAAAAGCATGTTCCACACGTCCGGGTGTGCCTTTTCGATTTCGTCGAAGAGCACCACCGAATAGGGTTTGCGGCGGACCTGTTCGGTAAGCTGGCCGCCTTCCTCATAGCCGACATAACCGGGCGGAGCCCCGACCAGGCGCGAGACGTTGAACTTCTCCATGTACTCGCTCATATCGAGTTGGATCAGCGCCTTAGAGTCGCCGAATAACTGCTCCGCCAGCGTCTTGGCGAGCAAGGTCTTGCCGACACCCGTGGGTCCCAGTAGCGCAAAGGTTCCAATAGGACGCCGCGGGTCCTTGAGGTCGGCGCGGGAGCGGCGCAGGGCTTTGCACAGGGAGGCGACGGCTTCCCGCTGGCCGATGACGACTTTGCCCATTTCGGTTTCAACGTGGAGCAAACGCTGCATTTCCCCCTGCTCCATTCGTTGCAGCGGAATGCCGGTCCACTTGGAGACCACGTGCAGGATGTCTTCCTCGTCCACCTTGACGCGCTTTTCTTCGCGCGTGGTGCGCCACTCCTTAAGCACCGCTTCGAGCTTTTCCTTCGCCTGCTTCTCCTTATCGCGCATGGCCGCGGCGCCTTCGAAGTCCTGGTCCTTGATCGCCCGCTCCTTCTTGGCCTTGATCTCCTCGATCTCGGCCTCGAACCCTTTAACCTCCGGCGGTCGGGTCATGGATCCGATGCGTGCGCGAGAACCTGCTTCGTCCATCACATCGATAGCTTTGTCCGGCAGGAAACGGTCCGTGATATAACGATCCGAGAGCTTGACCGAGGCTTCGATAGCTTTCTCGGTGAACTCGGCTTTATGATGGTCTTCGTATTTGGGGCGGAGGCCCTTAAGGATGAGAATTGCCTCATCAACGGAGGGAGCTTCGACTTTGACCGCCTGGAAGCGTCGCTCCAACGCCGCGTCTTTCTCGATATACTTGCGATACTCGTTGAGGGTCGTGGCGCCGATGCACTGCAGTTCCCCGCGGCTCAAGGCGGGCTTGATGATGTTCGAGGCGTCCATGGTTCCTTCGGCGGAGCCGGCGCCGACGATGGTGTGCAACTCATCAATGAACAAGATGATGTTCTTGGAGCGGCGAATCTCGTCCATGACGGCCTTGATGCGCTCTTCGAACTGGCCGCGATACTTGGTGCCCGCGACCATCAGGGCCAGATCGAGCGTGATGACGCGCCGGTCGCGGAGCAATTCCGGGACATTGCCGGCGGCGATTTCCTGCGCCAGACCTTCGGCAATGGCCGTCTTGCCGACACCGGCCTCGCCCAGGAGCACTGGGTTGTTCTTGGTGCGGCGGCACAGAATCTGAATCACCCGCTCGATTTCGTTCTTCCGGCCGATGACCGGGTCCATCTCCCCTTTGCGGGCGATCTCCGTAAGATCACGACCGAAGGCCTTGAGCGCGGGAGTCTTAATCTCGCCTTTCTTCTCAGCGGCCGGCTTTCCCGGCGTCTCGCCGGGTGCCGCCTCATCCTGGGCCGCGAAATTAGGATCGAGTTCCTTCAGGACCTCCTGCCGGGTCTGTTCGATATCCACATCCAGGTTCTTGAGCACGCGTGCGGCGACGCCGTCCCCCTCGCGGAGGAGACCCAACAGAATGTGCTCCGTGCCCACATAGGTGTGATTAAGCGCCTTGGCTTCTTTCTGAGCGAGGGCGAGAACCTTCTTCACGCGAGGCGTGTAGGGAATGTTGCCCATCATCTTCTGATCGGGCCCGGTTCCAACTTGCTTTTCCACCTCCAGGCGGACGATTTCCAGGTCGAGGCCCAGTTTCTGCAGGACATTAACCGCCACGCCCTGACCCAATTTGATCAGCCCGAGCAAAAGGTGCTCAGTGCCGACAAAGTTATGGTTGAACCGGTCGGCTTCCTTACGCGCCAGCGCCAGCACCTGTTGGGCTCGCGGGGTGAAATTGTTCATCGCTTCCTGATCGCTCATATAATCACGTAATTCAAAATGCAGTTACTCGGCTGGTTTGTCCAATCCAACGGGAAATCCGAAATCCGAAGGCCGAAACACCTTGCAAGGTACCGGGGCTGCGGGGTCGCCCTTCGCTGTTCGGATTTCGGCATTCGGATTTCCATCGGTTTTCGGATTTCGGGTGGATTTGGGCTACTCTCAAGCCGCGCCCCGCTGCTCCCCGGGCGCTTGGGGCCGGCTCACGGGCCGCAAACGTTCGCGCACCATGTCAGCCCGCAGCAAGTCTCGTTCCTCGGCGGCCAGCTTCTCGGCATGCTGCTTCTGCAAGTGGGCTGGCTGGGTCAAAATGAACAATTCATCTACCAGGGACCGGTCGGCTCCGGGGAAAAGCCCCATGTCCAGCCCCAGGCGCATCAATGAAAGCAGGTTCATGGTTTCCTTCGAGGAAATGCTGTGGGCGTTGGCTAGAATGCCGTAGGCGCGGCCAATGTGGTTGTAAACCGTCTTCGGCTTCTTCTCCAGGAGGCTCGCGCGGGCGTTTTCTTCATGCTCGATGATCTGGGCGAGCACCTTCTCCAGCCGCTCGACGATCGCCACCTCGGATTCGCCGAGGGTCATCTGGTTGGAAACTTGGAAAACATTGCCTAGTGCCTCCGTGCCTTCGCCGTAGAGGCCGCGAACGGCCAAGCCGAGCTTGTTGACCGATTGGATGATCGGGTTAATCTGCTCGGCCAGAACCAGCCCGGGCAGGTGGAGCATGGCACTGACCCGAATACCCGTGCCGAGGTTGGTCGGGCAGGCCGTCAGATACCCGAGCTCAGGGCTGAAAGCATAGTTCAGCTTCTTTTCGAGTGCAGAATCGGCGGCATCAATCGTCGCCCAGGCCAGGCGCAGTTGGAGCCCGGGGCACAGGGCCTGCATGCGCAGGTGATCTTCCTCATTGATCAGGAAGCAGAGCGTTTCATCTCGGTTCAGCACCAGCCCGCTTCCGGCGCTCTTTGCCGCATGTTCACGGCTGATGAGGTGGCGTTCTACCAGGATTTGCTTGTCCAGGGATGACAGGCGATCCATCGTCCCTGAAAAGGCGCCCTTCATTTCCGGCAGAGCTTCGATGGTGGGCTGGACGAGTTCCAGCACGCGAATCCGCTCCGGCTTCTTGGCCCAGCCCGGGAAGGCGGCATCCTTCAAGTTGCGCGCCAGCCGGACGCGACTCGACATGACAATCCGATCATGCGGCCCTTTGCGCCGCGCGCTCTCGGCCGGGGGGATAAGGAAATTGTGCAGGTCCATGAGGATTAGTGTCGTAGGCCGGGTGCCCTCACCCGGCGTTTCCCGACGGCGCAACGATTGCCCGATCTGTGGTTTGCTTGATTTCGTCCCGCAATACCGCCGCCTCCTCGAAGTCCTCCGCCTCGATGGCTTTGGTGAGTTTCGTCTGGAGCTGCTTAAGTCGGTCCGACAAATCGCGGCTCTGGCGCAAGGATTCGGGAACTTTGCCCACGTGCCGCGTGCCTTTGTGCATCGTTTTGAGCAGCCCCCCCAGCGGCTCGGCAAACGTTTCATAA
The DNA here is from genome assembly GCA_903912925.1 of uncultured Verrucomicrobia subdivision 3 bacterium. Lineage (GTDB taxonomy): Bacteria > Verrucomicrobiota > Verrucomicrobiia > Limisphaerales > UBA8199 > PALSA-1440. The sequence continues at coordinate 27,650 of CAIWJG010000975.1, read as the reverse complement.
CAGGCCGAGCACCCCAGCCGGCCGGCCTTCTTGAAATCCGCCTGAGTGAAACCGCACGCCGGGCACTTCAGGCCGGCTCCGCCCCCCGCCGCCTCAATTTCCTGGGCGGCGCCCAATCCCAGCAGCAAGTCCGCGAGCGAGAAGCCCGTGGGGTCGTTCACCCCTTTGGTCTTCGCGCATTCCTCGCACAGGTCCACCTTTTGCATTTTATCCCCGGCAATTTGCGTGAGGTGGACCGTCGCTTCCTTTTCCTTGCAGATGCAGCACAACATAAAATCGCTACTCGTATATCGGCTGCCCGGATGCTTTCGTCAAGGTGTGGTATTGGGTGACCAGGTTCCGGGTGACCGGTCCGGGCTTGCCGGCGCCGATGGTTCGCCCGTCGATTTTCACCACCGGCATGATCTCGGCGGCGGTGCCGGTCAGGAAGCACTCGTCCGCATTGAATAGATCGTAACGGGTCAGGTCTGGCTCGCTCACCGCTAGCCCCGCTTGTGCCGCCAGTTCCATGACGGTGCGGCGCGTGATGCCGTAGAGCGCCCCGGCGGACAGCGGCGGGGTCAGCAGGTGCCCTTCCTTGATGACGAAGATATTGTCCCCCGTACATTCCGCCACGAACCCGGCCGCATTCAGCATGATCGCTTCTTCGCAGCCGGCATTGTTCGCCTCAATCTTGGCCAGGATGTTGTTCAGATAGTTCAACGACTTGATCGCCGGGTTGAGCGCGCTGTGCAGGTTGCGCGTCGTCGGCACCGTGATAATATCCATGCCTTGCTGGTAAAGCTCCTGCGGGTAGAGCTGAATCTTTCCGGCAATGATGATAACCGAGGGCTGCTTGCAACTCCTCGGATTCAGGCCCAGCGTTCCGGCCCCACGGGTCACGACCAGCCGGATATAGCCATCCCGAATGCGATTCTGGCGGCAGGTCTCCACCGTCGCGGCCATGATGTCCGCATGAGCCATCGGGATCTCCAGCAGAATGGCCTTAGCCGAGTAGAACAGCCGGTCAATATGTTCCTTCAGCTTGAATACCCGGCCGTTGTAGGCTCGAATGCCCTCGAAAATACCGTCGCCGTATAGCAGCCCGTGGTCAAAGACTGAAATCTTAGCATTACGCTCGTCGTAGTATTTCCCATCAATATAAATCTTCATGTCTTAATTCCACGCCAAGCTACGTAAAACATCCTGCTAAAGCAACCCAGGAGTGTCTGCCTCTGACGTGTTGACCAAATGCTCACCGAGCCCGTAAGGTTCTCCTATCAATGAAAATTACTGTCATTGGCGGCGGTTCGACCTATACGCCCGAACTGGTGAACGGCTTTCTCGCCCGAGTGGATTCGCTTCCGCTCAAGGAACTCTGGCTGATGGATATTGACCGGGAACGCCTCGAGATTGTCGGTGGGCTCGCCCGGCGCATGGTTAACGCCAAAGGCGATCCTTTCAAGGTGGTGCTTTCAGGCAATCAGCGGGAAGCCGTTGCGGGCGCGAAGTATATTATCACGCAGTTACGGGTCGGCTTGATGCCCGCCCGCCGCGGGGATGAGTATCTGGGTCTGCGGCACGGGCTCGTCGGCCAGGAGACGACTGGCGTTGGCGGGATGGCCAAGGCGCTGCGAACCATCCCGGTGATCCTGAGCATCGCGAAAGATCTTCGCGAAGTTGCGCCCGGCGCGCTGCTCGCCAACTTCACCAATCCGGCGGGGCTGGTGACCGAAGCGTTGACGCGGCACGCGTCCGATGTCCCGGCAGTGGGGGTCTGCAATGTCGGCATCACGATGAAGATGGAAGCCCTGGAATGGCTGGAGAAGTCCACTGGCAACAAGATCGACGACAGCCGGGCGGTCTTGAACACGCTGGGGTTGAATCATCTCACCTGGCACCGCGGATTCAAGGTGGATGGCCAGGAGATGTGGCCGGCGGTATTCAAGGCGTTCGGTGAGAAGATGAAGAAGGAGGAAGATCCCGAATGCGACGTTCGCACGCTCGAGGTCTTAGGCATGATCCCCAACTACTACCTGCAGTATTACTACTACACGGAGAGGAAAGTCGCGGCGCAGAAGAAGTGGCCCCCCTCACGTGCGGAAGAAGTCATGGAGCTGGAGAAAGGCCTGCTGCACGAATATGCCGACCCCGCGCTGACCGCGCCTCCCGCCGGCTTGATGAAACGGGGCGGCGCGTATTACTCCACACTCGCGACCCAGCTCATCAACTCGCATCACAACGACCTCGGTCAGATCCACGTGGTCAACGTTCGTAATAATGGGGCCGTCAAGGAGTGGGCTGCGGATTGGGTTTTGGAGTTGCCGGCTAAAGTGGACAAGCGCGGGATTCACCCCCTGCCCGCATCGCCGTTACCGCCAGCCTGCTTTGGACTCATTTCGCAGGTTAAGATGTACGAGCTGCTCACCGTCGAAGCCGCTGTGAAGGGAGATAAGAACGCCCTTTACCAGGCGCTGCTTACTCACCCGCTGGGCCCCAGCGCAGACAAAGCACAGGCAGTGATGGATGACCTGCTCGAAACCAACCGGCAGTGGCTGCCGCAGTTCTTCAATTAGGCATTTGCGTATGAAATACTTTGTTGGCTTTGATGTCGGTTCGACCAAGACTGATGCGCTGATCGTTGATGAGACCGGCCAATGTGTGGGCTTCGGGAGAGCTGGCGGTGGCAATTACCAGGCCGTCGGGTGGGAGGGCCTCAGAACCGCATTACGCGACGCGCTCGCGGCCGCGCTGCAAGTGTCAGGCACAGACAAGGCCCAAATCGCAGGCGCGGGCTTCGGCATCGCAGGCTACGACTTTCCCTCTGACCGGGAGGCGCATTTGCAGGCCATTGCGTCGCTGGGCCTTTCGTGCCCCGTAGAAGTCGTCAACGATGGCGTGAACGGTTTGCTGGCCGGCGCAACTCGCGGCGTCGGCGTCAATGTCACGGCGGGCTCATCGAACAATTGCCGCGGGCGTAATAAGCACGGGAAGGAGGGACGCATCGTTGGCAACGGCACGCAGTTCGGCGAGTTCGGCGGTGCAATGGAAATTGTCCAGCGCGGCTTGCACCTGGTGAATTACGCGTGGATCAAACGCCGTCCGGCGACAGCTCTAACGCGAATTTATCTGGAGGCGGCGGGTGCCAAGGACGAACTGGATTTGATGGAAGGCCTGTCGAACGAGCACTATCAACTTCCTACGGCTCTCGCCATGCAGGTGACCCGTGCCGCGGACGACGGCGACGCCGCCGCGCGGGAGGTCATCCATTGGGCGGGAGAAGAGTTGGGATGGCTGGCGGTTGCGGTGGCACGCCAAATCGAGCTGGCAGACGAAGCCGTGGAAATCATCCAGTCGGGCAGCGTTTTTGAGGCGGGCAAAGTCATTACTGAACCGATGGAGGGAATTGTGTTGAAGCATTGTCCACGGGCGAAATTGATTCGGCTCGCTGGTCCGCCCGTAGCCGGCGCGGTCATGCTCGGCATGGAGCAGGCCAACTTCGATGGCTATACTGTTCGTGACAGGATGATGCGCACAGCAAAAGCGATTGTTAAGTGAACCTATTTGAAACGATTGGCTATACGCTCGGCAAGAAAGCCGCGCAGGCCAAGAACGCCTTCGACCTCATGGGCGGAACGGAGGAGGAGTCCTTGCGGGCTGAAATCCGTCTGGGCCGCGACCTGGCGGCGGCTATCCTGGAACGAGTTCCCCTGGTCGAGGAGAATGAGGCAACCCGATTTGTGGCCCAAGTTGGTCGCTGGCTGGCGGGCCACGTGAAGGAGAAGAAGCTCCCGTTCATTGTCCGGGTAACGGCGGAGCGGGAGCCGAATGCCCTTGCCCTCCCAGGCGGTCCCGTGTTCGTTAGTTGGCCGTTATTGGAAATGTGCCAGTGGCAACGGGACGAGATCGCGTTCGTGCTCGGCCATGAGATGGCGCATATCGTGCGGCGACATACCCTCAACCGGATCGTCAAGGATGCCGCCCTTTCTCTGCTGCTGCGCCAAACCTCCGGCAGGCATGCCGCCAGCGCCTGGCTGGGCAATGCGGGGCGGCAACTGCTGGACCGTGCTTACTCCAGGGACGACGAATTGGAGGCGGATGTCTTCGCGGTGGGCCTGGTCGGAGCTGCTGGCGGTGACGCATTGGCAGGGGAGCGACTGATCGAGAGACTCGCACAAGGGACCTCTGGGCAAAGCGTCGGCATTGCGGGAGAGTATTTGGCCACCCACCCGCCGCTCATGGAGCGAGTCGCGAATCTGCGTGCCAGGCGGATGGGTGCGAGCTTGAAGTAGTTGACGTTACATCCATTAATCGACTCCGGCTGTTGTTGCGGAAGCGACGGGCCGGGGTCAACCTCAAAAGCAAGAAGAACGGCCACAACCGCATTTTCCTATCTGAGACCGGTGCCCGCGCAAGATCTGCGCGGGGCGGTCGCGCCGGCTGAGCAAATCTTGCGCAGGCGAACGCGGGAATACGGGCAAATCGGGCTGTTTTCCAGTTGGCACGTCGCGTGCGAAGGAATGTGGGCAACACGCAGCGGCGTCAGTGTGCTCCGCTGTAATACAGTCAACCACCGCAGCATAACAGATAATATGACAAGAATGAACCAATGGTTAGTGGCGGCGGGCATCGCCGCCGTGATGAGTTTCGGAGCCAATCAAGTAGCCGCCCAGCCCGATAATGCCCCGCCAGGGGGCGGCGCACGGCAAGGTCGGGGCAACTTCGATCCGGCACAGATGCAGCAGCGCATGTTGGAGCGCACGAAGGAAGTGCTGGAGGTGACCGACGAAACTGAATGGAAGGCGATGGAGCCGATGGTCCAGAAAGTGATGGACCTCCGTCGGCAGAGTTTCAGCGGCATGGGCCGCGGCATGATGGGGCGCGGCCCCCGGGGTGGTGACAACCCGCCCGGTGGCGATCAGGGTCAGCGTCGCGGCGGGATGTTCGGCACGCCGAACCCGGAAGCGGATGCCTTGCAGAAGGCGATTGATTCGAAGGCATCCAAGGCGGAAATGAAGGCGGCACTGGAGAAGTACCAGGCATCCCGCAAAACCAGTCAGGCGGCGCTGGAACAGGCGCAAGCCGACCTGCGCAAGGTGTTGACCACCCGGCAAGAAGCCATTGCTACGTTGAATGGGTTGCTGTGAAGGACGTGAAACGTGATGCGTGGAGCCAGTGAAGTTACATGAGCTACATCGTTACATGGTTACAAAGGCTGGTGGCGCGGGTGGCTCATGTAGCCCTTGTAACCCAGGCAACTGTGTAACTTTGTAACCATACCAGCCATGAGTGAGATTGTTGCCCTCGATGCGTCTTTGAAGCCGTTGCTCGACAAGATGGTTGCGGCCAAGCAACTGTCCTCGGCCGACGCGGCGATATTGCTGCGGCAAAGCCAGAAGGGAACACCGACTCCGTTACAGGGAGAGGCGGACGTGCTCCGCTGGCTGGCGCAGGAATACGATCTCACTTACACCACGCTGGAGGATATTGAGCTGGACCGCCAGCTTCTGTCACTGTTTCCCGCTCGGCTCCTGCTGAAGGAGGAGTTGCTGCCGCTGCGACGTGTCAACGGCAGCGTCGAAGTCGCCACCAGCCGCCTGTTCGCGACCCAGGGGCTGGATGCGCTCAAGACCATGACCGGCCTTACTCTCAAGCCGGTGCTGGCTTCGAGTGAAGCCATCCAGCGGGAGATGAAGAAGCGGCTTGGGGTGGGCGCGGACACGCTGGGCACGCTGGGAGAAGATGAGTCCTTCACGGTGGTGGATGAACACCGCGAAGAGGATAACGATCTCGATAGCGCGGCTGAGGACGCGTCCATCATCCGCTTCGTTAACCAGGTGCTCCGGGATGCGATCGAACTGCGTGCTTCGGACATCCACCTCGAACCATTTGAGAAGGAGTTCCGCATTCGGTATCGCATTGACGGCGTCCTGCAGGACGTGCCGGTGCCGGCGCAGATCAAGCAGTTTCAGCCGGCCATCGTGTCGCGCGTCAAGATTCTCAGCCACCTGAATATCGCCGAGAAGCGCCTGCCGCAGGACGGGCGCATCAAGATCCGAGTCGAGGACGCGGAGGTCGATATTCGCGTATCGGTCATCCCGATGTTGCACGGCGAGGCGCTGGTGCTGCGTCTGCTGCGGCAGAACTCGACGTTGCGCGGGATGGCCGATCTGGGGCTGGAGACCCGCGAGCTGGAATGCTTCCGGCGCGTGCTGCAGATGCCGCACGGGATCATCCTGGTCACCGGCCCGACCGGCAGCGGCAAGACCTCGACGCTCTACACGGCGCTTAACGAGATCAATGACGCGGACCGCAAGATTATCACGATTGAGGACCCGGTGGAGTATCAACTGTTGGGCGTCAACCAGATTCAGGTCTCGGAAAAGGCGGGGCTGACGTTCGCCCGGGGACTGCGCTCGATCCTCCGCCACGACCCGGATGTGATCCTCATTGGGGAGATCCGTGACCAGGAGACCGCGCAGATCGCGGTGCAGGCGTCGCTGACGGGCCATTTGGTGTTCTCGACCCTGCACACCAATGACGCGCCCGGAGCCCTGACCCGATTGGTGGATATGGGCGTGGAACCCTACCTGGTGGCGTCGTCGCTGGAAGCGGTGCTGGCGCAACGGCTGGTGCGGGTGCTGTGCGAGCGGTGCAAACAGCCCGATCATTCGGCGACGACCGAGGCGTTCAAGGCGCAGGTGGGCATTCCCGCCAACACGACCATCTACCGCTCGGTCGGCTGCCGGGAATGCCGCCACACCGGGTTCTTTGGCCGACACGCCATCTTCGAGTGGATGGACAGCGACAACGAGATCCGGCAGTTGATTCTTAAGAACGCTTCGAGCGACGTGATCCGGGAAGCTGCCCGCCGCGCCGGCATGAAGACCTTGGCCGACGACGGCTGGCGGTTGGTGCGCCTGGGCATCACGACGGTCGAAGAAGTGCTGAGCGTGACCACCGCCAAAGAGGTTGAGCGCACCACGAGGAAAGCAGCGCCGGAGGCCGCCGCTCAGGAACCGACGCCCGCCAACCCGGAGGGTTAGCGGACTAGGCAAGCCAGAGGCTTTCTCTACTAATATGCGGCAGTTCCAATACAAAGCCATGCAGGAACCGACGCTCGCCAACCCGGAGGGTTGGCGGACTAGGCAAGCCAGAGGCTTACCCTACTAACATGCCGCAGTTCCAATACAAGGCGTTACAGGCGAATGGCGCGATGGCCGAGGGCCACCTCGAAGCCGCAGACCGGCAGGGGGCTTTCGCGCAAATGGCCGGGCTTGGCCTGCGCCCAGTCAGCCTGGCGGAAAAGGCTGCTGCCGGAGCGGGGAATGGTTTCGCGCTGCCGGCAGCGCTGGCTGGTTTGTCGTTCCGGAAACGGTCGGTCAAGGTCTCCGGCCGCGAGCTGGAGAACTTCACGCGGCTACTGTCGAGCCTGCTGGCCGCCGGCGTGCCGCTGAGCCGTGCGCTGGTGATTCTCTACCGGGAATCCTCCTCGCCGGCCGCCAGTGCGAAGTGGAAGGAAATCCACGACTTCGTAGTCGATGGCATGTCCCTGGCCGATTCGATGGGCAAGTCGCCGGATACCTTCCCGCGAGTCTATACCGCCATGGTGCAGGCGGGCGAGACCGGCGGATTCCTTGACCTGGTGCTGGCGCAGATCGCCGACTTTCAGGCCCGCGAGAAGGAGCTTCGCTCGAAGGTGATGGCGGCCATGCTCTATCCGAGCATCCTCTTCTGCCTCGCGATCGGCGTGCTGATCTTCCTGCTGACGTTCTTCATTCCGCGTTTCCAGGGCATCTTCAAAGGCTTTGGCGCCACGCTGCCGCTAGCCACGCAGATCGTGATCGGGGCCAGCACGGTGGTAAGAAGCTACGGGGCGTTCGTAGTGGTAGGCTTACTTATTTTGGGTGTCGTGCTGCGCACGTGGTTCACTTCGGAAAAGGGCCGGCGCACGTGGGAGGGCCTGATACTGCGCTCGCCGGTCCTGGGCCCGTTGGTGGCCGAGTTTGCTATGGCGCGGTTCTGCCGAATGCTGGGCACGCTGCTCGGGGCAGGTGTGCCGCTGGTCCAAGGGCTGAGCGTGGCCCGCAAATCCATTGGCAACCAAATTCTCGTGGATGCGGTGTCGCAGTCCATCGAACGGGTGCAGCAAGGCGGTCAACTCGGCGCCAGCCTGGCGGAGACCCGTGGTCTGTTTCCCAGCTCCGTGGTGGAAATGATTTCGGTGGCGGAGGAGAGCGGCCGGCTCGACCAGGAGCTGGTCCGGATAGCCAACGTCACCGAAGGCGATCTGGACCGGGAATTGAAGACCGCCGTGGCCTTGATGGAGCCGCTAATGCTCTTCTTCATCGCCGCCTTCATTGGCACGATCTTCATTAGCATGGTGCTCCCGATCTTCACGCTCCAAGACTATATCAAATAAAATGAAAACACTACATCTCACTAAAGACCGAACTGTCCGGCGCGGGCGGCAGGGCTTCACGCTGGTGGAATTGCTGCTGGTGCTGGTGATCCTGGGCATCCTGGCGGCCATCGTTCTGCCACGCTTTACCAACCGCACGAAGCAGGCGCAGATCGCAGCGACGCAAACGCAGATAGCGACGTTTAAGACCGCCCTGGACGCTTACGAGGTGGATAACGGCTTCTACCCCAAAGGCAAGAGCGGGCTGCTGGATTTGATCCAGCAGCCGCGCGATGCCCAGAATTGGCGCGGGCCGTATATGCAGTCCGACGCGATCCCCAAGGACCCTTGGGGCGGTGAATACATTTACGAGTGCCCGGGCCGGCACAACCCTTCTTCCTACGACCTGAGCTCCCAGGGGCCGCCTGGAGACAACGAAGTCATAGCCAACTGGACCACCAAGCGCTAAATGAGGCTACCGGCCAGACAACCAGGCACTGAGCCTTGCGGGCGAAACCCACGCCATGCGCCGTTCCTTCACGTCTCACGTTTCACGTTTCACGCATCATCCGCCTTCACGCTGATCGAGTTGATCCTGGTGATGGCACTCCTGACGGTGGTGATCTCGTTGACGGCACCCAGGCTCTCTCGGTTCTTCCACGGTCGGACGCTCGACTCGGAGGCGCGCCGTCTGCTGGCGCTGACGCGGAGCGGCCAGAGCCGCGCGGTGTCCGAGGGGGTGCCCATGGATTTATGGGTGGATGCAGAACAGGGGACCTTCGGCCTGGAAGCGGAGCCCAGCTACGAGACGAGCGACCCTAAAGCAGTGGACTTCACTCTCGATAGTGGTCTGCAGCTTGAGGTAGTTGCGAAGACCGTTGTGGCAGCCGCCAATACCGTGACGATGGGGAGGAACCAACAGGCCAGCATCACCAGCGCGCTGCGTGTGAACCTGGTCCATGCCAGCCTGCCGACCATACGTTTTCTGCCGGACGGGTCGGTCGGCGAGGCCAGCCCGCAAAAGCTCCACCTGACCAGCACGGACGGCGGATCACTTTGGCTGGCCCAATCCCGCGACGGCTTGACCTATGAAATTCGAAGCAACGACCAGTAGAGCAAGCGCACGCCCATGCTCCACAGCCGGCTTCACGCTGGCTGAGGTGCTGGCCGCTCTGCTGTTCATGGCCATCGTCATTCCCGCGGCCATTGAGGGCATGCACGTCGCCAGCCTCGCTGGCACGGTGGCGGCACGCAAAGGTGAGGCCGCCCGCGTTGCGCAGCGGCTGCTCGTGGAAAACCTCGTCAACACGAATTCGAGTCAGTCGGTCCAAAGCGGCACAGTGTCGGAGGGCCAGCGCCAGTTCAATTATACGATGCGCAGCGATCCTTGGAGCCGCGACCCTAGCCAGAATGTGATCCGCCAGCTTTCCGTGGAGGTGAAATTCACCGCGCAGAACCGGGATTACTCGGTCCGCATGAGTACGTTGGTGGACAGCTCGCTGCAATGAAGGCCTTTACGCTCATCGAGATGCTCCTGGCGGTGGCGATTTGCGCCATTGTGCTGGTGGCCATCAACGGCGTGTTTGCCACCGCGGTTCGCCTGCGGGATAAGACATCGGAAGCCGTTGAAGAGGCGCTGCCGGTCAATCGGGCGATGGATATGATGGTTCGCGATTTGAAGGGAACCGTGGGCCCGGGCGGGTACCTGGCCGGGGACTTCAGGTGCGGAGCCCAGGCGATGGGCGCGACCATGGGCCTGAGCGGCGAGGCGGGCAGCGCGGGGCTGGATTTCTTCACCTCGACTGGCGCGCTCAGCGACAAGGCGCCGTGGGGGGACATCCAGGAAGTATTCTACGAGTTGAAGGCGCCGACCGAGCGGAGTCAGTCGGGGATGGACCTGGTGCGTTGCGTCAATCGTAATCTGCTGGCCACGACAACCCAAACCCCGGAGATTCAGTCGCTCGTAACAAACGTGCAGACGCTGCAATTCGATTGTTATGATGGCCAGCAGTGGCGCGACACTTGGGACACCAGCGCTGGAGACACTAATCTGCCGGTGGCGGTTCGAATCCGCATACAACTCGCGGCCAAGCAAGGCGAGACCATTGCCAACCAGCAACCGTTGGAGATGCTTGTCCCGCTGTTCACACAGACCCTCACCAACCTCACTACTACGGCGACGCAATGAGAGCCCGCGCCAACAATCAGAGTCTGCGCTGCGCTCGGCGGGGTTCCGTCCTCGTCATTGTGCTCTGGATCGCATTCGGAATGGTGAGCCTCGCGCTGTATTTTGCCCATTCGATGAATTTCGAACTGCGCGCCTCGGACAACCGGGTCTGTGCGATGGCGGCCGATCAGGCGATCGATGGCGCCGTCCGCTATGTCAACTATTTGCTGGTCCAGCAGTTCGCCAATGGTTCCAACGGCGTTCTCCCGGTCCTTGACAGCTCCTTGTGCCAGGCCGTCCCGGTCGGCGAGGCCCATTACTGGCTGATTGGACGGGACACCAATAATCCCGTTGGGCCGGGCCGCATCTGCTTTGGGCTGGTGGACGAAGCCTCGAAGCTCAACTTGAACATGGCGGCCAGCACCCCGGTCACCGCCAGCAACCAGTTCATCTGGCTGCCGCGTATGACGATGGATCTGACGCAGGCCATTTTGGATTGGGTGAACACCAACGGCAATGGTCCCACTGCGACCTACTACGCCATGCAGCAGCCGCCTTATCAGTGCAAATGCGAGCCTTTTGAGACCGTGGACGAGCTGCGGCTGCTCTATGGCGCCGGCATGGACACGCTGGTAGGTGAGGATGCCAACCGCAACGGCATCCTCGATCCGAATGAAACCGACGACAACCAGAACAATATGCTCGACCCCGGAGTTCTGGAATACTCCACCGTCTATAGCCGGGAATCGAATACGAACAGCGATGGCACCGCCAGGGTCAACATTAGCAGCGTCAGCAGCGGGCCCAGCCCCTTGAGCTCGCTGCTGCAGACGAACTTCGGCACTGCCCGAACCGTGCAGATTCTCGGCAGCCTGGGCGTGGTATCCAATGGTCCGCCTGTTACCTTCCGTAGCCCACTCGAGTTCTACGTAACGAGCAGTAAGAAGAGCGGCGGCCTCGCAGCGGCCGAGTTTGCGCAAATCGGCACGAACCTTACTGCCACCGGCGGCGCTTACGTTCAGGGACGCGTGAATATAAATACCGCCAGCGCGGCGGTGTTGGCCTGCCTGGTTGGGGGTGACACTGGGGTGGCGGAGCAACTGGTCAACTATCGCCAATCCAACCCGAATAACCTGACGTCAATCGCGTGGGTGGTTGAGGCGCTCGGCCAGGGCTACCCGGACGCGCTGACGGCACTTCAGGCTGGGGACTTTCTCACGACGCAGAGTTTCCAGTTCACCGCCGATATAGCGGCCCTCGGTCCCTTTGGTCGTGGGTATCGGCGGGTGAAATTCGTCTTCGACACCTGCGACGGCACGCCCCGGATTGTGTATCGCCAGGACCTCACCCATCTCGGGTGGGCCCTGGGCAAAGAGGTGCGCCAGAACCAGCTCGCCGCGAAGGGAACGTCATGATCAAACGTAACTATTCAGGTCGAATCGTGGGTCAGACCTCCGGTCTGACGGTTAGCCGGATCTTTGGCCCGGAGTTTCTCCCTCCCATGGGCCGCGGAGTCGGAGACTCCGCGAACCGTCAGACCAGAGGTCTGACCCACACCTAAGCAGTCATGATCAAATTGACCAAACCAGACTTATTGAAACGAAAGCGCCTGTCTTCCCTGCTGGGGCTGGCGCTGGACGGGGGCCGCCTGGATGGCCTTGTCCTGCGCCGAACTGATGGCGTCCTGCAAAGCCAGCAGTCCTTCTCTGTCTCGCTCTCGCTCGACCCCCTGACCAATGATCCTGAGCTGGTCGGTCGGGAGATTCGCAACCACCTGGATGCCGTGGGGGTGCGCGAGCGCCACTGCATCGTGGGCCTGCCGTTGAAGTGGGCGCTGACGACTCACATCGAGGTGCCTGAGTTGCCCGAGGCGGACATCGCCAGCTTCCTGCAGATCGAGGCGGAACGCAGCTTTCCGTGCGATGTGCAGACGCTGCACGTCGTTACTTCCCGCTCTCATACCCCGTCGGGCAAAGTTCACGCAACGCTGGTCGGCATTCCGAAGAATCACCTGGTGCTACTCGATCAGGCGCTGCGGGCGGCGAAGCTGAAGCCGGTGAGCTTCTCGCTGGGCATCGCGGCGTTGCAACCGCCCGGGGCCGACACCTCGAACGGCGTGGTGGCGCTGGCCATCGGCGAAACCCACGTGGGGCTGCAGGTTACGGCCGGCGACGGCGTGGCGGCGCTGCGGGCGCTGGAAGGCGCGCTCGAAGCCGAGGGCAGCCAGCGGGTGCTGCACGCCGACCTGGTGGCGCGCGAGGCCCGCATCACCCTCGGACAATTGCCGGCGGAACTGCGTGAGACCGTGCGGCGAATCCGGGTCTTCGGCCCGCGCGACCTGGCCCAGCAGTTGGTGGATGAAATGGAGCTGAGGCTGGATGCGACCGGCCTGAAGGTCGAGGCCGCGGCACGCTACGCCGCCAATGAATTCGGCGTCCAGCTTCCTCCGGACGTTGCGGTGTCTCCGGCGTTCAGCCTGGCAGCTGGGCGGTTGGCCGGACGGCGTTCGCTGTTTGAGTTCCTGCTGCCCAAAGTCACGCCCTTGCAGCAGCTCGCGGCCCGCTATTCTTCCGGCCGGCTCCGCACAGCCATCTCGGCCGCTGCGGCAGTTGCGCTCCTTGCCGGTGGCCTGTTTTTCTTCCAGCAGTGCCAGCTCTGGGGGCTGGAGTCGCAATGGGCAAAGCTCCAGCCAACTGTCCACGAACTGGAGGGCGTGCAAACCCAAATCCGGCAATACCGCCTTTGGTTCGACGACTCGGTGCGCGGGCTGACTATTTTGCGGGGCCTCACCGAGGCATTCCCGGAAGACGGCAGCGTGACCGCCAAGACCGTGGAGATCCGCGACCTGAACACGGTTACGTGCACCGGCATCGCCCGTGATCGCCAGGCGCTGCTCAAGACCATCGAGAACGTGCGCAAGGTCCGGCAATTCCGCGAGGTGGCCCTGGGACCGACTCGGGGTCAGCCGCCGGCGGTGCAATTCACGTTCAGCTTCCAGTGGAATCAAGGAGGTCAGAATGCAAATTAAGAACCGTCAGCAGCTCCTCATCATGGTCACGATTGCCGCCGTCTCCCTGTTCGCGGCGGATCGGCTGGTGTTGTCACCCCTCCTGAAAGCCTGGAGCATGCGGGCGACACGCATCGCCGATCTGCACAAGAACATTGATCGGGCCAACGCGATGATGCAGCGCGAGCAACTGCCAAATCAAAGCATCCGCAGCCGCTGGGAACAGATGTCGCGCAACACCCTGACCAACAACAACTCGGCCGCGGAACAGCGGGTGTTCAAGGCGGTGGATCTGTGGGCTCAGAACAGCGGCGTGGCGATTTCGGCGATTACGCCCCAGTGGAAGCACGACAGCGATGATTATATGACCTTCGAATGCCGCGTGGATGCTGCCGGCGACCTGGGCAAGCTCAGCCGGTTCCTCTACAGCGTGGAGCGGGATCCGATGGCCCTGAAACTGGAATTGGTGGAGCTGGGAGCGCGAGACAAGGAAGGCCAGCAGCTTTCCATGGGCCTCCAACTCAGCGGCCTGGTTCTCACCCCTCAAAAGCGATGAACCTGATGCATGCGATTCAGTTGATAGTTGATAGAAATAATGATCGAACTCACGTTCGATGCTACGTGGGGATTCAGTTGATAGTTCGGGAGTTGATGGCCAATCGAGGGAGATGGTGGAGGGCAACCAGCCTCATCGCCCGGTATGCCGTCCTGGGGCTCAGCTTGGCGGGCGGCCAACTGATTGCCGCGCAGGAATCGGATACTTCCACCCAGACCAACGAGGCTTCAGCCACCCAAGTCCTTTCCCAACTCGACGATCTGGTCCGAGGCACTGACTCCGCCCAGCCCGAGGAGATGACTCCCAACGAACTGGCTTCGACCAACGGTCTCCCGCAGTCGAACAGTCCGGCCGCAAGTGGGGATCGCACTGACAAGGCTAACAGCTTCGATGCCTCCAGCCGATCTCAGAGTGATGATCGCAAGTCTCGTGGGCGGCGCTCCCCGAGGTCAAAACAGCACGGCGGTTCCGGGTCGGCCAAAGACGCTAGCCGGGACAGCAATGGCGCGCAGACCAACGGCCTCGCCGGGACGAACAATGGCGCCATATCGCTGGATTACGCCGCCTTCAAAGTCATTGTGGACCGGAATATCTTCGACCCCAACCGCTATCCTCACCGGCCGGGAGTGCAGCCCGTCGTGTCGAAGCCCAAGAGCGTCGATTCCCTGACGCTGGTTGGGACCATGAGTTATGAGAAAGGCACGTTCGCGTTCTTTGACGGAACGAGTTCTGAGTATAAGAAAGCGCTGAAGTTGACCGACTCGATTGCCGGCTACAAGGTGACCAACATTGCGGCGAACGCTGTGAAACTGGCATCCGGAACCAACGAACTGGAGTTGCGCGTAGGCGCGCAATTGCACCGTGAGGAGGACGGTCCCTGGCTGCTGGCCGGCCAATCCACGTCCTATGTATCCGCGCCCGGTTCAGCCTCCACGGGCGCCGCCGCCACGACCACCACCGGCTCCGGTGCCGCCTCTGGCGGTGCGGCTAGCGACATTCTTAAGAAACTGATGCAACGACGCGAAAAGGAATAATCCCCAATGAAAATCATCCATCACTTGCTGCTCGTAGCGTGCCTGGCCACAGAGATGCCGGTCCTGGCCGCAGAACCGACGCCCAGCGCGCCGGCCACGACCATCCAAACAAACACCGATCAACCGCCACTCGCAACAACCGCAACACCGGAAGCCGCCACCAACGCAGCTACCACAACCCTGGTGCCAGCGCCGGTTCCGGACCTCGCTACCAACTCCCTAGCGGGCACCAACGCAGTCAGTGGAACCAATGCAGTGGCGACCGCCAACACCGCCGCGCCGCCGGTGGTCATGGAATTCGGCACCAACGGTTTGCGCCTGAACATCCACAACGCGCCCCTGAACCTGGTCCTGGACTACTTGAGCGACGCGGCCGGGTTTGTCATTAACAAAGAGACCGAGGTCCGGGGCACCGTTGATTTGCAGGGCAAAGATTTGACCAAGGATGAGGCGGTAGAATTGCTCAATTCGGCGCTGAAGAAGAACGGGTGCGCCGTGGTGCGCAATGGCCGCATCCTGACCATCGTCGCTCAGGATACCGCGAAGATCAGCGATACGCCTATCGAGGTCGGCAACAACGCCGAAGAAGTGGTAAAGGGTGGTGAAGTGGTGACCCAGATCATCCCGGTTAAGTACGCCAGCGTCACCCAGTTAGTGCCCAATCTGGAACTGCTTCTGCCGACAACGGCCACGTGTACGGCTAATGAAAGCGCCAATACGATCATCCTGGTGGCGACCAGGACCGATATCAAACGCATGCTCAGGATCATTACGGCACTGGATACGTCCATTGCCAGTGTTTCCTCCATCAAAGTCATTCCATTGAAATACGCGGATGCCAAGGATACGGCGACGCTGATCACCGCACTATTTCCCGCGCAAGCCGGGAATCAAGGCGGCGGCCCAGGCGGGGCTATGGGGCGGGGTAGTATTATCAGCATGCTCACGGGCGGCGGTTTTGGCGGCGGCGGCCCCGGCGGCCGTGGCGGCGGTGCCGCTGGCGGGGGGCGAGGTGGGGCTGGCGGCGGCGGCGCGGCGGCTGCGAAGGTGGTGGCCGTAGGGGATGACCGCTCCAATTCGCTGGTAATCAGCGCTCCGGCTGACCTGGTGGCAACCGTCGAAACCATGGTGAAGGAAATTGACCAGGAGGTGACCGACGTCACCGAATTGCGCGTCTTTCGTCTGAAGAACGCCGACCCGGCGGAAACGGCAGATCAGCTTGCCACGCTCTTTCCTGATCCGACGGCTGCCACCGGCGGCAACCAGAACAACACGCCGTTCTTCATGCGCGGGCAGTTTGGGGGCGGCCGCGGAGGGGCAACCGCCACTGCCAGCGGCAGCGAGCGGACGAAAAAGATGGGCCGGGTCATGGCGGTGCCAGACCCGCGCACGTCGTCAATCATTGTCATGGCGTCGAAGACGTTGATGCCGCAGATCGAGGAGATGGTTACCGAGTTGGATTCCGATAAGGGGCGCAAGGAAGTCGTAGGATTCTACGACCTGCAGAACGCCAATCCACAGGATGTCCAGGCGGCGCTGCAGGATCTATTCAACCGGAATACCCGCGTCAACAACAACAACCAAAACCTGCTGCTGGGGAACAACAATCCTTTGAACAAGCGCATCCAGCAGAGCCAGCAAACCACCTCGGGATCGAGCTCGGGGTTTGGGGGCGGCGGCCGCGGCTCCAGTATGGGAGGCGGTTTCTGACCGTGGACGTTAGAAATAATGATCGAACTCACGTTCGATGCTACGAGGGGCAAATATGAAGAAACAACATTCAAACTGGCATCAGCATTTCAGCGGCATTCTGGGTCTCTGTCTGGGCCTGGCGTTTCACGCCGACGCTCAACAAAGGGGCGGAGGAGGAGGAGGAGGCTTCGGCGGCGCGGCTCGCAGCGCTGCCAGCACCGCCGGCGGCACCACCGCGCGGCCCTATCCCAACAACAGTGCCATCGGCGACGCTTATTTCTCGATTGACCCCGAGACGCGCCGCGTGGTGTTCATCGCCGACGAGGCCACGGCGAAATCCATGGCCCAGGTGCTTACCAACCTCGACCGCCCCAAACCCCAAGTGCTCATCAAGGTCGTCTTCCTTGAGGTGACGCACGATGACGCTTCGGATATTGGCGTTGACGCGACCTACGGCAAGAGCTTCGGTGGTTCTGCGGGGACCAACACCACGGCGCTGGGCACGAACTTTTTCGGTATGCCCGGAGCCTCTTCTACCTTCGGCAATGCCAACGGTATTTATCAAATCATCGGTCAAGACTACACCGTGACCCTCCACGCCATTGCGCAAGCGGGCAAGGCAAAAGTGCTGTCGCGGCCCTCCATCCTCGCTCGTAACAACCAGCCGGCCACCATCACGGTCGGCCAATCGGTCCCCCTGATCACCAGCGTGCGCTATGACACTTTCGGCAACGCCATCAATGCGGTGACCTACACGGATGTGGGCGTGATCCTCAAGGTGACCCCGTTCATCACCGCTGACGGCATGGTGGAGATGATCGTCTCGCCCTCGATATCCCGGATAGATCCCGGCCCGGGCATCCCCATTTCCTCCTCTGCGAATGGCACGACTATCAACGCGCCGATCATCGACATCCGCTCCGCCGATACGGTGGCGCTTACCCCCGACGGACAGCCAGTCGTCATTGGCGGCTTGATGCAGACCACCAAGGGGGAAATCATCACCAAGACGCCGTTTCTGGGTGATATCCCCTTGTTGGGCAATCTGTTCCAGCGGAGGCAGACAAGTGACACCAAGAGCGAACTCATCATCTTCCTGACCCCGCACATCGTGGCAGCGCCGACCGAAATGGCCGCCTTGACGGTCAAAGAGCGGGACCGGTCCGGCGCGGCCAAGGGGATGACCGAAGAGGAGCTGAATAAGTTCCTGGATGAGCTTCCCAAGAAGAAGACCACGCCGGGTTCGGGTTCCAAGTCCAGCAAACAGGCGCCCATGCCGCCTGGCACTAACTGATGGGCCCGATGCTGGCCTGTTAACACCGGTTCGGGGGAACGAATGGAACTGACGCGCCGCAGTTTAGTCGTTTACGGACTACTCCTGGCTGTCTGGGTGATGGTCCTCGGCTGGCAGGTCGAGGAACACCTGCGGGTCAAAGAAGCCGCCAAGACCGACCTGCGCAATCGGTCCAAGGAAATCGCCAACACGCTCAGTGCGATTCTGCGCGTCGTGCGGTTCCGGGGCGGGGCGATTCCGCCCGAGCGCCTTGATCCGGTTCTCAACGAACTGGTGCACGGACGCACCAATGAATTGGTGAAGTCCAGCGAGCTGATTACGATCGCGCTGCTGGATGCCAACAACACACCTCTGTTTGTCGCCGGCCGACCCCTGGACGCGCAACGTGAGGAGCAACTCTTCGAGAGCGGCGAGCATTGGGGCGAGCGCAGTGTCACGCTCGTCAACCCGATCATTTTGGACGTCACCAACACTTTCATCCCCCCCCCCTTGAGCGAGGTCACGAACCGGATGGGCGAAGCGAGCGAGGCCCTTCGGCGCGTTCCGCCGCCCGAGCCGCCGGGGTCGCCTGGCAGCCAAGTCACCGAAACACCGAAATACCGAAACACCCCCCCCCCCCCTCCCGGTGGCCCGGACGCTCGCCCCCAGGAGGGGAGGGGCCGTTCCAGACGCCCCCCCTGGATGGTGGGCCTGGATGAGAAGGAAATCAAATTGCTGATCGAGAAGCGGACCCTGCATGGGCTGCTGCTCACTATGTCCACCGAAGGACTGGAGGCCGCGGCCACGCGCGATTGGTGGCTGCGGACGATCATCATGATGCTGACAACCGTTGCCGCCCTCGGTTCCGGCCTGGCCTGGCGCAACCTCGCCAAATCCTCTGAGCTGCAACTGCGCCTGGTGCGGGCGAGCGAGCTGAACACGCATCTCAAGGAGATGAACCTCGCCGCTGCCGGCCTGGCCCATGAGACCCGCAACCCACTCAATATCATCCGCGGCCTCGCCCAGATGATCTCCAAGCAATCCGGGACCCCTGAGGAGACGCAGAAGAAATCGCGCGAGATCGTCTGCGAGGCTGACAAGGTGGCGGCGCAATTGAACGAGTTCATCAACTACTCCCGCCCGCGCGAGGTCCGCCGCGCCAGGCTGGCCCTCGGCTCAATCGTCAACGAAGTCGTCCGGACCTTGAACTACGACCTGGAAGAGAAAAAGATCAGCCTGCAAGTCAAGGGCGAGCAGCTCAGCATTGAGGCTGACGAGCAACTGCTTCGGCAGGCGCTCTTCAACCTGCTGCTCAACGCCATTCAGGCCGTCGAGGGCAACGGGGAAATCCAGATCGTCGCGGAAAAGCGCAATGCCACCGAGGCCTGGCTTGATGTGCGCGACAACGGCCCGGGCGTCCCTCCCGACCGCCGCACTGAAATCTTCAAGCCCTACTTTACGACTCAGCCGAAAGGCACCGGCCTCGGCCTGGCCGTCGTCCAGCAGATCGTCCTCGCCCACGGCTGGGAAGTTGAATGCCTGCCCAACGAACCGCGGGGCGCCGTCTTCCGCATCACGCACTTGAAACTCGCTGGATGAGCAGATGAATTTGAAAACAGCAGTTGAAACCACGAGTGCTGCGCGCCACCGTAGCCCTGGATCGTAAATCGCAAATCGTAACGAACGCATTATATGCAATTGAAATTTGACTGGCTGATAGTACTGGAAAATCTGCACCGGGGGATCATGGTCACCGATGTGTCCCTGGAGGGGCCGGCCGGCCCGCGCATTATCTATGTGAACCGCGCGTGGATGAAGATCACCGGCTACGACCGCGCGGATATTGCGGGCAAGACGCCGCGCATTTTGCAGGGCAAACATACCGACCGGAACCTGCTGCGCGCGCTCGGGGACAAGCTGCTCAACCGCGAGGTGTTCCACGGCCAGACCTGGAACTACCGCAAGAGCGGCCAGCCGTTCATGATGAACTGGTATTGCTACGCGATTTACGGGGATCACGGCAAAGCGATCTACTACGTGGCCGAACAGGAAGACGCCACTGAACTGGAGACACTCCGGATGAAACAGCGGCTATTGTTGAACCCGCTGGACCCCGATGTGAATAAGTTCTTCGCCGTGCTGGCCGAATACAAATCCGCCCGCAAGCAGGCACGGTAGGAGAGCCTGCTACCGTTGCAAAGTTGCATGAGTGCATGGTTACATGAGTGCATGGTTACATGAGTTGCATGGTTGCATGGTTGCTGTGCGCCACTCGTCCCTGTAACCCTTGTAACCCTTGTAACCCTTGTAACCCTTGTAACCCTTGTAACCCTTGTAACCATGTAACCCTTGTAACCCTTGTAACCATGTAACCATGTAACCCTTGTAACCATGTAACCCTTGTAACCATGTAACCCTTGTAACCATGTAACCCTTGTAACCATGTGACCCCTGTACCCCATCTAACCAACCAACGCATTAGTAGCTCATCCGGTCGAGCCTTACCTTGCCCCGGAAGATCCAGTAGATGCTCACCGTGTACGCCAGAACGACGGGCACGCCAGTGGCCGCAATGATCAGCATGATGCCCAGCGTTTTGGCGGAGGAGGCCGCATTGTAGATGTCCAGGCTGTGGGCGGGATTGGGATGGCTCCAAACCAGGTTTGGGAACATCTCCAGGCCGAAGAGCCCCATCAGCGTGATCATAACAGTGCAGGAGGAGAGAAAGGCCTGCCAGTCCCTGCCGCGGTGAATCTCGCGCGGGATGTTGGCGATGGCCAGCATGTTCGCCAGCGCGATGCTGAACAGCCACGGGTTGGCCCGCAGCCGCGCTGCCATGTGCGGGACGTAGAGCAGCGTCGCCATCGTCGTCACCGCGTAGCAGATGATAAAGAAGATGATGCACTGATTGATCCAGCCGCGCAGTTTGTCGTGCAGCGCGCCTTCGGTCTTCATCAGCGCATAGATCGCCCCGTGCATCATGAACAGGGCCAAGGTCGTGCCCCCCAGCAGCAGCGCATAGGGATGCAGCAGGCTCCAGAAGGTGCCGGCGAATTCGCCCCGTTCATCAATCGGGATGCCCCACGCAATGTTGCCCATCGCCACGCCAATCAGGAGGCTCGATAGGATGCTGCCGGCGCTGAAGCTGATGTCCCACATCTGCCGCCACCAGCGCATCGGCTGCTTGCTGCGGAACTCGATGGCCACCCCGCGGAAGATCAGCGCCACCAGCAAGAGCACAAAGGCCAGGTAGAAGCCTGAGAACACCGTCGCATACACGTTTGGGAATGCCGCGAACAGCGCGCCGCCGCCGGTCACCAGCCACACTTCATTGCCGTCCCAGACCGGCCCGATGGCGTTGAGCATGACGCGCCGCTCCTCGTCGCCCTTGGTGAACAGGTGCAGCGCCCCCACACCCAGGTCGAACCCGTCGAGCATGGCGTAACCCACAAACAGCACCCCGATGAGGATGAACCAGATGGTGTTGAGATCGAGCGCCCCCAAGTTCATATCCACAGCGCTCCACACCACCCCATGTAACTCATGTAACTCATGTAACTCATGTAACTCATGTAACTCATGTAACTCATGTAACTCATTTAACTCATGTAACTCATTTAACTCATGTAACTCATGTAACCCATTTAACTCTCGCTTATTGGCATTGCCAGCTTCCCGCTCGGCAGGAGATCCGCTGCGTCCGGCCCGTGTTGAAACTTGTCATTCAGCAGGTAGAGGAAGACGGCGAACAGCAGCAGGTAAACCAGGCTGAACAGCACAATCGCCGTCAGCACCGCATCGGCCTTCACCACGGCCGACAGTCCTTGCGGCGTCCGCAGCAGGCCATAGACGAGCCACGGCTGCCGGCCGACCTCGGCAGCGAACCAGCCGGCCTGGTTGGCGATTTGCGGCCCCAGCACCGATAACGCCAGCAGCCACAGCAGCCAGCGCTGCTCGAAGAGCGACCCGTGCCAGAAGTAGAGAAAACCCAGCCCCGCCACGACGATCATGCCGAAGCCGACGGCTACCATGATGTGGTAGAACTGGAACGAGAGATTCACCGGCGGGCGGTCTTCCGGCCTGAATTCATTCAGGCCCTGGATCGGCTTGCTGGCATCTTTGTACACCAGGTAGCTGAGCAGACCGGGAATGGACACATCCCCTTTGACCGCCTCTGCTTTCTCATCCACCCACCCAAACAGCGCCAGGGGTGCGTGAGGTGTGGTCTTATATACGCGTAAACCGTCGCGCCCCTGAACGCTGACGCAAGCATGTGCACGCTAACTTTAATTTGAACCGAGCCAGAATGTCCCCGCAGCCCCCTCGGCACAAGCATTCTATGCTCTCGCCCGCCTGTGCCGCCTTAAGCGGGTCTTCCACCCCATCGCTCATGAGCACGTAGAACACGGCGAAGGCTTCCGGCGATAGCCCCGTGGCGTCGCGGTCCTTCTCGGCCACCTTCAACCGGGCGATCAACTTCTCCAGCAAATCCATCGCCTGCTGGGTGGTCATAGAGAATCGGCGCGTCAAAACCGGCCAGGAGTTTCTCGGTGACGATGAGAATCTTCGGCTGCTCGTCCGGCTTGCAGAAAGCCTTGCGCCCGGCCGGCTCGGCATCATCGCTCAGATAATGCCGCTTGAGATGCTCCGAGTCCTTCTTGCCGGTTTGGCTAGCCGCCCCCGTTTTCCGGCTAGATGCTACAGCTTCCGGGGATGCGTTAGCCAAAACCCACCGTCCTCCGCGTTTCGGCCCTTCGTGGCGGATCGTTCCGTCCCGCCACATTTCCTGGAGCAGATTCATAATAAAAACCCGCTTCTGCTTCTCGTTCAGTGCGTCTGAGAGTTTGCGCCGGTCAGGCGGCAGCCGTGTGTCGATGGGGCAGCTTGATGACCTTGCGTTTTGAGACAGCTTGCCGCTTATGGAGTTATTTCACCAACGTGGCCAGATCATGGCCCGCTTGGCAAACAGCTCCGCTCGCGCTTTGCGCACTTCCTGGACAATCGAGTCTTTCATCTTTCTTACTTTCCCATCAGTTCTTCTGGCGCGCAAATCGCCGGACAACGGTATCTCATGACGGCTAATGCCGCCGCCAAGCGAAAGGCTCAGTCTTTGGTGAGTTCATCCACTTCCTTTGGTCGCGTCAAACCCTGATTCGTCGCCCTGGTGAAAGAGGAGCCGGCCTGTCAACTGGGGGCCTTCCGCCTCGGCCGGCCACCTCGTCCCCCTCGTCAAAGCCGGAGAAGGTGAACTCCACCCGTTCCGTGCCCGCCTCCAACCGCCAATCCAGCTCAGCTTCCACGCAGCCGAAATGCAGTTGCCCCGTCCCGCCCTGCTTGAAGGTGATGTGTCCGGGGGAATCCATGTCCACGTAGTCCTGGTCCCATTGCTCCATAGCCACGATCCGCCAGCGTCCGACAGGTGAGGCTTTCATGCGATCAGCAACGGTTGGCAAACCACACCACGTATTCCCGCACGGGCCAGAAGTTCGGGTCCGTTTTGGGAGTCACCTCCAGGTCGCACATCGGCACGTAGCCGGCCTGCTTCTTTTCCCGGACCCGGACCATGATGCCCCGGTCAATGTCCTCTTCCGACAGACCCACGACCTCCATCTTGTGGCCGAGCCGGAAAGTGGCCTTCGCCACGCCCTCTTTGAAATAGGCATCGTCGTCGTCCTCCTCGCGCGTAACCGTGAACGGGAAAGCCAGTTGCTGCCAGTCCCGCGCCGCCCATTCTTCCATCTTCTGCTCGAACGCCACGTCCCACTCGGGCAGATAGCCGTCTTCGTCTTCGCTTAAATCCCAACGATGATCTTCGGTGTGGCTCATAAATCTCAAATGGTCCGTCGCCCGTCGCTTCTTTGGAGTGCGCCGGCAGAGCGCAACGGCGACGCCGCTTTGGCTTCCCCTGGAGCCATGTCGTCCGCACGTCTGTTGGTCTTTGTTCTCACACGTTTATGCTAAAAGCTAAAGCGGCGGCGCGCTTCGCTTGCCACCGCAAAAGAGTTGTGCTATTCGTCATAATCGTCCCGTGCCATGAGCACTTTGCGCAGTTGACTCTCCGGGATGCGAGGCCATTTCAGCTTTCGGAGGCAGGGGTTGACCTTCTCCACGTCGAACGCTGCTGGATCGAACGGGCGGCCCAGCCACTCCTTCATGGATTCGTGCTCTTCGTGCTTTGGGTTCCGTAGAATCTTGCGCAGGTTGTCGTAACCCCACGGGCCGCCGCAGTCCTCCGGCGGACAGGCACGAGCGCCGTCGAGGCACAGCGCCACCGTGGCGGCATCCGGATCGGGAAGCAGGATCTTCTCCACCATAATCTGGTGGTCCCAGGAGTCCCCGAAGTCATATTCGTAGCCCAACACGTCCTTCTGTTGATGAGCGACTTGCTGGAGGGTCGCCTTGTGCTCGTCGAGGATCTCCGGGTCGCCCTCAAACTCGGGGGAATTGTGGCGCAGGTCTGAGTAGAGCAGTTCACCGACCCGGAACTGGTGGAGGTGGCTGTTGGTCCAACCCATCGCCACCTGGAGGACGGCGTGGAGCCAACCGAGGTTGGCGTTGCCGGGCACTTGGAGCCGGCGCCAGATGATCGGCTTCGTGCCGTTCAAGACGATCTTGAGGTGGTAAAGGGGGGCGCTAGCTTTCATTGCGGTGGGTTCGATGATGGCAATCATGGGGTGGTTCCTTCGGGCTTTTTATGGAGTGCGACGGCAAAGCGCAGCGGCGACGGCGTTTTGCCTTCCGGCGGCACCGACTGGATCTCAGGTACAATTTCGTCCGGCTGCATGGTCAGAGACTACATCGAAGGCGTTCCGCGTAAAGGGAAAGCGGTGTCGCGCTTCGCTTGCCACCGCCCTCCAGACGTAACGGCTCGGGGAGAGGTTGAAGTCGTTGCCAAGGGACCGGATCGCCAGCCGGAGGTCTGCCCCCCGGCCAAAAGATAGACCGCCTGCTCTCCGCAGGGATCTAGACCGTCTGGCGAAATCGCTGTGGCGAAAGTCGCATGGTTGCCCACTGGCCTCGATACTGTTAATAAGAGCCCATGACATTATTTGCTTCTGCGAGCCCGACCACGGGCTTCCCGGAATTCAATCTCAAGAATGCCGCCCTGAGGCTCGGAGCGCTGCTGGTGATTTACCTCTGCTTCACTGTGGCGCAGCGGTTCCTGGGCCGCCGACGCGGGTTTCGCGAAATCCAGGTGTCGCTGAACCTGATGGTTCTCGCCACGCTCGCGGTGTGCTTCCTGGGACCGCTGCTCGATCAAATGCACAACTACGTGGGGGACGCGTTCCGCGCCGCGGCGGTTTTCCTGGGGGTGGTTATCGCGCTCAAGCTGCTCGACCTGCTCTTCCTTGACTGGCTGACGCGATGGCGCCAAAAGCCGCCCGTGCCGCTGGTCTTGCGCGACCTCGGGCGCCTGGGCTTGGCGCTCTTGGCCCTCTTCCTGATCCTGCGCGCCTTCTTTCCGCAGGTAAACCTGAATGTGTTTGCCGTCTCCTCCCTGGTGGTCGGCTACATTGTCGGCAACGCCAGCCAGGACACGCTCGGGAACCTTTTTGCGGGGCTCGCGCTCAATGCCGAGCGGCCGTTCCACATCGGCGATTGGCTCACCGTCGGCGGCCACACCGGCATCCTGGTGGACACCACCTGGCGGGCGACGCGCCTCAAAACCAAAACCAATGATTACATCGTGATCCCCAACTCCGCCATCGCCAAGGAGTCCATCATCAACTACTCGCGCCCGTCCCGCAGTCACGGCTGCTTTCTCCACGTCGGCGTCAGCTACGACACCCCTCCGAACAAAGTGCGCGCCGTCATCCTCGGCGTGCTCCGGGAGGCCTCCGGGGTGTGCCAAGACCCGGCCCCATCCGTTTACCTGGTCGGCTATGGGGATTCCGCCGTGAACTTCACCATCAAATTCTTCCTCGATGATTACGCCCTGCTTGATCCGATTCAGAGCGGTGTCATGGACCGCATCTGGTACGCCTTCCGGCGCCATGGGATTTCCATTCCGTACCCGATCCGGGATGTGCGGCATCGGGATGCGTTGGCGGACGAGGCGACCCAACACGCTGCAGGGGAGAATATTATCCGGCAGTTGCTGTCGGGCGTAGAGCTGTTTCAATCTCTGTCGGCTGAGGAACTGGAAAAACTGGCGAACGCCGCCAAGTTGCATCTTTATGCTGTGGGTGAGAATTTGTGCGTGGAGGGCGAAGCTGGCGACTCTTTCTACATTATCCGCGAGGGCCGGGTCGCGGTGCTGGTCGCCGGTGCTGGTGGCCCAATGGTGACCGCCGCTCATCTCAGCCGCGGGGCATTCTTTGGGGAAATGTCGCTGCTTACCGGCGAACCGCGCTCCGGAACCGTAACGGCCGAAACCGATGTGGAGGTGCTCCGGGTGTCGAAACAGGACTTTGCGGGTTTACTGAAGGCCAATGCCGAGCTGGCCGTCACATTGGCGGCGGTGCTGGAAAAGCGAACCGAGGGACGGCGAACCGCCATGGCCGCCCAAGCCGCTCGCGGTCCCGCGCCGGAAACACGCTCGGTAATGGCCCTTCGCATCAAGCAGTTCTTCGGACTCAGTTAGACTAAAAGATTGGCAACCTTCCATCTCCCATATTCGCCTTTCCTTCACGTTTCACGTTTCACGTTTCCCCGATACTTTGGACAGCATCGTTGACGTGACGCCTCCCTGAAGCTACACCCATACCCATGAAACACCCGATACTATCCTCCCTTGGGAGTGTCGCACTGCTCTGCTGTTTAACCTGGCCGGGCGGTTGCCTTGCGGCCGCAGCCGGCTCCGCCCAACGGCGAGGAGAGGTGAAAGCCTCTGATCCCACTCTGCGGAAGGACTTTGCCGAGCCGCCGCAGCGCTACTGGACGCGCCCGCTCTGGTTCTGGAATAATACGCCCGTCACGGACGAAACGGTGCGGGAGCAAATGCGCCTGGCGCGTGACCTCAGCAAATATGGCGGGTTCGGCATCCTCCCGTTTGGGAAGAGTTTTGCGCCGGCCTACCTGAGTGACGATTACTTCGCCATCTACGGCGCAGCGCTCGACCAGGCAAAATCACTCGGGCTGACTCTGGCGCTCTACGACGAATACGGCTTCCCGAGCGGCTCGGCGGGCTCGCAGAATTCGAGCGACACGAGTCTCTTTGCCCAGCGGTGGCCGGAGTTGACGATCAAACGGCTGGACAAGCGCGAATGGGAGATCACTGGTCCGGCGCGGTTCCAGACGAACCTCCCGTCGGGCCAACTCGCCGCCCTCGTCGCGATGCGCACTGCAACGCTGGAGCGTTTGGAGCTGTCGGACACCGTGCGCGAAGGGCGCCTCGATTGGACGGTGCCCGCCGGCAAGTGGAAAGTCATGGCTTTTGTGTGCGTAAGGGATGGCGACCCCATCTGCGATTACCTGGATCCGGACGCCACCGACCGGTTCATTCAAATCACGCACCAGGCCTACTACGACCGGTTCCGCGAACATTTCGGCACCACGATTGACAAGACGTTCTTCGATGAACCCACCCTCTACCGCGCGG
>CAIWJG010000974.1 GCA_903912925.1 uncultured Verrucomicrobia subdivision 3 bacterium | reverse complement strand
TGCTGGCGAATTCCTGGATGTACTTCAGTGTCACCAATTCTGGACCAGAGCCGGCATTCTATCGGATTCGCGAATTCCAACTGGGGCCCTCTACTTTGAGCCTGCAGGCCAGCAATGGCGTGGTGATCAATTTCGTGCTCTACGGCCAGGCTGGAGTTCAATACGTGCTGCAAACCGCAACCAATGTTGACACGAAGGCCCTCTGGCTCCCGGTGACAACCGTCAGCCTGACCAACAACACCCAGCCATTTGGCGTCCCCAAGCCCGCCGACCCGGTCCGTTTCTACCGTACCCAGGCGCAGTAGTTATCGCAGCCAGAAAGTGAGGATCACAACCAAGAGCACCAATCCAACTACCCACCAGAACCAGTGCAGGCCGCGGGGCACCACGCTCTTGCCGCCAAACTCGCGCTTGACGAAATCGTTGTAGTCGAAGTTCTCGTCTGGGAGATCCAGTCCACCCACACGAGCCTCTTCCGACCAGCCGGTCTGCTCATCGGCCCCGCACTCCGGGCAAGCCCTGGCTTTTGGCGGCACTTCCGCGCCGCAGTTGGGACAGATCTCCGGCGCCATCTGCGGTCATCCCACGCCTGCGTATTCCTCGTCGGTTTTCAATTGCAGGCCCATCAGGACGTAATCATGGTCGATGGCCTGCATGTCCTTAACGTAACCCTCCAGCCGGACCAGGTTGCTGAATCCCAGCAGAGCGAACATCTTGATAGCAGCCTCTTGCTCGCCAATGAACTCCGCTTCGACCTTCTCCAGTCCTGATTCACGCGCAATGCTGACGATCTCCGAGACCAGCGCCCGCGCCAGGCCGCGCCCGCGATACTTCGGATGCACCAGCACACTGACCCGCCCAATGTGCCGCTTCCAGCCGCCGAGTTGCTGATGCAACGTAGCGACCCCGACAATCTGCCCGTCCATCAATGCCAGCAGCGGCAGGTTGCGCCCCAAGTCGATATTCTTGCACCAATCCCGGATGGTTTGCGGCTCAGTGACGCGGTGTTTGATAAACATCCGCTCGGGTTCAGGCACAGCCAGGAAGAACTCGTGGAAGTTCTTCTCATCATCCTTCCGCAACGGACGCAAGCTGCACTTGGAACCGTCCTTGAGCTTGATTTCCTTGAGGTACTGCTGCAGTTCTAATTCTAGTGACATAGACTTCCAGGTTGCTTTCCGGTTAATCTGGCGCAACTGGACCGTTAGCGCAAGTGCAGATGCCGTCAAGAGCGCCGGCACGTCGCAGGGAGGGCGAGCGTCCTCGCGAGCCCAAGCTTCTCCAGATTCTTTGAGAATCAGGGCTCGCGGGAACGCTCGCCCTCGCTGCTCGGAGCCCTGGCGCGGGAAAAAACTTGATGCGGTTTGCTCCTGCACGTGATAAGATAGGGTCGCAATGAACCCGAACGCCACGATCAGCGAAATCCTCAGCCACAAAGGTACCACTGCCTGGACTATTTCCCCGGACGCCACCGTGTTCGAGGCCATCCAGATGATGGCGGACAAGAACATCGGCGCGCTCCTGGTGACGGAGAGTGACAAGCTGGTCGGCATCATTTCGGAACGCGATTACACCCGCAAAGTCATGCTCAAGGGAAAGGCGTCGAAGACCACGGCGGTTAAGGAGATTCTTTCGAGCCACCTCATTCTTGTCACCCCCTCCCACACCGTGGAGGAATGCATGCGGCTGATGACCGACCATCACTTCCGCCACCTGCCGGTGCTGGACGGCGACAGGATTGCCGGCATCGTCTCCATTGGGGACCTGGTGAACTGGATTATCTCCGCCCAGCAAAGCGCCATCAGCCAGTTGCAAACCTACATCACCGGCGTCCCCGGGTGAGGGTTCGCCCCATTGACCGCCCTACCGCGTTGGCTTGGTCTGGCCGGTGCTCACCGAGACGAAGCGCGCCTGCGGGATCGAAAACTTCTTTGCCTCCACCAGGACCGAGTCAGGGTGATATTCGAGCATGACCCTTTCTGCGATCTTGGCCACCAGTTTCTCCAACAGCTTCCAGCTTCGCCCCTCGCCGAAACTCAGCAATTCATCGGCCAGCCTCTGGTAGTTTATCGTCCGCTCGATACGGTCACTGACCGAGGCGGATGAAAAGTCCAGACTCATATCCACGGTCAGGAGCAGCCGCTGCGGCTGGGCCCGCTCTTCATCCGTAACCCCAACACAATAAAACACTTCCAAATCAACGATTGTAATCTTAGACATGCTCTCTTCCTTACGGTCTCCGCTCCGCTGCCGTCAGCAGAAGCTTGCGCGTGGGCTGATTGAGCGGCAATTCCAAGGCCTGTGCCCCCGTTACCCAGCGAAACTCGCGCGCCTCATCGTTCAGCTTCACCACCGGCTGACCCGCGCAGCGGCACGTGTAGTTCAACAGAACAAAGTGCGCATCGCGATAAAATTCTTTCGAATGAATGCAGTCCTGCACCAGCACAAATTCGATGTCCGTCACCGCGAGGCCAGTTTCCTCCTCAATCTCGCGGCGCAATGCTGCGACCGCCGTCTCGCCCCATTTGATCTTGCCGCCGGGGATGCCCCAAAGATTCGACCATTTGTGCGTGCGGACCATCAGCACCTCGCCCGCCGCGTTGTAAATCAGGGCGCCCACGGTCGAGATGGGCGGATGGCTGGCCTCGCATCGTTTCGCCTGCGGTTTCAGGTGAAACTGGTTCTGCTCCAGCACTTGGCGCAACTCCCGCAGGTGCTCCACGATCAGGTCCGGCTCCGCTACACGCAGTTGCTCCAGGGTGTTATAGCCGGTGAGCACGGCGCACGAATGAATGCCGCCGTGCCGCGCCGTCTCGATGTCGTGCTGCATGTCGCCGATAAACAGCGTCTCCTCCGGCACCAGGCCGTTCTCTTCCAGTAGCTCGTGGATCTTCTGGCGCTTATCCATGACGCTTACGTACAGCTTCTCGAGGTAAGGACCGAAACCCGTAGCGGCCGACTGGACGGCGAAGTGATCCCGATGAACCGTACTGAGCACGAACATGCGCAGTTTGCTCGCCCGGCAGAACTCGAGGAAATCGCGCGCGTGGGGCAGCTCGCACACCGAACCCTGCACCTGGCGGAACCGGCTATGAAACCAGCCCTCCAGTTGCGGCAGCGGCACCTGCGGGGTGTGGCGGTCGTAGAAGACGGTAAAGGGGAGGCAGAACTCCGCCCGGAATTGCTCCAGGGTCATCTCCGGCCGCTGGGCCTGCGCCAGCACGTAGTTGGTCGCCTCCCAGACCGCCGGCAGGTCGTCCACCAGCGTGCCCGACCAGTCGAAGATAACGTTGCGAATCATTAACCGAGTCTAACGGTCCGCTTGCCCTTGCCGCAATCCTGACCTTCAGAGCCGCAACGAGCTCTGGCTCCGCGGCTCAGCTTTCGGCCTTCGAACTTCGGCCTTCGGACTTCCCCCTCCCCTGGGCCGCCCTTCCCGGGCCTGCCGTTCGAACTCATCGAGCAACTCCCACCAGAGCCGCTGCGGGTCTTTCGACCACAGCAGCACCCAGAACCCGGTTTGCGCCCCCTTTGGCCCGGACCGCCACTCGTATTCCATGCCCCCGAACCACCGGAGCCGTTTGAGGAACTCGTCGCAGAAGGCCGTTTCCAACCAGGTATAATCTTCCCGTTCCGGAGACCATTCCCCGCTGGCCAGCCCACGTTGGTGGCGGCTCTGACGTAACAGGCCCCACTGCTTTTCGCCCTGGCACAACTCAACGCAACGCCGAACAAAATAACGACCTTCAGCCGCTACCGCCAAGTGCTCACAACCGATCATGGCCGGGGTACTGCAGAATGGACAAAGCTGTTGATTGATCATGGTAACTGAGATGTTGATCCGCGAGCCGAATCATCAGCCCGCCGCTCGCAGAAAGAAAGCACTAACTGATACCCTTGCTTGCCTGAACGCAAAACAACGCAAAACAATTCCGTTGACAGCCGGCTGGCTTATATCAAGATCACAATCGTCTGGGTCGTAATGGTTTTTCCACAGTTAACAAGAACGTATTGCAACCAACTATACTATTCATGAAACATTCCAAGTCTCCCTCCATCATCGGGCTGTTCCTCTCGGTGCTGGCCCTTATCTCGTTCGTTACCACATCGCTCCAAGCCGAAGATGTCATCGTCACCAGCCACGTCGGTGACAGCCCGAACAGTTGTGCATTTTCTTGTCCCTACGGCTTCGATACCATAGGCTCCTACGGAACCGTTTCATCAGCAGTGCCCTCTGGGGCGGCCAGGACCAAAACCTATTACGGCAGTGGCACCAACGCCGCCTGGGCCATCAAGCCCATCCTCGGCACCAGCACTGGGGTGTATAGACTCTATGTATCTCAGGGCGCTACTAACAACTGCTCCACCGACATCCACATCAAGATCGTCGCCACTAGCGGCTGCACCCTCGCTGATACCAACCAAGTTCCTAGAACGGAAATTGACACCACCGCTTTTCAGCGAGAGGCTTCGCTCAACATCTGGACGCCCGTCGCCATCATCAACAATACCTCGACGGCGCCTATCATCACCTTCACTTACGCTTCTGGCGCCTCTAACCGATGGTACATGGATGAGGTACGCTTTGAGAATATTGCCACCGGCGCAGCGACGCCGGCCAGGATCACGGCGATCCTCTACGGCAACCCGCCCACCATCAGCGGCACAGGTCCAGTCAGCCGTCCCTTTGCACTAGTCAGCTCCACGAATGCCGGGAAACCACTGAGCCAGTGGACACCAGAGCAGACCAACACTGCCGGTACCGGGTCCTTCACCTTCACCAACACCTCAGGAGCGGCCAACGCCAGGTTCTTCCGCGTCATCACGCAGTAGCCTCACTCGCTAGCCGGGCGAATCCGGAACCGAAACGGCGCGCGGACATTCAGGCTTGATTTGGCCGGGGTTTGCAGTCAGGAGTGGTGCCATGAAACTTACGAGCCGGCTGTGCAGTCTCATCTTCTTTGGGGGGGCCCTGTCCGCTCTATCGACCGAGTCCGACGCCGGTGCGGCGCCGCCAGTCCGCATGGGTATTTCGCACTGCGTGACGGAATGGTCCTTGTCCTCGGGAAAGGCTTATGCCGATCCCTTCAACGATGTGGAATTGGACGTCCTCATCACCGCCCCGGACAAGTCGGAGCAACGCGTGCCGGCTTTCTGGGCTGGGGACCAGAGCTGGCGCGTGCGCTACGCGCCTCACACCACCGGGCGATTCCGTTACCGGACGATCTGCAGCGACACAAATAATAGCCGCCTGCATGGCCAGCAAGGCGAGTTGGAAGTCACCGCCTACACGGGGGCGAATCCGCTCTATCATCATGGCCCGGTGCGCGTCGCGGCCGATCAGCGGCATTTCGCGCACGCCGATGGGACGCCCTTCTTTTGGCTGGGTGACACTTGGTGGATGGGGCTTTGCGGACGGCTCAAATGGCCGGAGGACTTTCAGTTGCTGACCGCCGACCGCGTGCAGAAGGGCTTCACGGTGATCCAAATCGTCGCCGGGCTCTATCCAGATATGCCCGAGTTCGACCCGCGCGGGGCCAATGAAGCGGGTTTCCCCTGGGACAAGGAGAAGCAGCGCATCAACCCGGCTTACTTCGATGCGGCTGACCTGCGCCTTCAGTACCTGGTCGAGAAGGGCTTGGTTCCCTGCATTGTCGGCTGCTGGGGCTACCATCTGCCCATGTATGGCGAGCCCGCCATGAAGAAACACTGGCGGAATCTGGTCGCTCGCTGGGGCGCCTATCCGGTCATCTGGTGCCTCGCCGGCGAAGGCTCGATGCCCTACTACCTGTCCGACCACAAGGATCAGGATGCCGCTCTTCAGAAACGCGGCTGGACGGAACTCGGCCGCTACCTGCGCGCGACCGATCCTTACCACCACCCGGTCAGCATCCATCCCAGCAACAATGCGCGTGATGCAGTCGAAGACCCGTCTGTGCTAGACTATGACATGCTGCAGACCGGCCACGGAGATCGCACCAGTCTGCCCGGCACGGTGCGGCAGGTCGTGGGCTCGCTCGCGCGCACGCCGAAGATGCCGGTGGTCAACGCGGAGGTTTGCTATGAGGGCATCCTGGAGGCGAGCCGTGAAGAGGTGCAGCGCCTGATGTTCTGGGCCGATATTCTCAATGGGGCCGGCGGCCACACTTACGGCGCGAACGGCATCTGGCAGGTGAACACCGAGCCGCAACCCTTCGGACCGTCGCCTCATGGCCGATCCTGGGGAGATACGCCCTGGAACGTAGCCTGTCGGCTGCCCGGCTCAACTCAGCTCGGTTTGGGCAAAACGCTCCTGACGCGCTTCGAGTGGTGGCGCTTCGAACCGCACCCTGAGTGGGCCGAACCGCATTGGAGCGAAAAGGACTATGTCCAGCCCTACGCCGCGGGCATCCCGGGTGAGGTGCGGTTGATTTACGCGCCCGCGAGCTGGAACCTGCCCAAGCTCGCCAACCTCGAAACGAATCTGACCTATCAGGGGTTCCTCTTCAATCCGTCCACCGGGAAAGAAATCGCTCTGGGCGAAATCAAGGCCGACGCGCACGGGAAGTGGCAGCCGCCGGTCCCGCCCATAGTTCGGGACTGGGTCATCGTGCTCCGCAGAGCAGGCCCAACGCGCTAAGCGGCGCGGCAAGCGAATCTGAAGCTGGGGCGCACCTGATATCGCATACTGAGGAGTCCGCAGCATACGTTACCAGCAGTTCTCATTTTGGCTGGTCTGGGAGGTTCGGGGTCCACCCTTTAGGGTGTTCCAGGCCGCGTATGATCATCCGCCATCCGTCCCATTCGTCCCATTCGTCCCATAGTGAGAATTGCTGATACGTTACACCCAAAGCTGCCGAGGCTGCTCCCTCTCCCCTTCCGAAGGGGAGAGGGCTGGGGTGAGGGGTTGCTCGGTGTCGTCTATCCCGCGGTCTTGGCAGTATACCGCACGATTCGCCCAAAGGGTGTAGCCGCCGACGTCAGTCAGCGCATTCTTATCGCTGCCAAGCTGACGCCGGCGGCTACTTGAGGTCGAGGATCTGACAGCGACCCTTAGCCACGGGCACGCGCAGTTCCTGGCCATTGACGGTCAGCACCGCTTCGCCCGATGCGGAGCCAAAGTCTGTGCGGCGAACCAGCACCCGATTGTTCAGCTTCAGGCCCGAGATCACTGTGCCGGGCCGCTCCGGGACGTCGAATGAGACCGGGCGCCCTTTACTGAGAAACTCCCCATATTCCTGCGCCGCGGCCCACACCGGGTACAGTGCTTTGACCTCTTCGGCGTATTCGGGTGCGGGGCACCACAGATAGAAGGTGCTGACGCCGCGCAGCAGCATGTGCCAGAGGAATTCCTGGTAGCCCTCGACGGTGAACTGCTTCATTGCCGGATCGGGCGGGGTTGGGGGCACGGTGGTGTGCCAGTGCACGAAAGTTACGATGGGCATGCCGGTCGGAGTGCTGCGGGCACAGCTTGAGCCTTCCAGCAGCATCGGACGAAACCAGCGGTAGTCCGGGTCCTCGAAGTCGTACCAGCGCCACATCCGCGACCAGGGGTACAGGACGGGCATGGCGAAGGTGTAGCCGGTAGTCTCGAACTCGTTCGCCCAATGGCGGTAGAGGGCGCGTCCTTCATGCAGCCCCGGGCAGGATGCCTGCTCGGTCTCGAAGTAATCGTACCAATAACGGAAACCGTCATGCGGATTAGTGCCATAGTTCCCCACCAGACAACCCGGGAATCGCCGCAATAGCGGTTCGGTGTAGCAGGTGCGCTGCAGGTCCGAGCGGATGGCGCGCAGCTCGTGCTGGAACTGGAGGAAGTTCGCGATGTCAGGTATATGCTCGCGGCATCGCTTGCAGCGCTTGGAGGCGGCCCAGGCGTCGTTCCACTCGATGGGGCCATCCACCTCCCAGTCGGCCCACACGAAGCCCGGCGTCAGCCCGGCGTCGCGATAGGCTTCCGCGAAGCGGTCAACGCGCCCGCGGATCTCGGCCTTGCGGCCGTCGAGCGCGAACGGGCAACCCATGTCGGCTTTGCCAGCGAAGGATGTGTCCCAGAACGCCTCGCCTTTGTCATCAATGTGGGCGGTGGCTTTGTCGCCGTTAAAGAAGGCGTAGAGCAGTGACGTCGCATCAATGGCGACCGGCAGCCCCAGCTTCTGCTGCGCCCGGGCCACCGGCAGGGCATCGGCGAGAGAATCCTGGAAACGTGCGTGGTCCCAGCGGCAAACCAAGCCCACACCACGTTCATCCAATTGCTTCACTAACGTCAGCGCCTGCTCCTCAGTGAGCCGTCCGGGGTTCATGGCCGGCCAGAGGAAGAGCGGCAGGCGCGTGGCGCGAGGGTGCTTGAGCGGTTGGGTGTTTTCGAAGACGATGCGGAATGGCTCGGGCCAGATGATGGCGCCGTCTTTGTTGGTTTGCACCTGGCCCTGGCTGGTGACACCTGCAAGCGCGGCGATTCCGCAAGCGGCGGCCGCGAGCTTCAGTTTCTGGATTAGCAAGCAGTCTCTACTCATTTGACCTCCCCTTGCCAGGCCTGCGGGTCTTCGAAGCGGCGGGAAGTCGCGTACACATGCACGTCGCAGGCTTTTATCCCATCCGTCAATCGGCCACCCTCGATCGGGTGCTCCTCGTGCGAGTAGAGCCGGTAAAGCGTGCGGCCATTCAGTTTCGCGGGCAATTGCTGCAGCGAGAAGGCCAATCCATTCTCCGACTCGTTGACCACAAGCAGGACGAAGTCCTCCCCCACGCGGCGCACGGTGCAGATGATCCCTTGTCCGTCAATCGAGCCGTAGGTTTCTGCCTGCTGGAGATGCGGGGGCTTGAGCGGTGCAGCCACAAGGGCCGGTTCCAGCGCTCGCAGTTCCCTGGCGACGCGCAGCAAGTCGTACCAGAGCGGGGGTCGCACCTTCGCCCCGGCGCCATCCCCCTCTGCCGGTTTCATGTAGGCGGTGCCCCAGTAGAGGATCGCATTGGCGCCGTGCAGAATCGCGTCATAGGCCATGAAACGCGATTCGGCCCAGGTCGGACGTCGGCCGATACCGACCGCCGTTTCGTGTTCATTGACCTTGGCTCTCAGGTCGCGCCAGCCAAAGCCTTGAAGGACCATCGCACAAGCCTTCCCGGGGGCCGCCAGACGCATTCTCTCCGTGAAAGCGCCTACGGAAGTCAGGCCCTTATCGGGCAGGTCGCTGTGGCCGACCGCGAGGTTCGCCGGGACCGGGTAGATGTCGCAGCCAGCCATATCCGCGGCGACATTGTAGCGCTGCAGGTCAGCCAGGGAGTTGCGCGGGGCATGGTTGAGCCAAATCACGTGGTTGGGGTCAGCCTTGCGCAACGCACGTATCCCGGCGGTCATGCCGTCCGCGCTCTTGCGGACGCGGTCGGACGCATCGTCAACGTGATACTGGCCGGCCGGAGCCGGGCGTCCAGCCTTGCGCCAGAACTCAACCCGCACTTTCTCGAACTCCGCATAGAGGCCGCGGTCGAACAAATCCCGGGCACGTCGGCCCAAAACTTCTAGTTCGGCAGTCCCCTGCCCTGCCGCGCGCATGGCATCGAGCTCGGGTCGGATCTGCTCCATCGTGACCCACCAGTTGTTCCAGAGCAGTTCGTCCGGCCCTTCCCAGACCAGCAGAGCCGGGTGGCCCGACAAGCGCCGGGCGGTTTCGACCAGCTTCTGCTCGTGGGCAGCGGTGTCGCTGCTCAGATCCAGCGCGCCGCCCACGTTCACCCAGGCCATTGCGCCAGCGCTCTGCACCCGGTCCAGTTCCGCTGACGATGGCCCGCATTGGAAAAGGTTAAAGCCCGCCTCGACCGCTTCTTTAAGCTGGGCGTCGTCGCGGGGGTTCTCGTAGAGACCAAGGATGAAACGCGGCTGTCCCTGCACAAGCAACATCCGCTGCTTGCTGAGCAACGGTTGGGGCGCAGCGGATGCGGGCTTAGCCAAGGGTGCCAGCATGAATAGAGGCAGGAACGCCAGGGTGAGTGCGGATCTGGGTTTCATGGAGTTGAGCACAGAGGCTAGGCTACGGGCTTGGGCAGGGGTGTCAAGGGGGACATTGGCTGAAGCCAGGCAGCCAGGGGCTCCATGACGAATGGCACAACCCGCGCCGTTTGGCGTCGCAGGAGGATTCCCCTGCCTGGATTCCCCTTCCTGCTTGCTTACTTCTTCCGCCGTCAATACAAGCTCAGTCATGTTCTACCGAACGAGAAACAAGCAGGATGTGCAGAGTGTGCAGCAGTTTGGAGGTTGGCGCTCCGTCCGGTGGTGGCTAAGTCTCGCGCGACTGCTCTTGCTCGCGGCTTGGACGCAAGCTTCTGGCCAGGTCAGCCTGTTCGATCCTTCCTTCAGAATTGGCCCGGGAGCCAGCGACACCGTTGACGCCCTGGTGGTGCAGGCCGACCGCCGTATCCTGGTGGGGGGAGAATTCACGACCATTGGTGGCTGCTCCAATTCCTTTCTGGCCCGCCTCAACTCGGATGGCTCCGTTGACCCGTCGTTTAACCCGTCCGGGCAGACGGACGGAACCGTCCAATGCTTGCTGCAGCAACCGGATCGGAAGGTCCTGGTCGGCGGTGCCTTCGGACGTCTGCTGGGCGAGACCCAGAGGGCCCTGGCACGTCTGCTGGAGGACGGATCAGTGGATGCCTCTTTTGATGCCAGCGCCGCGTTAAGCACGAATACAACTGTTTATTCCCTGGCCCAGCAGGACGACGGTCGGCTCCTGGTTGGCTATTATAGCTGGATTGATGATGTGTCCCGAATCGTGAGGGTCAATACCAACGGCACGCCGGACCCCACATTCGTCTGTACGAACCAGTTTGATGGCTATATTCTGACCTACCTGCTCCAATCAGACGACACCGTGCTTTGCGGCGGAAACTTTGCCGGCCTATTTCGACTCAAGCCGGATGGCCGGCTGGATGACGCCTTTGAAGCCGGATTGGACCGGTCCCCTGTTTTTAGTTTGGTCAGACAGCCCAACGGGCAGATCCTCGTAGGCGGCTTGCTCAACCGCACGGGCGCCTCCAACGGGGTTCCTCTGCTCCGGCTGAATACCGATCTCCAATGGGATGACGGTTTCAAACCAGATGCTTTTGGGGCAACCGGTCCTGGGGGCCCGTCCATCTCCGCCCTGCTGTGCCAACCGGACGGCAAGATCATTGCAGGCGGATACTTTTTTGATGTGGGTGGCTACTGGCGCCGGCACATTGTCCGGTTCAACGCCGAGGGCCACGTGGATGGGTGCTTCGATCCAGGACTCGGGCTCGGAACTTACTGGGGGATGCCCGTTCCTGTCCGGGCCATCGCCATGCAACCCGACGGACGCATCTTGATAGGAGGGCTATTCCTGGGGGTTGACACCGCTAGCGGGCAATGGAATCTGGCTAGACTTCTGTCACAGAGCGATTGTGACTTGATCCGCGTCTATCTCGAGCGCGGGGATTACGCGTTTGCCGCGGCGACCTTTACGCCTGGACGCACCAATTTCCTGGAGCGGTCGATCGATCTCAAGACCTGGCAGGCGGTCGGGACCAACACCTCCCCTTACATTATCTACTACAACTTTTCGACGACCGATGCACCGCAAGCCTTCTTCCGGGCCAGACAAGAGCGCTGAACTGGGACGGCTACGGACTTGAGCGGAGGGGGTGTCAAGGGGCGGTTGGCTGGGGGAAGAGGAAGTTAAATCCGAAGCCCGAAATCCGAAAGCCGAAGGACCGGGCACGGTGGCAAGTGAAGGGGCTGGAAAGCCCCGCGCCCCTCCAGCCCCTTCCCCATTGGATGTTCGATGTTGGATGTTCCGGTCCCGCGCACCGGCAGGCTGGAGAGGCTGCCTTACAGGGGCAGGAATTCGATGCCACTTGCCGTTAGCTTGAAACGGCGGGCGCGGATGGCACTGCCTGGGCCCTCCTCGTAATACACCACCAGCACGGAACCGTCCTTTAGCTCGACCGTTGAAGCATACGCACCTCCCACACTGTCAATCTGGTAAGGACCCTGCCAGGTCTTGCCCTCGTCGCGGCTGACATGCAGCGATGTCTGCGGGAGCCGGTGGGTGAGCAGAATTTCACCGGTGCTGACACGCGTGAGGTGCGGGCAATGCGCCGGGAAGCCGATGTCCTTTACCGGTGACCACGTCAGACCGCCGTCGGGACTGGTGGCGAAGTGCATGTTCACACGGTCGCCGCGGAGGGCGGCGTAAAGC
The DNA here is from genome assembly GCA_903912925.1 of uncultured Verrucomicrobia subdivision 3 bacterium. Lineage (GTDB taxonomy): Bacteria > Verrucomicrobiota > Verrucomicrobiia > Limisphaerales > UBA8199 > PALSA-1440. The sequence continues at coordinate 2,580 of CAIWJG010000974.1, read as the reverse complement.
GTGCCGTCCTTGAGCCGCACAAAGTCGGTCTCGGCATCGAGACGCACGCCACTGCCTTTGCCAATCGGGATAGGGGCGCACCAGGTCTTGCCAGCGTCGGTGGACCGGATGATGCCGCCATAGGCCGTGTTGCCTTCCTCGGTGTACACGCCAAGGATGCGTGTCCCGTCCGGCAACTCGCGCACTGGAGCGGAGCTTGGCCAGTCGGCGGCCACCACCTGCGGCTCCGTCTCCCAGGTTTCGCCGCCGTCGCGGGAAGTAACGAGGCAGGTGTCGCAAAGGATCTTGCCGCCCGGCTGGGGGCGGTAGGTGAAGAAGCTACAGACCACGGAGCCGTCCCGCATCTGCGCGATGTGCGGATCACGATCGTCGTAAGGGCCGTCGAAGAGCACACGTGGCGGACTCCACGTGCGACCCTCGTCCTTGGAGCGCACGCTGCAAATGCGCCCGCCCTTGGGCCAGTCAGCGCGAGGCAACGAGACATGGCCATAGCCCCCATAGAAGACGCAGAAGAGGTCGCCATTTGTGAGCCGGCAGATGTCGGTGAAGGCCTGATAAGTGCCCGCGGCCTCGCCTCGCGAAATGACCAGGTGGTGGTTGCCCTGATCGAGCCACTCGCGGTTCAGGCGGGTGAAGGTGATGAACTTGTAGCCTTGCTCCACGCCGCGCTCCCACAAGACGCCGATTGTATGGTCCTTGAGGATCGCGAGGTCCGAGTAGGCCGCGTAGTTATCGGAGATGAGTCGCTCGTTCGGGAAGGTTTTGCCTTCGTCCTCGCTCCAGCGGATCACGAGCCTGCGGCGCTCGGGACCCTTGGGACCGGTCCAAACGATGCAGTCGCGGTCACCGCCGGCAGCCTTGAGCGAGAGTCGCTCGATCGCGCACATGACGGGCGTTACGGTGAGTCCGGGCCGGGGTTCGGCCCAGGTCTGGCCGCCGTCGGTGCTTTCTGACAGCCAGCGGTGCGCGCCCGCGTTCTGGCGGAGGTCCATGAGCAGGCGCCCGTCAGCCAGTTCCACAATCTGATTCTCGTCGCCGCCACCCTTCTGCGGGACGGCTTGGCTGCGCTGCCAGGTGCGCCCGTGGTCGTCCGAGTAAATGGCAAAGTTGGCGGGAGGCATCTTCCACATCGGCACGATGAGGCGGCCCTTGGAGGTTTGAATGGCGCCGCCGGGGCCGGGCACGCTGGCACGCCAACTCTTGTCGTTCATGTCGCGGCCTACCGCGGTCAGATCAACCGGCTCGGACCAGGTCTGACCGCTGTTATCGCTCCACCGTGCGATGGTCTGCATGTCGTCGGTGCCGGGCCGGGCAGTGTCGGTGCTGCGGCCGGGGCGCGAGCGGATGTAAACGACCCACAGCCGCCCGTTAGTTTGATCCACTATTGTGGACGCGTTGGCGGCGGACCAGAGCTCGCCCGCGTGCTCCAGCAGGACCATAGGGGACCACATGGCACCGTTGTTGGTGCTGCGCTTGTACACCAGGTCAATCTCCTGCTTGCCGTAGCCGGGGTCGTCGGCGTTGTACTTGCGGGCTTCCGCGAAGGCGATCAGCGAGCCATCGGGAGCCGTCTCGATTGTTGGGATGCGATAGGTATGGTAGCCATCGGCTCCGGAGGTGAAGACATCCGTGTGGGTGAGCAATGGCTCGGCGCCCGCTGAAACGCCTACGGCGATGGCGGCGAGGAATGCCGCAAGGAGGTTGCTGTTCATAAGGGATCAGTGTGGCTTAGCGCAAGTCAGCACCGCTTAACCCGCCCTCGGTCCAGTCCAGGTTATAGCCGCTGCTAGTACCGGGATTCAACTGCTTGTAGCGGGCGAACTGCGCATGACCATCGACAAACATGAGCGAAAGGCCCTCGGTGCCGTGACCAACCACCGCCGCACTGTCCGCGCTGGCAGCGAAACATGACATTTGGGCTTTCCGGGTCGGGTAGCGTACCTCGGAGACCTTGCGCATGGCCAAGCGCGAGGCGTCGTCGGCCATGTAAAACTGGTAATAGTGGTAATAGGAGCACGGGAACAGGAGGTCGTTGGTGGAGATGCCACAGGCGGCGCCATTAATAATGGTCCATTCGAAGTTCCAGCCGCGGCCGCGGTCGGCGGGGCAACGGAAGAAGCCGCGGTTATTGGTGCTGATGTAGGGACTGTAAAGCTTCAGGAGATCCACAAACGGCATCTGCGGCCAGTAGCGGCCGGAGTACGGGAATTGGTCGGCGTTATCGCCGTGATACATGATGCTGGTAAGGCCGAGCTGCTTCAGGTTCGAGATGCAAGTAGTGAGATGGGCTTTGGACTTTGCCTTGGCCAAGGCGGGCAGGAGCAGTGCGGCCAGGATCGCGATAATGGCAATTACGACCAGCAATTCAATCAGGGTAAACGCCATCCATGAGCTCCGCCTACGATCAGCAGAGCCAGCCCCAACCCGATTCACCTCAAGAGGGTGTTTCATTGCTGCCTTCCGATCATGGTCCCCATTCCCGGCCGGGTCAACGATATTGCGCGCACGATATTGCGCACTTTGGAGTGCGGCGGCAAGGTCCTCCGCGACGCCGCTTTGGCTCAGGGTGGCACATCTGCT
>CAIWJG010000973.1 GCA_903912925.1 uncultured Verrucomicrobia subdivision 3 bacterium | reverse complement strand
CGCGGGCTGCGCAAATTCTCACAGATAGCAGTGCAGAGAGCCGCAGAGGTTCGCAGAGAGTTCTTCTTCTCTGCGTTTCTCCGCGTTCCTCTGCGCCTCTGCGTTAAGCCCGATTTGGTCTTGGTTGCGGCTTGGCCGCGCTGCGTCTCTGCGTTAAATCTTCGCAGCCGACGAGGGTTACTTGTGCCAGCGCAGAAGACCGACAGAATCATGGCCGGTCAGAATCATAAGGCCCTGCTTATTATGCCCTGCCTTTGCTCCGCATGATTCTGTCTCTTTCTACTCATGGTTGAGGATCTGCGGCACCGGCAATTCTCAGCGCTCGCCGCAGCTTTCACGCTTCTGCCGCCTGAAGGCTGCGCTCCTATGCGGCTCGCGCCGCCACGCCTGCTCCGGGTAGCTTCGCCTGTCTGTTCATGGCTGACCTGGGGCCAAGACAACCCGGAACCCAACGTAGTCGTACCTGCCAGACGGGTCGTCGTAGAGGCGATTCGCCGACCGGCAGAAGTCCGCGCTGCTGTACCAACTGCCACCGCGGACCACGCGGTACGAGCCCGAAGCGGGGCCAACCGGATCATTCCCACCCGGCAAATTCTCGCCATACCAATCCCAGCACCACTCCCAGACATTTCCAGGCATATCGTAGAGGCCCCAGGCATTGGGCCTCTTTTGGCCAACTGGATGAGTCTGCTTCCCACTGTTCGCATCATACCAGCCCATGTCATCCAGGTTTCCGGCATAGTCTCCGGTGATTCCCGCCCGGCACGCATATTCCCATTCGGCCTCCGTCGGCAGCCGAACCCCGGGAGGGTTCAACCCCTTCCATCGCACATCATCGCCCTGGATGCGGTAGGCCGCGGGCAGTCCCAAAACCGAGGAAAACGCATTGCAGCATTTCACCGCATCCAACCAACTCACGCTCTCCATCGGACGCGTGTCGCCCTTGAAGTGAGCTGGGGCTTCTCCCACCAGGTGCCGGTAAAGAGCCTGCGTCATCGGCACAGAGAACATTTTGAATGGCCGGGTGATGGTCACCCTTTTGGCACTGCCAGGCTCGCCCATCTGAAATGTGCCGGGCGGAATCTCCACCCAACAACCCGACAAAGTGGTCTTGACCCGGCCAAACGCGTTGACAAGGGCAGAGCCTCCCACGCCGGGCACCACCTTCTTCCTGCGTTCCTCCCGAAAAACGGGTTCATCCCGATAGGTTGGCCGACTGACGAGCACGGGCCGGGTGCGCTGGACTTTTTCGACGACCGCCTTCCTGAAGAACCCTCCGGGTTTGACCACTACCTCCTCAAAATAGGTCTCCGTTTTCCCGGTGGGCACCCGCTCGACTTCGCCCGTGGGAACCCTCCTGACCTCCCCAGTGGGGATCTGCTCTACGACTTCCACCATTGCCGCGACAAGAAACTCAGCTTGCCTGAGTTTGGCCAGATCGTGGGAAAACGCACCCTCGGCGTAATCGGCCAACTCCAGAGGCGACTTTGTTTCTGTGTCAACAAATGAAAGTAACCGCTGGGCCGCCACGTCCTTCGCCAGCGCCTTAGCCAATGCAGCGTCGCCAGTCACGGCCTCCTTTAGCGCGACAGCCACCGGCTGGATCTCGCCCACAAGGCGTTGTTTCTCGGTTTCAAAGGTCTCCGCCCAGGCCAGAGCTGGCCCCTTGAGGAGGTCAAGGTCGCTCATCGCCGCGTTCACCAGGGCGGTGGTGGTAGGCAACGTCTTCAGGGCTTCGATCGCCGGGCCCGGCTGGCCTGCTGCCGCGAGATATTTGGCCTTGAACAAGCGGTGGGTGTCGGCCTCTGGATCGAGGGTGACCGCCTTTTGGACCAGCTTGACCGCCTCGGGGAAATTGCCCAGCGCATACTGGGCGGCCGCGGCTTGATGGTAGGAATCGGCAGCGACCAGGCTTATGTCCGTGGCGGAAGGCTCCGCCTGCGCGGCGAAGCGGGAGCCGATGGATTTCTGAAGCACATTCCCCAGTCGGATGGCTTCCGGGTCGCTCTCCACGGCGGCGTATTTGCCAGCCTTGGTGAGGTATTCGGCGGCCTTGGTGAGGTCCAGGACCGGAGAGGCATACAGGTAGAGCATCCCGAGCCGGTGCAGCACAAAGTAATCGCCGAGCAGCAGGGCCTCGGCTGAAAGCAGCTCTTTCAGCGCATCGTGGTACAGGTCGGAGTCCTTCCGCGCGTTCTTGAAGAACTTAAGCCCCATCTCCAGATGGTGCTGGCGCTGCTTCTGGCTGTCGGGGATTCGGAGAAGCTGGGCGATGTTCTCCTGGAGCACGTTGCCAATGCGCTGTTCCTCCACCATCAGCGACAGGCGCTGGTCAATCCGATACAGGGATTCATTCACCTCCGCGAGTTGGGTGTTAGTGACATCGAGCAGGTGGTTGGTCGTGGCCTGTTCTCGACCCAGCGCCTGCATCTCATCCGCCACCGCCTCGAGCCCACCAGTAACGGCGGCAAATCCAATCTCCATGGTTCCCGAGACGCGCCGGCTGGCGTCGTCAATGGCCTGGATCTGCTCACGACTGGCCTGCTCCACAAAGGAGCCCACGGCATCTACTTGGTACTTCGCGATCGTCGCGTCGTTGACGTAGTTCGTCCAGTGCGCCAGCGACTGCTGGGAGCCGGAGGGATAGGGGTTGTAAAATGTGGAGGTGGAGAGCGAGGTCATGGCTTGCTTCAGATACTGTTTGCGACTGGTTTGCTCACGCTGACCCTTATGTCAGAAGTCATTGTCCCCGGCAAGCAGTACTCGTTCAAGTACAACAGCTTTTCACTGGTCATCCTATTTCCAATTCAGCCGCGGCGGCGTTGGCCGCGACTTGTGCTGGGTTCATGCAGCCAGGGATAACGGTGGAGACAGCGGGATTCTTCAAACACCATGCCAATGCCCATTGGGCCATCGGCACGCCTTCGGGCACTTCAGTCTTGCGGATGCGCTCCACCTCGATCAGGTCGGCGCGCATTCGGTCGACCTCGAGTGCCGAGCGCCGGTCGTTGGATGGGAAGGTCGCGTTGGGGCGATACTTGCCGCTCAACAGCCCGCAGGCCAGGGGCACGCGGGCCAGGATGCCGAGGTTATCCAGGCGCGCTTGCGGAAAGTAAAGCTGCTCAGCGCGGCGATCGAGGCGGCTATAGATTACCTGCAACGCCTCTGCCCCCAGAATCCTCGCTTGTCGCGTCTGCACCTCGCTCCCCTTGCCAGGAATGGAAAGGCCCAAGTGCCGGATTTTGCCCGCGCGCCGTTGCTCAGCGAGCATTGCCCAGAGGTCATCGTTCTGGAATTGGCTGTCGGAGCCGGAATGGAATTGGTAGAGGTCAATCGTCTCTACCCGCAGCGCCCGCAGCGAGCCCTCCAGTTGTCGGCGAACGCCCGCGGTAGAGAAGTCCTCACTCCTGTCCATAAAGCCTTTGAACTGATGCCCGAACTTGGTTGCTACGATCCAGCGCGGGCGGTCATGGCGGCTGAGGTAGTCGCCGATCAGGCTCTCGGAAAGG
>CAIWJG010000972.1 GCA_903912925.1 uncultured Verrucomicrobia subdivision 3 bacterium | reverse complement strand
TTTCGGCGGGAGTGTGTCACAAGTCTTTGCGTGTGCAAAGCGTCGCACTGGCAGAATCCCCGCACGCGAAACGCATTCTCGGGGTCAAAACTGCGGAAAACTACGCAACGGGATTTCGTGCCTATGTCAGGAGTTCTGGAGTTGAGCCAAACTAGCGAAGCGTTATACACCTGATCAAATTTGAATGGCCTCATTGTCATGAAATCATTTCCGGCGATGAATCGTGCTCAGGATTTCTCCTGACCACGCTGGGTGGCGCTGATCCCGCTCGCTATCGGTCTGCTCCTGCTGCTGCTTTGGATCGGGGTGAAGTCTTGCAGTTATCGCTTAACCAGCGGCTATTCGTCCGTCGCGCTTGGTTGGCAAAGCCATTATTCTAATCCGATCTTTTTACGCTTGCGGTAAAGCGTGGCTTGGTCGATCCCCAGGACCTCGGCCGCTTCGGCCAGGTTGCCGGTTCGTTCCAGAACTTTGCGCAGGTGCGCTTCCTCCAGTTTCTCCATCGAGACCAACGCGCCGACTTCCAGCGGGGTGCCATTGCCCTTGGTTGCGGGAGCCGTCCTGCTACGCAGTTCCGCGGGGAGGTCTTCCAGGTTGATCTGGTTCCCTTTGGCCATGATGACCGCTCGTTCGATGGCGTTGCGCAGTTCACGGAGGTTGCCCGGCCACGAGTAGGCGCGGATAGCGGCCGACGCCGCTTCGGAGATCCCCTCGAGCCGGCGCCCACAGAGGGCGGCGAAGTGCTTGAAGTAATGCCCGGCAAATCGAATGAGGTCGCCCGGGCGCTCCCGCAGTGGAGGCATTTCCGCCATGATAACGTTAAGCCGAAAGAACAGGTCTTCGCGAAACGCGCCATCGGCGACGCGCTTCCTAAGATCCTGGCTGGTGGCGGCAATGATGCGTACCTCGGCCTGGCGTGTGACATTTTCCCCCACCCGCTCGTACTCGCGTTCCTGAAGCAGCCGCAGCAACTTGGGCTGGATTTCCATCGGCAGATCGCCGATCTCGTCAAGGAATAGGGTCCCGCCCGCGGCGGCTTTGACTTTGCCCCAATGATCTCGCAGAGCGCCGGTGAACGCGCCTTTAACGTGGCCGAACAACTCGCTTTCCAGCAGTTCCTTCGACAAACTCGGACAGCTCACGGTAACAAATGGTCTATCCGCCAGATGGCTCTGCCGGTGAACGGCCCGCGCCACCACGCTTTTCCCGGTCCCGCTTTCGCCCAGGATTAAAATCGAGGCCGGTGTTTTGGCCGCTCGCAGCAACGTGTCTATCACCTCTTTCATTAGGGGCGTGCTTGAATCCAATAGAATCTCCGGACTCTGAGCGTTGCTGTCTTTAACCTCCAGTTCCAACCGCTCGATGTTCTGTTTGAGTTCGTTGAACCGCTGCACACGGGCGAGCACCAAATGGAACTGCTCGCGGGTAAACGGCTTTTCGAGGAAATCCACTGCTCCGCGCCGCATGGCCTCCACCGCGATCTTCACACCGCCCTGCGCAGTAAAAATGATCACCGGCAGGTTAGGCTGGCGCTTGAGAATCTGGTCAAGAATGTCGAGGCCCTTTTCCGGCCCAAGATTCAGATCCAGAAGCACCGCGTCGAATTTGCCTGCCTGCAGCTCCGTGAGGCCCAACTCTCCCGAGCAGGCCCCTTCCGCGTAATGGCCTTCGCCGTCGATGAGCAGGCACGTCGCGTCGCGGAACGTCTTATCGTCGTCGATGACTAAAAAGTCCATAGCAGCGGGTTGTTGTGTCTATCAGGAGTGTAGCGGCATTCGGCCGGCGTCTTGGTCATCATTGGGGCGCCTTGAGCGGCAGGGGAATGAGCACCTCGATTTCCGTGCCGGTGCGCGGAACGGATTTGACGCTCAGAGCGCCGCCCACGGATGCAGCTCGCTCGCGCATCCGGAGCAGCCCAAGACCTTGTCTTCCTTTTCCATTGGCCGGGTGGTCCGGGTCGAAGCCGATCCCGTCGTCTTTGATCGTCAACTGAATGCAGCCGTCCGGCTTCGCCAGATGCACCGTGACGTTGCGGGCGCGCGCGTGCCGCTCCACATTGTTCAAAGCTTTCTGGAGGATGCGGTAGAGCACCAGCTCGGCTTCGGCAGGCAGCCGTTCGTCCAGCGCCGAGCAATCCATCTGGAGCGCCACTCCCGTCCGTTTCACAAACTCCGCATTGGTCATCTCCAGCGCGGGGACCAGGCCCAGTTTGTCCAGTTCGTGGGACCACAGACTGCGCCAGATGCGCTCCACTTCTTCGGCGGTGCGGCTGATCATCTCTTTGATCTTCGTCGTGTCGCCGCACGCCGAACCGTCGCCGGCGGGAAGTTTTTCCGCCAGCGCCTGGCAGCGGCCGAGGATGACGTAGAGAAGCTGGGTGATGTTGACGCGCAATTCGTTGGCCACGCGCCCGCGCTCGGCTTCCTGCACTTGCACCACTTGGCGCGTCAAGGCCCGCAGCATTTCCTCGTCGTGCCGGGCCTCCGTCATGTCGGTCACCACGAGGCCGAAGCTCTCGCTTTCGGCGCCATTCGTTGCCAGCGCACAACTCGATATTTGCGCCGGCAACTGCGAACCGTCGCCGGCCTCTAGCAGCACTTGGATCTTAGGGCCGGATGGCTCGGCCCGTTTCAGGAGCGGTCGGAGGGTTGCCTGGTCCGCGGCGGAGAGCAAGTGGTGGAAGGAGGAACCCAACACCTGTTCCAGAGGGCGTTTGACCATCCGAGCAAAGCACTGGTTGGCATACAGGATCATCCCGTCCGCCGTCAGCGTCAGCGCCCCTTCGTTCATGGATTCGATGAGTATCCGGTAGGCGTGCTCGGCACCGTCCAGCGTGAACACTTGGGAGCCTTCTTTGCCCGCGACCATCACCGAATCCACTTCGCCGCCGCGGATGGCACGGAGCGCCTCCTCCGCTTCGGCCAAGCGAGCGCGGAGTCCGGCGAGTTCGCCGGGCGGCGCGGGGCGGGAGGCGCTCTGGTGGCGAGTAGTTTTCAAAGTGCGACCTTAACTTTTGGGATCAAGTCCAACTCCGCGAACAGGCCGGTGGTGTTCAGCAGGTTACCGATGAATCGGCGCACCGGCCGGGGGAATGCTTTGATGAGCGTCGGGGTCGCGACGATCTGGTTGGCGCGTGCCAGCTCGGGCTGCTGATAGATGTCAATCACTTCCAGTTCGCAGTTGTCTTTCAGCTCGGCTTCGCACAGTTGCCGGACGCGCAGGACGGCCTGACACGATCTTGCCGTGGCCCCCGCCACGAATAGTCGCAAGACGAACTTGCCCGTGGGCCGGGTGGCCAGGGATTTCTCAAAGGCCGGCGTCGCGCGGCTGGTCTTGTTTGCTTTCACAGGCGTTCGTCTCAGTTATTCAGCGGGGCGCAAATCCAAGCCGACGAGCACGCGAGCGGTATCGGAAAGGTTGCCAATGATGGTTCGCACGGGCTTCGGCAGCCTGCGCACCACGGTGGGAACGGCCAGGATTTGGTCGCCTTTGGCAAGCTGGGGTTGCTTCACCAAATCAATCACCGTGATGCGATAACGGCCTTTGAGGTGGCTTTCGCAAACCTTCTTCAGGTTCGCGAACGCCGTCAGCGATTTGGGTGTGTGGCCCATCACGTAAAGGCGCAGTTGCCATAGTTTAGCGGGCTGGCGATGGGAGGCGGAGGTGCGTCGTTTCACCGTTTTGGGTTTCATCAATTCTTCCTCCCTAGTCTGGGTTTGCCCTGCGCGATGCCCGCCACCTTGATATCCGCCTGGCGCAAGATGCCTGAGGCGGCCCGCTCGGTGCCCAGCACGGACGTTCGCGTGCCGACCTGTTCGGCAATCCGCCGTAGTTCCAGTGCTTCGCTTTCGTAATCGGAGCGCAGCCCG
>CAIWJG010000971.1 GCA_903912925.1 uncultured Verrucomicrobia subdivision 3 bacterium | reverse complement strand
CGAGCCCAAACTTCCCAAGCCATCCGCCAGGATCAGGGCTCGCGGGGACGCTCGCCCTCCCAGGAAGGCGCAGTAGCGACGCAGCAACGGCAGCCGACCGCGACTAAAATGCTGGAGCCTTTTACGGAAGGGCTGATTGCGGTCAGTCCCGATGCGAGCCTTGCGGAGCTGTTTCCCGGCCGGTTCTACCAGATGGCGACGAAGCAGCCGAGTGCGCATCGCTTTCCGGTCGTCGCCTGTCCGGCCATTCATTACGCGCTGCCGGCCGACCGGATGAAATACGACATCCTGCAATCCATCCGCACGCTGACCCTGTTGCGGGAGCAACACCCCGAGAAACGAATGGACGGACGCCTCCATTTCCGCACTCCGGCGGAAATGGCACCGGCATGTAAGGAACATCCTGAATGGCTGGCGAACTCGCTGGAGCTCGCCGACCGCTGCAATTTTGAAATCCCCTTCGGCAAACCGCAGTTCCCCGCGTTCGAGCCGCCGAACAGTTCCACGCCACGCGAATTTCTCCGCCAGCTCGTGTTCGACGGACTGCGACGGCGCTACGGCGAGCGTGCCGCCTCCATGCACCCTCAAGTCGAACAGGAGTTGCACATCATCACTGCCGTCGGCTACGAAGAGTATTTTCTGGTGGTGTGGAGCATCCTTCAGGAGTGCCGCACGCACGGCATCGAATGGATCACCCGCGGCAGTGCGGCGGATTCGCTCGTGTGCTATTGCCTCGGCATTTCCGATGTCTGCCCCGTCCGCTTTGGCCTCTACTTCCGGCGCTTCCTGAATCAGGAGCGCATGGCGTTGAACAAGCTGCCGGACATTGATGTGGATTTTCCCCACGACCGCAAAGACGACGTGGTGGATTTGATCTTTGCCAAATACAAGCGCGCCCATTGCGCCGTGGTGGGCGGGTTCTCCACGTTCCAGGGCCGGAGCGCCTTCGCGGATGTGGCGAAGGTGTTGGGCGTGGCGGAACGCGAAGTGCGCCGCTTCACCGAGCATTTCCCCTGGAGCTTCGGCGGCGGCTGGGTGCCGGACGAACACACCCCGAGCGGCGGAGCGAAGTTGCGCGAGCTGCTCGCGGCCAGCCCCGAGAACCGCGACCTGCCGTTGAATGAAGAGCCGTTCAAGACCGCGCTCGACGTGGCCGAGTTCCTCGACGGCTTTCCGCGCAATCCGAAGATGCACCCGTGCGGGGTCGTGCTGTCGCGCCAGCCCATGCACGAATTGACGCCGACGTTCATTTCCAACAAGGGCTATCCCACTACGCACTTCGACATGGACGCCGTGGAAGTCATCGGCCTGGTGAAGATCGACGTGCTCGCGCAAGGCGGACTGGCGGTAATGCGGGATGTGATGGGAATGCTGAAGGAAGCCAGTAAATCCGAAATCCGAAGTCCGAAACCCGAAACAAATCCGAAATCCGAATCAGGAATGGCAGAAACTACGGCATCCGGGGTTCGAGCATTTGAGGTTTCTTCCTTCGGGCTTGTTTCGGATTTCGGATTTCGGATTTCGGATTTCCCCCTCACGTCCGGTCCCTTTGACGACCCCGCCGTCTGGTCCCTCATCTCCAGCGGCCAGGCCCGCGCCGTGCACCACATCGAAAGCCCGGCGATGACGGGCCTCTGCCGCCAATGCAACGTGCGCGACATTGACGCGCTCATAGCCATCGTGAGCGTCATCCGCCCGGGCGCAGCCAACGAAGGCAAAAAGCTCGCGTTCACGCGCCGTTACCAGGGACTCGAACCGATCACCTATCCCCATCCATCGCTGGAACCCGTATTACGCGACGCGTTCGGGCTGGTGGTCTATGAGGAGCACATTCTGCAAATCTGCGAAGCATTCGCCGGCTTGCCGCCCGGCCGCGCGGATGTGTTGCGCCGGGCATTGAACAAGCAGAAGCGCGCCACCATCGCGGAGATTCAGGCGGAGTTCTTCGCGTCGGCTAAGGCGCGCGGACACGACGACGAAAAGATTGCTGAGGTCTGGGGCCTGGTGGCTGGTTTTGCGGGTTACGCCTTCTGCAAGGCTCACTCCACGGCTTACGGCGTTGAAGCGTATCAGGCCGCATGGCTGAAATGCAATTATCCGGCTGAGTTTATGGCGGCCGTGCTGACCAACGGCAAGGGCTTCTACGATCCGCTCGTTTATGTGCTGGAAAGCCACCGGCTCGGATTGCACTTGCTGCCGCCGACCGTCAACGAACCGGGACCGCAGTTCGCGGTTCACGGCAACGCAATTCGGGTTCCGCTGACCCGCACCAATGGGCTTACTGATCGCACCAGCAAGCGGTTGCTCGCCGAGCGCGCGCACGGCCCGTTTGCCTCCCTGGCCGACTTCCATCGGCGGGTGAAGCCGTTACCGGAAGAAATGGAAGTGATGATCCGTGCCGGCGGCTTTGATGCGTTCGGGCAGACGCGCACGCAGCAGTTCTGGGAGACGCAGTATTTGCATCGCACGTTCGGGAGCACCCGGGAGTCCGGGCAAGGCTGGCTGTTGCCGCCGCCCTCCCTTGAACGATTTCCGGGCGTGCCGTTGCGCGAGCCCACGCGCCGCGAACGGCTCGAAGCCGAGACGGAATTATTCGGCTATGCCGTAAGCGGGCATCCCATCGAACTGTTTGCCGACGTGGCCTGGGATACCTACTGCCCGGTGGCGCGGTTAGGCGAGCACGTCGGCGAAACAGTGGTGACGTGCGGGCTGGTAGTCGAGCAACGCACGCATCACCAGATCACCGGCGAACCGATGAAGTTCCTGACGCTGGCAGACTGGACGGGCCTGGTTGAGACCGAGCTTTTCGCGCAAACCTATAAAAGCTACGCGTTGGCGACCGTGCGGTATCCGGTCCTGGAAGTCACTGCGACCGTCGAGCCATTCGAGAACGGGCGCGGCTTTTCCTTGCGAGTGTGGCGGGCGGGCAAACCGCGAGCTCGCTGACCGCCCGAACGCAAAGAGGGCGACGGCTTCGAAGCCAAAAGAGGTTCCATTTTGGTTGGCCAAGGACACCCACCTCGACCAAACTCTGAATCATCTATAACGAATACCTCGAACTATGAAAGCCGTTGCCATCAATGGAAGCCCGCGCAAAGGCGGGAACACGGAGATCCTCCTGAAACAAGCGCTGTCGCCGCTGGCCGCCGCCGGCTGGGAGACCGAGTTCATCCAGCTTGGGGGAGCCCACATCCGCGGCTGCCAGGCCTGCTACCAGTGCTTCGAGAAGAAGAACTCCCAGTGCAGCCAGAAAGACGAGTTCTTCAACCATTGCATGGAGAAAATGGTCGCCGCTGATGCCATCCTCCTTGGCTCGCCAACGTACTTCACCGACGTCAGCGCTGAAATGAAGGCCCTGTTGGATCGCGCCGGGTTGGTAGCCGTTGCCAATGGCGGCTTGTTCCGCGGGAAAGTCGGAGCCGCCGTGGTGGCCGTCCGGCGCGGCGGCGGCACTCACGCATTTGACACGATGAACCACATGTTCCTCATGTCCGGCGTCATTGTGCCGGGCTCCACGTATTGGAACCTCGGATTTGGCCTGGACAAAGGCGACGTGGCCAAGGACGACGAGGCTGGGCGCAACATGATTGATCTGGGCCAAACCATCGTCTGGCTGGGCGAGGCGATCCATGAACACGCGGACAAGCGCCCGACCGCACTGGTTCGCGAATGAGTTCGCCGGCGGCCATCCTGGCTGCCACAAAATTGGGTCAATCTCACGACCACTTTACTCCGGCGGACATGGCCCGTGTTGAGGGGGCAATTCCCGCCTCGGCCACCACTGGAAACCGCTACGACGAGCACCAAATGCGAATGCTGGACAGCGAGTCCAAGCGCATCGAGGATCGTTAGGGCAGAATCCGTTCTGCGACATATCCGTGCTTCTTCGCGATCGTGGCGGCCGTCGAGAAATCGATCCGATCCTCGGCGTGTTTGAATATCCCCAACTCCAGCAAGCCAGCAACTACCTTGAACGGCCTCAATCCAAGGAGCTCGGCCAGTTCTTTCACCTCGATGTAATCGGGCACGAAGACCCGCTCGCCCGGCTCTCCCGGCTCCAGCAAGTCCCTCGCGGTCAGCTTCGGCGGCTTTGGCGGCGGTTGTGGCGGTCCGCCCGAAGAAGCCGGTTGCGTATCGGGGACTCTTTCGGGAGGCGGGGTGAATCCATACCCGCTCACGACGATTTAAGTAACCGACAACAACTCGACCTCAAAGATCAGCGTGGCGTTCGGAGGAATTGCGCCAGGGTAACCAGCTTTCCCATACGCAAGTTCTGGCGGAATGGTCAGCCGCACCTTGTCGCCCACCCGCATGGTCGCTACGCCTTCATCCCAGCCCTGGATCACCTGGCCGGTCCCCAGGACGAAGGCAAAGGGCTCATTCCGGTCCACTGAGCTGTCGAACTTGGCGCCGTCCGTCAGCCAGCCGGTGTAATGGACTGTTACGGTGTCGCCCCGCTTTGGTGACAGGCCGGCACCCGAAGTAATCGTTTCAACTTTCATGCTCAACAGAATGTGAAGAAAGCTACGCAGGTGAAAGACCATTCTTAATCGGTGATCACTATCTGCTGCCGGAATTCGTCTCAGCGATGATTATCTCCGCACACGAATGCAGAGCTACTTAAGGCGCTCCGCGCGATCGGATAGCCTGTCGTGTCCTCTATTACAGCGCGCAGCCGAATGGGCGCAAGACGGGATTCTTCTCGGGGTGATTTTACCCGGCAAATCCGAGCCCTCCGTATAGCGCTTCCTGGCCCGGATAGTTCACATGCCCGAACGCCGCGTGCCCTCACGCGGCGCACGGTTGGCGTTTCCCTCGGAGCGTGAAATATCCAGGCTACATACAACGCGGACTGCCTCTCATTAACACCCCACTTGAGTGGGGTGTGGGCGATGGT
>CAIWJG010000970.1 GCA_903912925.1 uncultured Verrucomicrobia subdivision 3 bacterium | reverse complement strand
TCGTTGTCATAATCACCCCACGCCACCGAACTGGTGGCCACGCCCGGCAGACCGGCGATGGGGACATTCGTGAACCCGCTCCCCGTGTTGCGCCAGAGCTGGGAAATGCGTCCGCTGCCGGCGTCTCCCGTGAGCAGAAAATCGAGGCGGCCGTCGTTGTCATAATCACCCCACGCCACCGAACCGAAGTAAACGCCTGGCAGACCGGCGATGGGGACATTCGTGAACCCGCTCCCCGTGTTGCGCCAGAGCTGGGAGATGTAACCGCTGGCGGTGTATCCCGTGACCAGAAGATCGAGGCGGCCGTCGTTGTCATAATCCCCCCACGCCACCGAACTGTAGAGCACGCCCGGCAGGCTAACGCCGGCCACCGGCTCCAACACGGGCGCCGTCTCGATCGCGCCGAGGTCCGGGGCAAAGCCGCGGGAGCGCGGCCCGCCGCGCTGGTCGGTGGTGAGAGCCGTGACCCCTCCGGCGTCAATGGCCGGGGAACCGGCCAGCGGCGGCATGGTCTGGGTGGGGCCACCATAATCGCCCAGCGGAGCCAGGAGCGGGGTGTTGGTGAGCGGCGCCGGGCCCAGGGTGGGAGTGGTGAGCTGGTACCCGTAAACAAAGGGCACGAGGTTGGCATTGGAATAAACCAGCGCCCCGTTCACGATGAAAACATCCAGATCCTGGCCATTGCCGCCCGGCGCCGTATTCCCGGCGACGATGCAGTTGTTCAGGCTGACCGGCGCATCGCCAATCCAAAGGCCGCCACCACCGTCATAGCCCGTGTTCTCCGAGATGGTGCAGTGCACGAGCGTGGCCGGCGCCCGGCATTGGAGAGCCCCGCCGTGACTGCTGGAATTGGCGGCGAGGGTGCAGTCGCTCAAGACCAGCTTGCCCAGGTTGAAGATCGCGCCGCCTTCCACGGAGGAATTGCCGGAAAAGGTGCAGCGCGACACGGTGGTGGTGCTGCCCGCGGCGGTGTAGAGGGCGCCGCCATCGTAGCGGTTGCCGTTGGCGAGGGTCAGGCCCGCCAGCAAAACGGTCGTGCCGGCACCGACGGTGAGCAGGCCTGAGCTATTGTTGCCCGAGAGCGTGAGGCCGCCCGGCAGAGCCGAGGCGTCCAGGCTCAAAGAGTTGGTCAGCAGCAGTTCGCCGCCCGTGAGCAGGATGGTCTGGCCGGAGAGAGGGGCGGCAAAGGTGATGGTGGCGCCCGGCTCCACCAGATGGACCGCCTCCCGGAGCGAGCCCGGGCCGGCATCGGCGTTGGTGGTGACGATCCGGGTCTGCACCTCCACCGCGCCGAGGTCCACGTGCGCGCCGGAGCGGCGCGGCCGGTCGCGCTGGTCGCTGGCGAAGGTGTTGGTGGCGGAGTCATCGCCCGCGTCAATCGCGGGCGAACCGACCAGGGGAGGCCGGGTGGGGGTGGGGCCGCCGTAGTTGCCCAGCGGAGCCAGGAGGGGGTCGCCGCTGGTCAGGTTGGAGCCGAGCAGGACGGGGGTGGTGTTGGCGGAAATGTCCGGCTCGGACCCGGCGCTATTGCCGGCCACGATCGAGTTGAAGAAGGTCACGTTGTTCGACCCCAGATTGAAGCCGCCAATGCCACCACCGGTGCCGGCCAGATTCCCGCTGACGGTGCATTGGTTCAAGGTGACCGGCGCGCCGCCCGAGAGGTTGAAGATGCCGCCGCCCGCCCCGCCCCCGGCGTTGGCCGCATTGCCAGTCACGGTGCATTGGTTGAGGGTCAAGCTTCCCAGATTGTTGTAGATGGCCCCGCCGCCGCCGCCGCTGGTAACCGAATTGCCGGCGATGGTGCACCGGTTGAGCGTCAAACTGCCGGCACTGAGGATGGCGCCGCCGGCCGCGGCGTAACCATTGGTAAGGGTGAGGGAAGTGATGGTCACCGTCGCGCTGCTGGTGAGCTCGAAGATCCGCGAGGCGTGGTTGCCATTGATCCAAATCCCACCCGCCAGCGCGGAAGCGTCCAGGGTGAGATTCTTGTTCAGAAGCACCTCACCGCTGGTGAGCGTGATCGTCTTGCCGGAAAGACCAGCGGCAAAAGTGATGGTGGCGCCGGCCGAGGCGGCGGCTACCACGGCGCGCAGGGAGCCGGCACCGGAGTCGGCGGTATTCGTCACCACCTCCGCCCGCGCCAGCAGCGGGGCGAGGAGCAAGAGGAGCGCGGCAACGAGGGTGTGGACGTGGGCGGCCATGGGTGGGCTTGAGGGGGGTGAATGGAGATCAAGGCCCGGCCTCACCGTCCCCCGCAACCTCGGTGAGGGCCGGCCTGGGGTGGGGTTGTGGGGCGTTTCAGGGGGCAAGGTGCGTGGGCCAGCCCACCGGGCACAACGGGCCCGGGCGGGCTGCGGAGGAGAAATCAAACGGTGCTTCATTATCCGCTATTATATATCGCATTATCTCCATTTGTCAAAAAGGGGAACGTCACCGCCTCCGGTTCGCGCCGGGGCCGCTTTGCGGCGACCACGGCCCCATCCTCACGGTCATCACCCGCGCAGCGCTGAGTACCTGCGCGGCGCCCAAAAACCAAATTCTTATCAGTTCAATGATGTGGACCGGCAGGACTTGCTCAAGACGCTGGCCGAGGCTTGCCAGAAGACGGCTTGGCAGGTCCATGCCTATTGCCTGATGCGCAACCATTTTCACTTGGTGGTGGAAACACCCGACGCGAATCTGGTCGAGGGCATGCGCTGGTTGCTGAGCGCCTACACCATCCGCTTGAATCATCGCCAGAAGCTGTTTGGCCATGTGTTTAGTGGCCGCTACAAAGCGCTGATTGTCGAGGGCAGCGGCAGCGGTTATCTGAAGACGGCGTGCGATTACGTAAAGGGGTCACCCATGAGAATGTCATGTTCATGACGGTGCTTGCTACCTGGTTGTGTGGAGCGTAGAAGAAGTCAAACGGGCCACTTGGAAACATGACAATCTCATTAACCCCTTTAATGTTCTTGTTTGCAAAAACGTGAGCCAAGTTGCCCCGCGCAAACCGTGAGCCGGTCACAGACCGGCGCTCCGCATGGCCCCACCCGTGGATTTCCGCCAAACCGTTTGACAGGTTCGCGCGCCAGCAATAGGCTTCAACCATGGAAATCGTGTTCGCGGTAACGCAGGAGAGTGACGGCGGCTTTGTGGCGGAGTGCCTGTCGCAGGACATTTTCACGCAGGGCGACACTTGGGAGGAGTTGCGGGCCAACGTGCGCGAAGCCGTGGCGGCCTACTTCTTTGACCAACCCAAACCGGCCGTGGTGCGATTGCATCTGGTGCGGGACGAGGTGCTAGCTCCCGCATGAAACTGCCGCGCGACTTGAGCGGCGCGGAACTGGTGCGGCACCTTTGCCGCCATCACGGCTACCGGCAAATCAATCAGGAGGGCAGCCATGTCATTCTCCAGGCCACCGAACCGCAACCGCATCGGCTGGCGGTGCCCAACCACGCCGCGCTGCGGATCGGCACGCTCAACGCCATTTTGCGGGCGGTGGCGGCCGCCAAGGGAATCGGCAAAGAAGACGTTCTGCGGGCGCTTTAAGCCCTGCGCGGATCGGTTTTCCTCTCAAGAACGGCGGCGGTTATGAAAGGGTCACTCATTATGCTGAGGTTAATGAGCATGTCATGTTCATGACGGTGCTTGCTACTTGGTTGTGTGGAGCGTAGAAGAAGTCAAACGGGCCACTTGGAAACATGACAAGCTCCTTAACCCCTTTACCAGGGGAGGTTTGTGAGCAGTGGTCAGGAGAATGCCGCGGCAGGCCGTGAAATGGTTTGTCAAACTCCAGCCCGGTTCCTACGCTGAACCTGATTCCTGTGGATCAAAATCGCGCCCATCACAATCGCATCGCCCCCTTGGATGGTTCCGCCCCCGGGCCTCCCGCCTCCCATTCCGCAGGCTCAACCGCCCGTGGGCTATGGTTGGGCGCCCTCCTGATGCTGGCGACCCTGTTTGCCGCCTACCAGCCTGTCTGGCGGGCGGGCTTCATTTGGGACGACGATGATCACGTGACCGCCAACGCCTGCGTGGTTGGCCCTCTCGGATTCAAGGAGATCTGGACGACTTCCGCCGCGCGGATCTGTCCGCTGGTGCTCAGCAGCTTCCGGGTGCAGCACGCGCTTTGGGGGCTCAAGCCGCTGCCCTATCACCTGGTGACCCTCCTGATGCACGGCCTGGCGGCGGTCGTTCTGTGGCGGGTGCTGCTGCGTCTGCAGGTTCCCGGGGCCTGGTTTGGGGCTGCGCTGTGGGCGTTGCACCCGGTGCAGGTCGAGTCGGCCGCCTGGATCACGGAGCTGAAGAACACCCAGTCCGGGCTGTTCTACATGCTCACAGTGCTGTTCTTCGCACGGGCGCGCCTGGCGGAGGCGGCGGCCGGGGAGCGGGTGCGGCGGCGCAATGATTGGATTGCGGTGGGCTTCGGCGTGCTGGCCATGGCGAGCAAGTCCTCGACGGTTATTCTGCCGCTGACGCTGGGGCTCTGCGCCTGGTGGATCCAACGGGGCTGGCGATGGCGGGATGCGGTCCGGCTGGTGCCGTTCCTGGCGCTGGCGGCGCTGAGCAGCGGGATGGCCATTTGGACGCAGGGCGGCGAGGGGCTCATCGGGCCGGAATGGGATCGCACCTGGCCGCATCGGATCGCAGCCGCCGGAAACGTCGTCTGGTTTTACCTGGGGAAGCTCTGCTGGCCGCATCCGCTGATATTCGTTTACCCCAAGTGGGCGATCAATCCGCGGGAGGCGCTCGCCTATATGCCGCTGGCGCTGGTGCTCGTGACCTTGGCGGCTTTGTGGCTGGGACGGCGGCGCTGGGGCCGGGGGGCTTTCATGAGCTTTGCCTGCTTCCTGGCGGCGCTCCTGCCGGTGCTGGGGATCCTGGATCACTACTTCCTGTGCTACTCGTTCGTGGGAGACCACTTCCAATACCTGGCCAGCGCTGCTCCCCTGGCCCTGGCGGGCGGCGGGCTTTGGAGCGCGTTGGGGAAAATCGCCGGGGGAAGCCCGTTCATCCGTCCGGCCGCGTGCGGGCTGGTACTGGCTGGACTGGGTTTTCTGACCTGGCGGCATGCGGCCGTCTTCAAGGATGATGAATCGCTCTGGCGCGATACGCTGGCCAAGAATCCAGCCTGCTGGATGGCGCACAACAACTGGGGCTATGATTTGGCGGACCTCGGCCAGGCGGAAGCGGCCAAAGCGCATTACCTGGCCGCGTTGGAGGCGTATCCGAACTTTCCCGAAGCCCACTTCAACCTGGCGGCCGTGCTCCTCGGGGAGGGCAACACCGAGGCGGCCACGCAGCACTACCTGGCCGCCATCTCGGCCAAGCCTGGCTTCGCCGAAGCGCATAGCGACCTGAGCAACCTGCTCGTGAAGCAGGGAGATACCCGGGGGGCGATCCAGCACGCCGCAGAGGCGATCCGGCTGCGCCCCAACTATCCCCAGGCCCACTTCAACCTCGGCAACGCCCTGAATTCGCAGGGGCAACTCACCAACGCCGTCG
>CAIWJG010000969.1 GCA_903912925.1 uncultured Verrucomicrobia subdivision 3 bacterium | reverse complement strand
GAATCTTTGAGGCTCAGACTACTGTTTCTTGAGGTTTTTCAACAAGCCAACCACCAACGAGGCCAAACATTCAGCCTATCCAGAGCGAGATAAACCCTTGCCCTGCGCACCCAGGGATAGTTCTTTCTCAGACACTAAATAGCCGCAGAGCTGGACATCGAGCGTGAGCTGATCAATCGCCTGAAAAGGGCACGGGAGCGCGTGTTTCATCGCCGACACTGAATCTACCTGGCCGGGTGCTCGAAGGGCTCCGCCTGATGCGACAACGAGAACGGTGGCAGGTAGAGTCCCTTGTCCTCCCGCCGCCACCAGGCGCCGGTGCGGCGGCGTGTGGCGAAATCGGTGAACCGATACTCATACAGCACCGCGCGAATATAGCGCGGCGGATGCTGGGGAAAGGGATTGCGCTCGAACAACCCCAGTACCGGAGGCGAACCCCTTAGCAAGTGCAGGCAACAGTTGACGAGCCAGAGGTTTTGCCGGTAATCGCCCAGCGCCGCAAACCACATCTGCCAATCCAGCCGCGGTTGGTGCGGCTCCACGAACCTGGGGCGCCGCCTGACGTCGCCCGGCTTGTATTTGAACTCATACGCCCGCCAGGCGACCCGGTCGTCGCTGCCTTCGATAATGATCTCCCGCCGCGAAGTCGTCATGACCGCAAACAGGCCGTAGTGGTTGAAGGTGCGGAACGGCTCAAGCCACGCATAGACCCTGACCAATGGCCGGGGCCAGGGAATGGGCAGACGGAACATCGCTGAGAATTGCATCAGCGAAGTGGCAACCGCAATGGCCGCGAGTAGCAGCGTGATCTGAATTGGCCATCGCCAGGCAATTCGGTCCTGCCCCTCGCCGGGAAACAGCAAAGCTCCCCGCAACCTCTCCGGCAGCAGCACCCTTAGCGCCGCGTCATCGAGCAGCAGCAAGCAGAGCGTGATCGTCAGCAGGTTGAAGAAGCTGTAGTTGCCCGTGAGCAGGATCAGCGTCTGGAGGAACACCAGGGCCAGGCAAGCCCACTGGCGCAGGCGACGGGGCGCGAAGATCAGGAACGGGACCAACAGCTCGATGCCGAACATTACGACCGCCGAGGCCGTTTGCGCCCAGGCCGGTAGCTGGTGCGCGTACCAGCCAATCCACGTCGGCAGTGGCTGCGTCTCGTAATGGAACCTCAGCGCGCTCAAGCTGCGCCACGCCGGATCGCCGTTGAGCAGTTTCACGCAACCGGATTGAAGCATCAGCTTGAACAACAGCCAGCGCAGCACCCAGAGCACCAGCCGCGAGGGCGGCGCCGCCCGCGTGGGTCGCGGCCACAGCGACAGCGGCGCCAGGAAAATGGCCAGGAAGCCAACCTCCAGCAACAGACTATCCCATTGGAAGCTCAGGTAGATCCGACAGACGGTCGCCAGCGAAAGGTAGATGAGCCACAGCAGAAACAAGCACGGCGCAGGGGCAATGCCGATAATGACCAGGACCGCCAGAACCGTCCCGGCCGCGCATTGCGCGATCAGGAAGCCGTCAGAAGTATTGGCCCAGCACAGCGTCGGCACGAGGTGGTAGCGATCCACGCCCAGGCGTTGGGCGTCTGCTTCCAGCCGCATGGCGGACATCGCGGAGTCCGCTGGCTGAATGCCGTTGCGGCCAACCAACCCGATGATCTGCACCCAGAGCGACACGAAGGCGATCAGGTAGATGAGGCCCAGTGAGCGCAGAAACACCCACCGCACCAGGTTGTGTGTCGGCCGGTCGCGGTGTCGTCCCCAGGCCAGGGGGGTCAGGGCCGAGAAGAAGCCGCGATTGCAGGCGACCCGCCGATAACCCCACTCGGTGGCGTGGGCAAAGACGGGCGAGTGCTCGTACCAATTGAGCAGCCACTCCTCCTGCGGGTTCCGCGCGAGCGCGCGGAAGACCGCCTCCGCGCCTCCATAGACGTGGCCGTCCGGCTCAACCATTTGGACGGCGTCTTCGAATTGGCCGCGCGGCACTTCGGGAAAACGAACTGCCACGGAAGGATCCTGAAACGGAAGGTAATCAAGGGAGTCGCCCGTAGTCTGCTGCCAACGGTGGATCCACAGCGCGCAGAAGTTGCAGTCACCGTCATAGATCATCACCGCCTTCGCCGGGGGTGAGGCCACCTTCACAGTGGAGAGCATGCGGCAAGCTAGACCGAGTTCCCAGCGTTCGCTATTTGGCAGGCAGCCGTCTTAGCTCAACTACGGAACGTAGCCGAATAGCTTCCACTCACCGCCCACCTTCTTCATCATCGCCTTCTTTATTTGGGGGCCACCCTCCTCATCGGTTTCAGTGGTGATCACAACCGTCTCTTCGTCTCGCACCTCGCTGTTGATCACGCGGAGCGACTTGAAACCAACAAGCTGACTTATGACCACGGTTGCGACCGCACTCTCCGAATTGGTAGATAGGAGCGTTTCTGCAATCTTCTGAGCATCGCCCGTGAAGCTGCCCAAGAGCGTCTTAATGTCACCTTTGCTCGCGGCCCACAAGGAAGATTGCAGGGCGGCGTTCGGGGTGGCGTAGCCCGCAAAGGCCCAGGAGGCCCTGGGCCAATAATTCGTGGCCGGGTCAGCGGACTCTGCGGAGGCGGGAGCTTGGCGGTTCTCCGTGGGCAAGGCTGCGGGCACCTCGCCTTGCTGACGAAGCGCAGCAACCTCGCCGCGTGGCCGGAGTGCTGCTCGCTTCTGGTCCTCCGACCGAGGCTGAGATTGGCTCGCTTGGGCGACAATGTTCGACAGCCGCTCGTTTTCTGCGGCCAGTTCGCCCATCTGTTCCACCTGCTGTCGGAGGGCTTGGTTCTCCTCCTCCAGCCCGACCCGGGCTTGGTATCCAACGCCCAGCCAAATCGCCACCCCGACGACTGCTGCGGCGCAAAGGCCGCCTAGTATTACGCTCTTCACTTTCATAATTCTGCTGTAGCTCACTGTGGCACTCCCCATTTCAATGGACAAGCTTTCATGCGCGCCGTCGCGGTGCATCGGGCTCTACCCCTGGGGCACCCCGGAAGTCTGCGAAAAGAATGCGCCGTCGGCCCTCGGCGGCCACGCTCGGTTGGCGGATCATGCGCAGTGTCAAATTACCTCCCTAACCACCCTGCGAGTATAAGCGGAATACAAGCGGAATACGAGCGGAACACCAGCGGAAGACAAGCGAGCGCCCCGCGGCCAACAGGCTTGTGCCAGGCTCACAGGTGGCTACTCAATCCAGTGAGGCGCGGAGGATGTCAAACCTGGCTTTGCCGGAATCGGGAGCGACGGGCTGCTTCCCCTTCTCGTCGGCATGCTCGACGAGCTCGGGCGGCAGCTCCTGCAGGAACGGGGAAGGATGGCACGGCATGAGCGTGCCGTATTTCTTTCGCCCGCCGCAGTGGCTGATGGTGAGCGTTCGCATAGCGCGAGTGAGGGCGACGTAAAACAGGCGCCGCTCCTCGTCGAGCGTGCCCTCAACCTTCGAGCGCGAGTGCGGCAATAGGCCGTCCTCCAGGCCGACAATAAAGACGTTCGGAAACTCCAGCCCTTTGCAACTGTGCATCGTGATGAGCGTCACAGCGTCACCCGTGGCTTCTTCATCTTTCTCCTCGCGATCGTTATCCAACGTGATCTGCTCCAGGAAGGATTGGAGGCGATCGAAAGGCGGCAGGCCGCCAGGTTCGGAGCCGTCCAGCGTCGCAATGAGATCCTTGAGATTGCGGACGCGGTTCTCGGCGGTCTCGGCCTTCTTCTCGGACCGGCGCAGCTCGGTAAAGTAGCCGATTTCGGTCAGGAAAGCGTCGGCCAAAGCCTGCAAGACGTGCGGATCGTGCGACAAGGCTTCGTCGTGCAGCCGCCCGCGCGTGCGCTCGATCAACTCGACAAAGCCTTCGATACACTCGCGTGTCCGGGTCTGGAAGGTCGTCGCCACCGCAGGATTCTTCATGACGGCGAAGACCGAGCATTTGCGTTCGTGGCTGGCTCCCAGCAGGCGCTCCATCGTGACATCGCTCAGCCCTCGCGCGGGGACATTGGCAATCCGCAGCAGGCTCACGTCGTCGTTCGGGTTGATCAGAGCCTTCAGGTAAGCCAGGAAATCACGGATCTCGCGCCGGTCGAAGAAGCTCTGACCGCCGATGAGGTGATAGCGCACGTTGGCCTGACGCAGGGCGGTTTCCAACGGACGGGACTGGGCATTGGTGCGAAAGAGAATCGCCTGGTCGGCCCAAGGCGTGCGTTGAGCCAGCCGGGCATATTCGATCTGCTCGGCGATGGTGCGCGCCTCCTCCTCGTCGTTCACAAAGGCATGCAGCGTGATCTTCTGGCCGTCCCCCTTCTGGGACCACAGCTTCTTGCCGCGACGACGGACGTTGTGCTTTATGACCGCGTTGGCCGCGTTGAGGATGGTGTTGGTGGAGCGGTAATTCTGCTCTAGCTTGACGACCGTGGTCTCTGGGAAATTCTTCTCCATGTCCAGCAGGTTGGAGATCTCCGCGCCGCGCCAGCCGTAGATGCTCTGGTCGTCATCGCCGACCACGCACAGGTTGCGGTGCTCCGAGGTGAGGGCTTGGATCAGATTGAATTGCGCGGCATTGGTGTCCTGGTATTCGTCCACCATCACGTAACGATATTTGGCGCGGCAGGCCTCCAGCGCCTCGGGATGTTCTTTGAAGAGCCGGAGCGTGAGCAGAATCAGATCGTCGAAATCCACCGCATTGCAAGCCCGCAGCGCGGACTCGTAGCGGGTACGGATATGCTCGGCCATCGCGCGGACACTGGGATCGCTGAAGGCTGCGGAGCGCTCCCCGCCGTTTCGGAAGCGGCTGAGCAGGCTTAGAATCTCGGCCGGATCGGTCTTTTCCCCTTTGGCGGATATTTGCGCCAGAATCTTCTTAACGGCGCCGAGCTGTTCCGACTCATCATAGATCACGAAGTTGCGCTTGTAGCCCAGCTTCTCAATATGCAGGCGCAGGATACGCACGCACAGCGAGTGGAAGGTGCAGATCGTTGGCGGCAGGTTGGCCGGTGAGGGTTGATGGCTCGGATCTGCGCTGCGCGTTTCGGATTTCGAGCGCCGGCTTGCCTTCGGGATCATCTTGTGAACCCGTTCCCGCATTTCGCGCGCGGCCTTGTTCGTGAAGGTGACGGCCAGGATATTGCCCGAGGGAATCCCGCGATCAATCAGATGTGCGATGCGGGAGGTAATGACCCGCGTCTTGCCGGTTCCGGCGCCGGCGAGAATCAGGACCGGCCCTCGAATCGTCTCGACGGCTAGTCTTTGCTGCGGGTTGAGTGAACTCAAATCGAACATCGCGCGCGGAGTTTAGGGGCGGAGGAGGTGAAGGCAAGAGGTTACTCCGGGCCGGAGAAATCCGAAATCCGAAGGCCGAAGGTCGAAGGAAGGCCGAAGGCCGAAATCCGAAGAAATCCCGCTCCAGGACCAGCTACCGGCTTTTTCGGATTTCGGCCTTCGGGCTTCGGATTTCTTTCGACCTTCGACCTTCGGAATTCGGTCTTACGAAGGCCGAAAGTATATCTCTGCGCGAAGTCATCACTTAGTCTGCAGCCGTTTAAGCGCGTCCTCCGCAGCCTGGGGATGCTGAGCCTTTATGGCCGTGGCGATCTTCTTCACCGCCGCCTCGGCTTCGGCGCGCACGCCGGTATTATCCAGCAGGGGCAAAGCAAGCTGCAGGGCCTGAGGGTGAGCGGCTCCACCAAGAGCGCCGAGAATCAGGCGCAGGTCCGCGTCGCTGCGCGCCGCCGCCAGCAACTCGCGATAGTGCGCGATCAGCTTGGCATCGGGGTGCGCGTTTTCTTCACCCACAAGGCGAACGAGCCCGCGCATGATGAGTCCGCGCGCGGCTTCGGAAATGGGCTGATGATAAACGGCGACCATCGTTTCCCAGCCTGAGATGTCAGGCCAGTCCGCGAGCGCGCGAACGGCCGCGGCGCGCAAGCGGGTGTCAGAACCAACGGTAGCCGCCTTCAGTGCTTTTAGTGCGGCGTCGTCGCCGCAGGCCGGCAGCAACCCCAGCAAGGCAATCTGGCTGTCAACGCTCTGAGCCCAACCCTGCGCGGCTTTAACCGCGGAAGAACGGTTGGCAGGATTTTTGGTCCGTGCTATGGCTTGCGCGGTGGCGCTCTCCGCTTCCGCCCGCACCTCGGCGTTGCCGGCATGGGTGAGCAACTCCAGCAAAGGGGTGAGTTCCTTGCTGCCGGCGCTCTTGGACAGCGCGCGGAATGCGGCTGTGGCGACCGCTGGATCGGACTGGCCGGCCTCGGCGAGCAGCAACATGTTGGCCGTCGGTCCCTCGCGCCGGGCAATAGTCGTGACCAGCAGAGCGCGTGTGCCGCCGGAGGAGTTCTTCAGGGCAGCGATGATCGCCCGGTCGGTTTGCCCGCCGCCCGGGAGGACGATTAGAGCGGACTGGATAGCCCGGCGCTCATCGGTATCGGTTGAGCTGGCCAGCGCCCGGGCGAAGAGCGGCACGCACCAGGTGCCACCGATGCGGCCCAGAGCGTCGATGGCCTCGCGCCGGACGGCGGCATGTGGCGACGCCAGGCTGTTCCCAATGGCCGTGCAGGCTGCCTTGTCCGCGCGGGCCGCCAGGCTGTCAATCATCCAAACCTGCTCTGGCGCTGTGAGGTTGGGGAGTTCCGCCGCGAACACCGCGGAAGCATTCCCCGACGGCAACGCCCGGACATTGGCGATGGCGACCGGCTTGAGGGCCGCGTCCGAGCCGTGCAGGACTTCGAGCATGTGCTGTTGTGCCTGTGCCTTATCCAGGCGAAGCAAGGCGCCGAGGGCGGCCCGGCGAACGTAAGTCGGCAGAGACGGGGCCAGCAGGCCCTCGTAAAGCGCCTTGGCCGCTTTGGCATCGCGCGCGGCGGTTCGGGCCTCAGCGCAGCGGAGGGTCGCCTCGGTTATCGCGGACTGAAGGTCCGGTTGCGCGTCTTTGGGAAGCGCGACAATAGCCTGCCAGGCCGCCTGATCGGCGATCTTTCCGAGGGCGACGATGGCGGCCCGGGCAACGGACAGATCGGCATCGTTTGTCAGCGGGGCAAGCAGTTTAACGGCCCGCGAATCCCGCCGGTCACCGATGGTATTGATGATCTGGATGCGGGCGATGCCCGAGGCGGTGGGGACGGCGGCACGGAGGATTTCGTCGGCTTTGCCGGCCGGGTAGGTCGTCAGAGCCAGGCAAGCAATGCCGGCGGTTTGGTCGCTCTTCAGCAGGTGGCTTAGGGCCGGCAGGGCCATTTTGCTGCCAACGATTCCCAGTTGGGTACAGGCGAACTCCTGGGCTTCGTAGGTGTTGCCGGGCGACAGAAGTTGCACCAGGCCGGCCTCCAGTTGCTTACGCAAACTGGAAGATGGCAGGCGTAGCCACTCTTCCATCTGTCGGAATGGCTCGCGGCTTTGCCCCGGCTGGTAGGTGCCGGCTTCCGCCACCACCTTGGCGATGTCGGCTTTGGTGGGCACCTTGTCCGGCGCAGCCGCGGACACAAGCAGTGGGCACACGAGGAGCGAGAGGAAGAAAGGAAGGAGTCGTGATTTCATAGGTTTGGAAATCGTAAATCGTAGATCGCAAATCGTAAATTAGCACCGCCACGGCGCACGGGGTTCGCGGTAGAGCATCCGGTTGGCTTCCTCGGCATCGAAGCGTTCCTTGACCGGGTCCCACTTGAGCTTGCGCCCGAGCCGCATGCTGAGGGTCCATGCCTGGCAGATGGTGATCGCCCGGTGCGCCACCTCCGGGTTGCAGATGGTCGGCGTGCGGCTGCGGATGCAGTTGAGGAGATTGCGCACGTGGGCGGAGGCGTCACCCCAGCCTGCGGTGCTGGTGCCCTTGAGGCTCAGGATCGACTTGGGCTCGGCGGTCACGGTGTCGGTCTCATCGTCAACCTGAATCCAGCCCTGGTCGCCGATATAGCGGATGTAGCGGTCTTTGAATGCCCCGCGCTGATACATGACGCCCGTGACGCCATTGGCGTACTTGCAATGGCCAACGCCGGTGATCGGTGTGTCGCTGCAGAACTTGGCCGGGTCGGGGAACACGCCCTGGGCCTCGAACTCCACCGGGCCGGTGTTATCGGTGTCCAGCGCCCATTGCATTTGGTCGGTGTAGTGCTCCCCCATGTCCGTCATTATGCCTTCGGCAGTGTCCCAGAAGTATTGCCAGGAGTTGACCCGCGCGGGCACGAAGGGATACCACGGACTCTGGCCCAGCCACTTGTCGTAATCCCAGCCTTTGGGGACGGGCGCGACCTTGTCATGCGGGATGCCGGGTCCTTCCCAGACCTGCATTTCGACCGTGTGCAGGCGGCCGATCCTGCCTTGCCTCACCATCTCCATCGCAAAGCCGTAAGAGGCTGTCGAGCGGCGCTGCGTGCCGGCCTGGTAGATCGTGCCGAAACGCCGGCAGGTATCCACCAGCTTGCGGCCCTCACCGATGGTAAGTGTGACCGGCTTCTCGCAGTAGATGTCTTTGCCCGCGCGCGCGGCGTACATGGAACCGAGTCCGTGCCAGCGGTTGCCCGTGGCGATGGCCACGGCGTCCACATCCTTGCTCGCCAGCATCTCCCGGAAATCAGGGTAGTCCGCGCAGTCCTGGTTGCCGTACTTGGCGTCCACCTTCGCCTTCGCGTTCTTCAGCCGGTCGGCCCGGAAATCGCTCACTGCGACGTACTGAATGTCGGGGAAGGAGAGGAACGTCGGCAGCGTGTCCAGGGCGCGATTGCCGACACCGATGGCGCCAAAGCCAATGCGATTGCTCGGCGCGACTGCGCCATTCAACCCCAGCACGGAACCAGGCACGATGAGCGGCAGAGCGGCGGCAGTGGTGGCGCGTTTCAGGAACTGACGGCGGGATAAGGCAGGTGCAGCTTGTGGTTTCATAGCAATCTCGAACACAGGACGATCTTTCCAGCCAACACAGCGGTTGTAAACAAAAGAGTGCCGGATAGAAGTCCGAAAACCGAATCCCGAATGCCGAAGGAAATCCGAAATCCGAAGACCGAATCCCCAACCGCGCCATTGTGGCTGCTGCCATCTCGTTCGAGCCATACTCGGATTTCGGGATTCGGATTTCCTTCGGCTTTCGGCTTTCGGACTTCGGATCTCTGCCTCCCGCTTCTCCTCGTGACAGTGGCGTGGAATCCTGGCCTCGTGCATTCTGCATTCTGCATTCTTCCTTCTACATTCGCCCTGCGGTGGCTTTGTTGGCGCTTTGTGGGAGCCTTGTAGGAGCCTTGTAGACGCATTATAGACGCATTGGGGGAGCCTTAGGGTGGCTTTATAGTCGCAATCAGTTGGCTATCAACAGGCCTTGGGGTGGCCTTGGGGTGGCTTTGAGCGGCTTTGTCCGGACTGTCGAGGTTCGAAGTTGGATGTTGAGGGTTGGATGTTCGGTGTTTTCCATAAGTATTCCGAATACAAGCCCCCTCTCCCGCCCCCCTCGGGGTGGTATGGGGGCACCATGGTACAACCATGGTACCGTCCTATACCCGTAGAACACCCCCAAAGACCCATTTTTGATCAGGTAAGCTTATCCAACACACGAAAGCCCAATCCAGAACCTGCCGCCAAGACGCGCAAAAGCCGCAAAAGGGAGGGGAATTTGGCCTTCTTTTGCGGTTTTTGCGCCTCTTCGAGGCTAACCCATTTACCTCCAGAGGTTTACAGCTAAAGCATCAAGGCAGAAAGGTTCCCTCCGCCTTGGCTTGCCCCGCCGTAGCCTTGGCGGAGGGTGGGCCGCGTCGGGCTTTGCCCATCGCGCAAAGAGTTTCGAGAATCTCCCCCACGTCCGCCGCCCTGGCCCGGGCGAATCGCTTGGCCATCTCGGTGGCTGTCACCGGCTCCTTCACCATTGCCAGCGCCGTGCTCACCGCCTTGACCCGCTCAGACAGCGTCTTCGGCCAGGCCAGCTTCCCGGTTCGTTGCTTTCCGGACTTCGGCTCCGGCTCGTCCTCGACCGCCAGCGCGGTTTGTTGCGGCTGGGCGCCGCCCGGGTTTTGGTAGCCGGGCCGCAGCCAGCGCACCAAGCCCGACGCCTCCTCTTTTGCCCGCTCGGCGTTCAGCGCCACCAGGCGCTCCAGGATTTCTGCGTCAGTCAGCGTCGGTGGCCAGGCGTAGGCCGCGAAAACCGCCGCGTCCAGATCACGCAGACTCGTCCCAAGCCCCGGTGCCGCGCACGGGCTGGGAGGACTTCTTCTTCTCGATGACCCCGGCTTCCTGCGCGACCAGTTCAAGCTGCGAGGCCTCCTCCTTGGCCACCTGGAACTGCTTGGACTCCAAGACGAAGCACTTCCGCTTGTAGAGATCAATGCGTCCCTTGGTGGTGGAACCGTCGGGATGGTGCTCCGTTACTTCGTATTCGAATTCGTAGCCCGTTACCCGCGTCGGGTCGGGCTTGGCTACCCCCAGCAGGTCACAAAGCTCGCAAAGGAAGGGCTGGCTATTGGCCCGCTCGGAAGCGCTGGCCGCCGCCCACCGGGCGATGAACGCTTTGGCACCCTCAGAAGACATGCGCGGCAGCATAAAGCCGGACCTTCCCTCCTTGCAAGCAATCCGCTGCCAATACCAGCCGCCCGCTACCTGGTTCCTGGTTCACGCGCAGAAGATTCTTCGCCTTTTCTCTTGTTAGACTCAAGTTCCAGGCGTACAACCACCTACGGAAGGTAAGTTGAGCTCAGCGCCCAGGGGGGTAAACAAAGCATACATTATGTCAATCATAAGTCGTAACACTCTTGGAACCTCTGTCCTCTTCCTACTGCTGACCCTCGTCCCGTTGGCCCAGGCCCAGGACCTCGGCCTGCCCCAAGACCTCACAGCCGTTTCAGTAACGGATGCGATGGCCCTGAATTTCGGCCGCCTCTACAGGTTCTCCAGTTGGCCGAATGATCCGCCTTTGCCGCCGCTGGTGCTGCTTGCCGACCCCGCCATAGGCGAGGACGGCTCCGGCAGCACGACCAATCTGTTCTATAGCGCCAGCCTGGCTGCGCTGTTTTGGGACGACAGAGAGAGCGCTGCGTTACAGGCGCTGGCTCAGGCCGCAATGAACGGCAACCGCCAGATGTCCCAACAGGAACAGGAAGACGAGCAAGAGGGCTACGATTTGCCAACCTTGGACACGACGGGGCTTTACCTGGAGATTACCAATGTGGCCAACGGCCTGGCGTACTTCAATCTATGGAATGGCACCAACCAGGTCTATGCCATTTGGGCTGCCCCCAATCCACTTGGTCCTTGGACCGTAGGAACGGAGGTGTGGCCGACCAATGGGGAGGTTGCGCCTTTTACCCTGGCGTCCTCGGGCCAAGACGCCTTGTTTGCGTTCGCGCAGGATTGGACCGGCGTAACGGAGAACGGCAACTCAGTGCCCGACTGGTGGCTATGGAAATACTTCGGGACGGTCGCCTTGTCGGATACGAGCCTGGACAGCCAAGGAAATACGCTGCTTTACGACTACACCAACGGCTATGATCCGAACGTTATCACGTTCAGGGTGTCCGCGACGAACAGTTACGTCAATCAAACGACCGTGCAGATGCAGGTTAGTTTGCTGGCGGGGGTGCCGAGCTATTATGCGGTGCTGGTCAACGACACTAACCTGGCGGATGCCAACTGGCTGGCCTATCCGGGCACAAGACTTGCCGTCAATCTTGGCTCGACTGCGGGAGTTTATACCGTGTGCATCGGCTTGCGCGGCCTGCCTCCGACTGCGACGCAGAGCTGGCAGAGCTTGACGTTCTACTGCGATACCACGCCGCTGACGTTGGCGTTCACGAACCTCGCAGGCATGAGCGGGTCACGGCCCTTCATTGACCCGGCAGGCTACGCCTCCCGGGCGTTGCGCGCGCTAAGTTGGACGGTGCGCGGTGCCAACGGCGGCACCAACACCGGGAGCGGCGCGGTGGTGGCACAGGGCCGGAACCGCAGCGACCAGTACCACGCGACGAATTGGTTCCAGTGCGTGGACCTGGCCTTGGCGCTGGGCACCAACTGGATTTCCATCCAGGCCGCTGACCGGGCGGGGACTGTCACGGTAACCAATTTCTTCTACGTGTTTGATACTAATGGAGACACGACCGCGCCGGCGCTGACCCTGGTCTGGCCGCAGGACGGGACGTTAGTCAGTGGCGACAACTTTGCCGTCCAGGCGTGGATGGACGATGACACCGGGACCGCGGCATTGCAATATACAGACGGCGATGGGATAGTACAGACGGTCACTGGGTTGGTGGAGCGCGGCGGGAATGTGTGGGTGGAGAACGTGCCGTTGATTGCAGGAACGAACAGGCTCAGCCTCATGGCCAGCGATGCGGCGGGAAATGTGAGCACAAATAGCTTCAGCGTGGTCCAGAGCAATGTGGGTCTGACGGTCACTCCGCTTTCCCAGGACGAAATGAAAGGCGCGTACGCCAATGTCTATGGTACGGTTGACGACCCGGTTTGCGCGGTCACGGTGAACGGATTCCCGGGGATCAACTACGGCGGTTATTGGGAAGTGGACAACGTACCGCTGCCGCCGGGCGGGACGGTCACGCTGCAAGTCACGGCCCAGATGGCGGACGGGAGCGCGCCCCAGAACCTGCTCGAACAGGACCGACAGCCCGTCGTCTTTACCCAGACCTTCGATTACAACCTGGATTACCACCTGTTCGTGGATTGGCCGGAGTCAACAAATCACTGGTTCACAACGCACACCGCGTTCCCGTGGGTGCGCGGGGCTGAAAGCACCTACACCCACACGCATTCAGAGTACAACCCTTCGACGGGCAATGTGGGCACGGAGGAGATTGTGACCACGTGGCCGGCGGACAACGGGTATGTGCCCAGCCTGCCCGGCCAGCGAGTGGTCAGTGTCTATGTCAACGGCCAGCTTTGGCAGACTTTTACGCAGAGCGCATCTGCGCCGGTGGCTGCGGTGGAGACGATGGAGAAATCCACCTCGGCGGGGACATGGCGGGAGAATTACAACACCACTTGGAGCGAGTCCAGTGACCGGGAGGTGCGGCTGTTCACCGGGGGCAAGGCGCTACGGCGGAGCCAAGGGCTGTTTGATTTGAGTGCCGGCCTGACTTATGCCGACTGCCTGGACTGGGAGGTGCTTGGGTGGGGCGTGTCCTACGAGAGTGGGAATTTCCTGTGGTATGATGACCCGCCCGTGGCCGTTCCCTCGGGGGACATTACTTTGGGCGCGCTCGGCCCCCTGGGCAGTGACGGCCACCTATGGACGGTCCAGCCCGACGGGATTGAAATAATCATCACGCCCCAAGTCCTCTCCTGCAGGTCAGCGTCAGCCGCCAGTGCTTCCCCCAACGTGGCCACCGCCACGGACGGCTCCCTACCGGCGGCGCCGAAATACACGCCATACATCACACTCAGCACCGCCACAACCAACGCCAATCTCGCTACCATTACGCCCGAAGTCTGCGTCGGGCAGCAGGTAACATTCACCCTCAACGACTTGCCGCCCTATCAACAGCAGGTTGGACACTGGAATCTCCCGCAAAAATACGTCAACGAGCCGTGGCAACTCCAGCAGTGGGTCCCCACACTCCCCCTGGGCGGCTACTGGGTCCCCTACGGGTCTGTTAATTACCGGATAAACTCGGATCTGCTGACAAATCTCACTACGCAGTGCTGGTATGTGAACAAACCAGGCGGCACAGTGACGGCTGCCTGGAATCTCCAGTTTCCAAATGGCCAACAGGTAATTGTTATGGCTAGAGGAAGCTTTACGGTGTTCCGGCCTAGTACCGTCATGGTTAATCCTGCGCTTCACGGTACGCCAGCCAACGTGTGGCAGACGCCTTGGAACTCCCTCAACTTCGGGAGAGTTGGGCTCGGGCAGCTAAATGGTGATAATGACATGGACTACCTGGTGCGCGTTGTGTCTGCTGATTTTGCCGGCTGGGCCAAGATTACACAAATCTGCACAATCAACGCCGCTGCTCTTGTGGACATTAACGTCGTTAACGAACTTGACAATAGCGACCCATACACTTCCCATACCTACAGAGCAGAAACGCACGTTGGCAAAGTTCCAGACCCCACGGGCTACATGAATACCATGACCCTCGAGGACGGGCCTTCGGATGGGTGGTTCGGCTCGCTCCACATGAACGCCAGTTTCGTAGATTATGTCATGTTTACGCCAGGGGGGCCTGGCGACATCTACGTTCCACTCGGGAAGATTACTTGGAGCACATCCTTCGCCGCGTCCTCCCCGAGCCTTACAATTAGTCCGAATCAGGTAATTGGCCCGACTGGACCTGATCAGTCGGACGACTGGCCCGTCTGGGCGGACGTCTGGTCAAACCCTGAATAGCCACGCCTATGTCGAAGACGACTCTCACCTTCAGTTTCCTGCTTCTTTTCGTGGCCGTGCCCGTAGCCATCGGCACTGGTCTGTCCGCCGTCACCAACGGAGTTTACCTTGCTGTCGGGCGTCCCGGCAGCACGAATGAGCCCGTCCCCTTTGATGAAAGGCTGATCTTTCTGCCATTTTGCGACACAGGACAAGTCGAACTCAATCTCACAAGCCCCCCATACGGCATAAAGATCAGGATGTGGGGAGGTGACGGACAAGACGTTCCGAAGACCGCCTTAGGACAGAGCTTCGGGTCAAAGTGGGATTCATTTCAGGACAGCTTGGTTGAAGGAAAGGGCTTACACCTGGGCTATTACAACCTGCGCAGAGCTGGAGTCTTCGCCTGGGGGCCATTTACCAATAATCCGGGGCTCGGTGGGGGAAAACTTCTGCCTGCGCCCAAGGACTTGTTCCAAATGGACAAGCCAGGGGTTTACACGCTGGAGATGCAGATGCAGATGCTTCGTGTCAATAAAGGCACGAATGGCTTGACCCGCCAGCTCATTCGCTTCTCTCCAGTGCGAATCAAGGTCGAGAAGCCGCCCGACGTGAAGCCTGCCAAGGCCGCCAAGTAGTTCCGTGGCAGTCGTCGACCCACGATACTTCCAGTTCCGGAGAAGTTTGACTCCTCTGATGAATTCGCTGTTTAGCTAGCCGTGGTGACCACCCGGCAGCATACTCGCCACTCCTTCCCCGCCCAACCTCTCCTGACGCCCAAAGCCCGTCCCGCAAGATTAGCACACAACTTTCCTCTGCTCCGGTGTTCTATCAATGGAGTGCAACTCGTAGTGTCGTAAGCGAAGTGCCACACAACCGGTTATTGCTTTGGGCTGGGCGGGCAGCCCCCAAACGATCAGTAAGCCGTTGAGCCTGTTTAGAAGCTTGGGGCAGCCCGCCCCTCCGTATCCGGAGGTTCGCCAGCACCGCCTGACGCGCTCCGCCCTGAGCCATGAAACAGCGTCACCCTTCCCTCAAGCCCGTGCCGGGCCCTGACGGTGAGCAAGTCCAGCAGATACTCTACCGTCCCCGGGCTCCACTGGGGGTGGAAGCTCCCGCCCCAGCGGCTTCGGTCCCCCTTACTGTCAATAGTCGATGACAATTATTCTTTGATCCTTCCAGCAAGTTGCCGCCTTGTGATGGAATGCTTCTCCACGTGACACCGACCGCAGGGGCGGGTTAGGCTGCGCCCATGTCTCAAGCCATCTTAACGCTCGGCCACTCGCCCGACCCGGACGATGCGTTTATGTTTTACGGGCTTGCCCGCGAGTTGGTTCCGACCCACGGGCTTCGCTTCCAGCATATCCTGCAGGACATCCAAACCCTCAACGAACGGGCCACGCGGGGGGAGTTGGACATTACGGCGATCAGCATTCACGCCTATGCTTACGTGTGCGACCAGTACGCGCTGCTGCCCAGCGGCGCGAGCATGGGCGATGGTTATGGGCCGATGCTGGTGGCGAAGGAGAAGTTCTCGCGGGCGGAGGTTGCCCGCAAGAAGATCGCCGTGCCGGGCACGATGACCAGCGCCTTTCTCGCGCTGCAACTCTGGCTGGGCAAGCCGGCGAAGGAGTTCGATTACCTGGTCGTGCCGTTCGACCAGATCTTCTCCACGGTGCGCTCGGGCCGGGCCGATGTGGGGCTGATCATCCACGAGGGTCAGCTTACCTATCAGAAGGAAGGATTGCAGGTGTGCGAGGATCTGGGGGTGTGGTGGGGGCAGCAAAACGAGGGTTTGCCGCTGCCGCTGGGGGGAAATGTCATCCATAAACGCTTCCCGCCGGCCATGCGCCGGACGGTGTCAGAAGTGGTGGCCTCCAGCATCCGATACGGCCTGGACCATCGCGCCGAAGCCGTGCAACACGCCCTTCAGTATGCCCGCGATATGGGCGGCGAGCTGGCGGACAAGTTCGTCGGGATGTATGTGAACCATTGGACGCTGGATTATGGCACGAAGGGGCGCGAGTCGATCCGCCGATTTCTGGGGCAGGCTTCCCAACGCGGGTTGATCGCCCGTCAACCCCAGTTGGAGTTCGTCAGCTAGGCGCTTGGCTCAAAGATCCGTAACCCGAAACCCGAAACAAATTCAAACTGCCAATGATCAGATGCT
>CAIWJG010000968.1 GCA_903912925.1 uncultured Verrucomicrobia subdivision 3 bacterium | reverse complement strand
TCCGTCTCCTCTCCGCCTGCCACACACCCAACTGAAGTTGGGGGTTAATGGGAGGTGCAGTTTCCCAAGCGGCCGATGCTTTCCCGTGGAGCAGGAGGGCAGCCGGACAGCAGGCAAATGGTAGGGGGGCAGTTAGGGGGCGATGGCCAGGCACCAGTCAACCGGTCCGCAGGGCGTCCGAAAGGTATCCGAAGGGTATCCGAAGGGTATCCGAAGGGTATCCGAAGGGGCTAATGGGCCTATTCCCTGCCGACGCGGGAGCGCCGCTGCGCGGCGGTGCGGGGTTTTCGGGAGGGGGAGGGCTCACGTTCGCACTGGCCAAACCGGCTCTTAAAGGCAACCACTGAGCCGCGCTTGCCGCTTTTGGGAATGGCTCATCACAACTCCCTGTGCCGCAAAATCTTACGACCCAATCTCCGCCTGTCCGCCTGTGCAAATCTGACCCGGTGGCCCCTCCGTCACTTTTTTGACCGACCGCGAGCCGATCGACTGCCGTTCTTTTCCCAGTTCCATAGGCTGCAAACGCGGTCGAGGGGCTGGGCGAACGACCGGTTTTGAACCTGTTTTTCGCAGTTGACGCAGGGGACCGTCACCCGATAAGCTATTCCCAGTAACCGCCGTGAGGCATGAAGCGTCGCGGCAAAACAATCTCTTATGCCCGAAGGATACTGCGTCAAATGCAAGGCCAAGAAGGAAATCGTCGATGCGGTCGAAGAAACGATGAAGAACGGGCGCAAAGCCATTAAAGGCAAATGCCCCACCTGTGGAACAGTAATGTTCAAGATTCTGGGCGGGAAGTCGGCGCCAGCGGCGGCGGCTGATCCTGCCCCCGCAACGTCGCAGCCCGTGAATCCCCCCGCGGCTAAGTAACCCTATGTCCAAAGAACTCGCTTACGTCATCGTTACCCCCTACTCCCTGCACAAGTCGCGCACGGGAGGCATTCTCACGCGCCTGATCACCCGGACCGGCTGTGAACTGGTCGCCGCGCGCATGTTCGCGCCCAGCGAGGAACTGGTTAAGAAATACTCCGAGGAGACCATTTCGGCCAATGACCCCCAGGATCAGCGCATCCAGGAGCTGATTTACGATTACGTCCTCCGCAACCTGTCACCGGACCCCAAGACGGGCCGGCGGCGGCGCGTCATGATGTTGCTCTTCCAGGGCGACGATGCCGTGCGCAAAACCCGGTCGGTGGTCGGCAACGTCAGCGCGGACCGCCGTGTGGGTGAGACGATCCGCGACACGTATGGCGACCTGATCATTGACGAGCACGACCAGTTGCGCTACTTCGAGCCGGCGGTGCTGGCCGCCCCCACGTTGGAGGAAGCCGAATCCAAGCTCAAGCTCTGGGCGCATTACTCAGACACGGATGGCGGAGTCGTGGAGAATGTCATTGCCTATCAGCCCGGTGAAAAGCCCGAGCGAACCCTGGTGCTCATCAAGCCGGAAAACTTCCGCTTCCCCACTGGGCGGCCCGGCAACATGATAGATTTCTTCTCCCGCACCGGCCTGTACATCGTCGGCGTGAAAGTCCACCGCATGAGCGTCGCCCAAGCCCTGCAGTTCTACGGCCCGGTGCGCGAAACCCTGCGCACGAAGCTGAAGGATGTCGTGGCGGCAAAGGCCACCGTGGCGATCGAGAAGGAGCTCGGGTTTAAGGTCGGCCTAGAGCAGCAGCAGCAGCTAGGCGACATCCTCGGCCCCTCGTTTGGCGATAACCAGTTTGAGAATATCATCCGGTTCATGTCCGGGCGATCCCCCTCGGAATGCCCCCCCGGCGAGCAGGATCAACCTGGCTCGGAGAAATGCATCGCGCTGGTTTATGAGGGGGTGGGGGCTGTCGGCAAGATCCGCGACGTGCTGGGTCCCACCGATCCCTCGAAAGCGCCGCCCGGCTCGATCCGCCGCGAATTCGGCCAGACCATCATGGTCAACGCCGCGCACGCCAGCGACTCGCCCGACAACGCCCGCCGCGAGATGGGCATCGTTGACGTTGCCGAGAACAACTTCCGCCGAATCGTGGAGCAGTTTTACGGGAAGGTCTAGCAGCGCAGGCGTCTTCGGATTTCGGCCTTCCGCCGGGCTTGGGGCTTAGAAAATGCTCGGCAAATAGGACGAACGCTACAGCGGTTTTGCGGACACCGTAATGAATAATAGCCAAGAGAAGCCGACCCCTGGCGCCCCCCCACGGCACCATCGTCGAAGGGGGTTATTCCGCCGCTTGAAGCGGTGGTGGTCCAAATTGTGGACGGCCGACCGGTGGTGGGGGCACTCAGAGAATCCGACTACTGGCGAATCACCGCGGGACCATCGTCGAAGAGGGTTATTCCACCGTCTGAGGCGGTGGACCAAGTCGTGGATGGCCGAACGGTGGTGGCACTTCGGCAATTGGTTCTTTAACTGGTGGTACCCTCCTGCCGCCGGCGATTACCCCGGTTCCGGGTATTATGGACACCCGAAAACAGGTCGCATGTCGCAGATCTCGCGGCGTCTGCGGCATCTAATCAGAAGTGCATGGCCGGTCCATCTTGTCAGTAAGGCGCTCTGGCGCCTTCATGATTGGTGGTATCCGCACACAAAGAGCTCGTATCCCCGTTACGGGCACTACGGCAGCGGCAGGCGCAGCCGGTTGGCGCTGGCGTGGCGGCGTGTGCGACCTCGCCTATGGCATTCCCCGTTTGGCCGGCGATGCGTGGCGATCTATGAGCGCCTGTACGAATGGTGGTACCCGGTCCTGGAAGACTCTTACCCGTTCTCCGGCTATTACGGGCGCAAGCGCAAGAGCCGGCCAGCCGTACTCTGGCACAAGTTCAAGCGCTGGGTCCGCAATTCCTGGTTGGGTGAACGCTATCGCGACTACCTCTATCGGTTCGACGTCTGGTGGTATCCTGCCGTCGAGTCTTCTGACTCACATTACCCGAGTTATTCGCATCGCCGACTCAGCCGACCGGTCCTGGCTTACCGCCGCTGGCGCCGCTGGTTTCGCAAGACCTGGGTGGGTCGCGAATTCGGTTGGATTCTGGACGAGGTTATCTTCTTGCTGGTCTTCCTTCAGGTCGAGGTGGCGCAAGCCCTTTCCGAGCGGCGGATGCGACGGTTCTTCTCGAAGAAGCAGAACGTCGCGGCTCTCGCCGTGGCGGTTCTGGTGGCGGTGGCAGGGTATTACTACGGCGAGCCGCAATACCGGCATTACGTGGAGACGCGCTACGCACGGCAGGCCGAGCAGTTCATGTTAAAGGGCGATTTCGCTCGAGCCTACTTGCGCGTGCGGCAAGTGATGGATATCAACCCGGACAACGTGGCCGCTTGCCGCGTCAACGCCGAGTTGGCGGACTGGGCCAATTCGCCATTCGCGCTTTATTGGCGGCAGCGCACCGTGTTGCTGGCCCCGACGTCGACCAACCGCCTGGCCCTGGCTTCGACAGCGATGAAAGCCGAGGCGTTCCCATATCCGACCGCGACCAAGGCGCTGGAGGAGATTGAAGCCGCGTTTCGCCGTACGGCCAACTATCAGATGATGGCGGGCGCGCTGGCCATCAAGCTTGGGCATCTCCGGGACGCCGAGCAGCACTATGACGAGGCGCTCAAGCTCCAACCCGATAACCCGGTCACCCGGATGTCTTTGGCCGTGGTGCAACTGCAATCCAAGGACCCGAGAATTGTAACCGACTCACGTATTACCCTGCAATTGCTCAATACCGATGGCAAACTCGGCATTCTGCCCTTACGCTCGCTCGTGGCAGAGAGTGCCGCGGCGCGTGATTTCGCCCGGGCCGAGCAACTTTCCAGCCAGGTGCTCACCAATGCGCAGGCTTCGTTCGGCGACCGGATGCTGCACTTGACCCTTTTGCACGTTTCGGGCCGGACAAACCTCCAGAGTTTCCTCAAAGAAACGCAGCAGAAGGCGCTGGAGCATCCGTCCGACGTTGGGGAGCTGGCAGCCTGGCTCAATCAGTTTGGTTATGCCTCCCAGGCCTTGACCTGGTTGCTGGAGCTGCCTCGCCAAGTCTCGAGTCAGGGTTTGATTCCGCTGGCGCAGGCGGACTCCTACGTGGCGCTCGGGAAATGGAAGGAACTGGAAACGTATCTGCTGGCGGAACGTTGGATCGGCCAGGATCACATTCGGATTGCAATGCTCACCCTCGCGATCAAGCAGCAGTCGGGCAGTCAAGGCTCGGCGTTGGCCTGGGACCGGGCAGTGCGGTTGGCCTCTGATGCACCAACCGCATTGAATACGCTGGCGCAAATGGCCTTGAGCTGGGGCTGGGGGGCTGAAGCCGAACAGGTGCTCTGGCACGCGGCGGGCAAGTTTCCCAAGCAGCCCTGGCCGCTGTCCGCGCTCCAGAACATTTATATTGCCCGGCGGGATACCGCGGGGCTCCGGCGCCTGTATCAGGCCTTAATGCAACAGGACCCCAAGGACAAACTCGCCAGGAATAACTTCACCATGCTTTCGCTGCTCTCCGGGAAGGACCTTTCGACCGCACATAAGGATGCCGCCGAGCTCTGTGCCAGTGAGCCTCGAAATCCTGTCTTCGCTTCCACCTATGCCTTTTCCCTCCATCTCCAGGGCAAGACCAGGGAGGGGATCGACGTCTTGCGGGCGTTGAAAGCGGAGGAATTGGCCGATCCGGCCGTGGCAGTATATTACGGCGTCCTGCTTGCCAGTGTCGGCGAGACTCAAACTGCAAGAGATTACTTGGACAAGTCAGCTAAAGCGTTCCTGCTGCCCGAAGAACTGGCTCTGATCACCTCGGCCCGGAAGTTGAATTGATCGGTCAGGCGGAGATCGCAGTCCTCAAACCGGCGAGCACGGAGTGCTCGTCCCGCTTCAAGCGCGGATCGATCGCTCCAGCAGTTCCCGAAATGCTTTCTCCGCCTCTTCGTCCGTCTCCATGCCCCAGACGCCAATCAGGAGGATGCACTTCTCGTTGTAGTTGCGGTCGTGGATTTGGAGCGCGTGCAGCGCTCGGCTCAACACGTTCGCTGTACCGGGCAGACTGACGGGACGGCTATTCAAGGCCAGCGGATTGGGCTCCCAATAGCAGGACAACACATGCAGCGGGCGGCCTTGATCCGAAAACTTTTCGATTTTCGCCAATAGTGTAACTCCGTTAATCCCCCGCAACTGGCTGCCAAAATCCT
This sequence comes from uncultured Verrucomicrobia subdivision 3 bacterium, assembly GCA_903912925.1. Classification (GTDB taxonomy): domain Bacteria; phylum Verrucomicrobiota; class Verrucomicrobiia; order Limisphaerales; family UBA8199; genus PALSA-1440. The sequence continues at coordinate 9,858 of CAIWJG010000968.1, read as the reverse complement.
TCTGAAGTGTCATTCCGGCGAGCTGCAGACACACATCCGGGGTGTGCCCCCGTGCTGCCCAAGTTGCCTCAACAGCCCGATATCTTGTCTGGGCCGGATGCCAGCGCAGGTAATAGACCTGCCAAGGTCTGCCGTTAACCTCCCGCCACTCGGCCTGCTTGCCTTCGTCGTATTTCAGCATGGTGCGGACGCCATCTCGAATAGGAGGTTCGCGAAACCCTGGTTGCTGGGTTGGCAGTTGCAACGACCAGTTGCTCGTGGCCGCCCTGCTTTCCGTCGGGCGGAACCACGCCTCGATGCCCATCTCAACCGCGAGTATCCAAAGAACCAGGCCTGCCAGCGCACCCGCCAGCTTGATGCCCGCCAGGGGTCTTCCCTTCGTGTTGATCGGCCCGTCACATGACTCGCCGGTCGGTTCTCCCGCCGGCCTTTCTTCTTCCGACCAACGGGTTCGGACTTCTAATTCCGCAGCACTTAACTGTTCCCCAGCAGGAGCGGGCGGTTGACTTCCGGCTCCTTTACGCTTCCTTGGCCGGAAGAACCACGCCAGCACCAGCAACCCCGCGAGGGTAATCCCAAGGATTGTGAATCCCGCTGGATCATGAGCCATGTTTACGGCTGACTTGCCTTTCAAGTCGCAAACGCGCACCAGATAGGTCGTCCGCACCACGTTGCAGCCGAAGGCCAGGGCTACGCCACTGAGCAGGAAGAATATACGGCGGAAGAAGGCGTAGCGGAATAGTTCGCCAAGGAAAAGTGCCACCATCGCCGCAGCCTGGAACGAGCGGATTCCACTGCACGCCTCATCAACGCCCACCATCCCGGCCCCGGTCTGGATCACCACGCCCTTGCGTATGGCCGGCGTGCCGAGCCAATTGGCGAACCAAGTGCTCACCGCCGCGTTCAGGTGCGACAGTTTGGTAATCAGGGGTTCCTCGATGCGTGATGGCCAGGGCACCGCAATCAGGAAAAAGAGCAGCGGAAAGGCAAAATGATGCATCCAGCTTCGACCGCCGATCAGGTAGAGCACGCAAAAGGTAATCCCTATGATAGCGCCGGCGAAAGCCCATCCGGCGAAACGCCAGTAAGGGATCACCTCCAGGAAAAGGCAGCTCGGCAGAAGCGTGAGTGCCAACGCACCCCAAAGGATCAGCGTTCCCGTTGACGCCTCGATCGCTTCCCTTGCTGGCCGATGTTGCCAGCGTTCCCAGAATAAACACAAGCAGAGCAGGGGAACGAACCACCCATACGCGTAATCCTGATTGCTGTGCCAAAGCGTCCCCAAGCGGTAAACCGCATAGGCCCAGAGGAGAATCAACGCCCCGGCCGCCAGCCAGCCGAGCGAGCGCGCAATGGGCATAGTCTGCGCCGACGGACTCGCAGCAGGCGATTCAGACGGGGGATTGGTGGCGGACTCTGTTGTCATGCGTTCTGGTCGGAATTCTCCAGCACGGTTCTTACGCTAACCCTAAGCACAACCGTCAGTCCAACAAAAAGGGCGGCTCAACTTAGCCGCCCCTTCGAGATCATTGCCATCGTCCCTCAGGACACCTTCACTATGCGGCGCAGTCGGGCGTAACGGCCAATATAAACGAGCCCGAGCAAGCCAACGGCAGCCGCACCAAAAGCTGCCGCCTCCGGCACGGGTGTGAAGTCGAATGTGGCTCCGGCAAAGGAGGGTGTTCCTGGTGGGCCAAAGAGCGTTGAACCATAGTTCACCTTGGTCCCACCCGCAATACTGCCAGGAAGACTTGTTCCAGCCGTGTACCAACCCCTATAAGTGCCGCCCGGAAGGACGGCGCCCATGGTTATCGAGGAACCCCCGCCAAAGGTGGCAGCCCCATTAATGTCGGTGTGAGTTCCACTCGCACTCCAATAAGGGTTGTCTGATCCAAAGTTGGCACCAAAGATCGCGTAAATGCCGCCCGCATTCAACAGCACCGCAGAGGGTAGAGTATAGAAGCTCGCTCCGCCTTCGAGGTTGCTCGGGGTGCCCGTAAAATCATGATACGTGCCTGCCACTTGATTCCACTGGGACTGGGAGACACTCCAACTATAGATAGCGACTGGAACAGTTCCAACAAAACCGGGTGCGCCATAATCGGCCGCACCCACTCTGGTAACCGAGATATTCTGCGAGCCAACTTGGAATATGTTTGCTAACTCGTAACTGCCGGATGCAGAAGTCCGATCAGGAGTAACAGGAAAGTTATACGCGACTATAGCCTGCGCCCGAGCCCCCACAAGGAGAACCGCGACCGCAACTACGCTACTTACCTTCATCGAATTCCATGTTTTCATAAGCAAACACCCAACATACTCTTGTTTTCGGCCATCTTTAATCCCAGTCAAGCCGACCGACGACATCTCGCCGTTTTTCTGATTATGCTTAATTCGCCAATCTCGTCAACAACTTTATTAACATTTTCACAGGGTTTTTCATCTACCGCGCTTGCACCCGTCCCCACTGGTCAAGGAGGGGTCAAATTCGGCGGCGTCCAAGCGGTTCAGCACGCGGAAGAGGGTGCTATCGCTGGGGGGGGGGCACGGTATCGGCCGGTCTTGGGGTCCGGGTGACAGCCCCGGGCGCGCAACTGTCGCTGTATAAGCTTATGGCACTCATCCTCAAACGCCTCGTAGCCGCCGGCTCCCATGAGCATGGCGGCGGCGGCGCAGGTCAGCACAAAAGGCTGCCGGTGCCTTAAACCATGACCGCGACGACGATCCTTGGATTGCTCGAAAACTTCCAGCAACGAGCCCAGATGGGCTGCCCGCAAAGGGCAAGGCCCGCCAATACGCTCCTCATGCGCGGCCAGATCGGACGGCAAACGCCCTTGCCGCAGCAGGCCCATCGCCCGGGGGCGCAGCCCCCGCAGATACAGTTGCTTGGGCTGGCCATGCTCATGGTAGTAGTCCCGCCCGCACAGTTCGCCAGCATAGTAGCTGGTTTCAGGCGGGGCATTCTGCCGCTGCTGAGAGTTCTGAAACCAGTTGAGCGGCCAATTCGGGCAACCGTTGTTGGAGCAGGGGGGAGAGTTCGGTTCCGGGCTCCAGGGAACAGGGAATGATTCCGAGCAGGTAGATCTCTTCGGGGCACCGGCCGCGCAGAGAGCTGACGAGGAGCATTTCCTGCACGCCGATCTGGTGAGGGGAAAGTTTGATGGGGATTCGCTGGAGCAGGAAATCCTCCTTTGTGTAGCGAATACAGGTGCCCGGTGTGCCCGGAGCAGCAACTACATCCACAATGTAAACGCGATCGGCCTCCTCCAGCTTGTGGCCGATCATCAGCCCCAGAGTGCCGGCATCAAATAGTTCCACGTCGGCATGGAGAGTGTAGTGCTTCTCCAGGTAGCGGATGAAATGGACGCCGAATCCCTCGTCCGAGAGTAGCAGGTTGCCCGCACCCAGGATCAGGGTTTTCATCCAACCTTAATCCGCGTAACGGGCTTTCCTTCGGGGTCTATGGTGTGGACGGCGCAGGCGATGCAGGGGTCGAACGAGTGGATGGTGCGCAGGACTTCGAGGGGCTTCTCTGGGTCGCTGACAGGATTGCCGACGAGGGATGCCTCATAAGGTCCGGGGACTCCCTTTTCGTCACGGGGCGAGGCGTTCCAGGTGGTCGGGACAACCGCCTGATAATTGTCTATCTTGCGGTTCTTGATGACCATCCAGTGGGAGAGGCAGCCGCGCGGGGCTTCGTGGAAGCCGACGCCCTGGAACTCGCCGTCGGGAATGGATGTGGGGTTGGCGTAGGTTTGGTCGCCGCTGGCAATGTTGGCGATGAGCTGGTCGAGCGAGTCGAGGGAGAGGTCGGCCATAATGTGAGCCCTCATGCCGCGCGCCAACAGGCGGCCCATAGTCGAATGATAATCCTTGAGGGTCAGACCGAGCTGGGCGTTGGCATCATCCACAAGGCGGCGCACGCGGGCATCGCCGGCGGCGTAGTTCACCAGGATTTGAGCCAGCGGGCCGACTTGGACCGGTTGGCCCTCGAGGCGGGGTGCTTTGCACCACGAATACTTGGCATCGGCATTGAAGTCGGTGTAATTGGGCTCAGTGACGCCTTTCCAGGGGTGGAGCGAATCTGTGCCGTGGTACCACGCGCGGGCGACGGACTCCTGTATGTTGCCGAGCAGGTAATCGTCCTGGTGGTTCTTGATGACGCGAATGTTCTCAAGGTTACCATTGGTGATGACTCCTCCGCCGAGGCCGAAGCGGGTGCTGCGGGTATCAGCGGGGAATTCCGGCACCGCCAGGTAATTGGTGACGCCGGCACCGATGGCGAACCATTCCTTGTAGGCGGCTGCGAGGGCCAGGACATCCGGATAATAGACCTGCTGGACGAAGTCGCGGGCTTCCTCCATCAGGGTCCGCATGAAAGCGAGGCGCTCGATGTTCAGCGTGGCGAGGTTGTCGAGGTTGATGGCGGTGGCGACGCCGCCCACGACGAGATTCTGGATATGGGGGTTCTTGCCGCCGAGAATGGCGACCGCTTGGGCGGCCTTGCGCTGGTAATCGAAGGCTTTGAGATAGTGCGCCACGGCCATGAGGTTGACCTCCGGCGCGAGCTTCATGGCCGGGTGGCCCCAATAGCCGGAGGCGAAGATTCCCAGCTTGCCACCGTCAACGAAGGCTTTGAGCCGGTCCTGGACGGCCTTGAATTCAGTGCCGCTGTTGCCGGGCCAGGGGGAAAGGCTTTGAGCGAGCTGAGCGGTCTTGGACGGGTCGGCTTTGAGCGCGGAAACGATGTCCACCCAGTCCAGCGCCGTGAGATGGTAGAAATGAACGAGGTGATCCTGAACGGAGTGCTGGGCGATCATGATGTTGCGCACCAACTGCGCATTGATCGGCACTTCGACCTTGAGTGCGTGCTCGACTGCTCGAATCGAGCTGATGGCATGGACCGTGGTGCAGACGCCGCAGAAGCGTTGCGCGTAGGTCCAGGCGTCCTGGGGATCCCGGCCTTTGAGGATCACTTCAATCCCGCGCCACATCTGGGCGGAAGACCATGCCTTGGTAACGTGGTCGCCGTCCACTTCGACGTCAATACGCAGATGGCCTTCGATTCGGGTGACTGGATCGAGCGTGATAGTGCGGGGCATGGGGCGTTTAGGGGAGGGTGGATGGTTAAATCGGCTAAAGGGTCAAAAGGGTTAAATGGGTTACAACGGTTACATGTGTTGCATGTGCGTATGTGGGAGCGAAACCGAGAACACCCACCATCGAACATCCAAGGCCAGATTTCTGTGCCACTATTGGATGTTGGGCGTTCGATGTTGGATGTTGGATATTTCCGAGCTTCATGGGCAGGGGGCTCGGTTAGGTCGGTTGGACGGGCGTCACACTCTTGGTTATGGCAGGATAGGGGAGGCCGGTGCGCGGGGTGGTCGCCCGGAATCGGGCGTGCCGACGGTGGCCGATTCGGGGCAGGACAGGCACCATCTTGACAAGCACCTGGTAACCGAGGATTTCGATGGCTACGATGCCGACGCTGATCATCACCTCGGACAGCGAGGGGAAGTAGATCCAGCCCTGGCCGGGGTTGAATCCGATGAGATAGACGTTGAAACGGTAGAGCGCGCCTCCGAGCACAATCAGCGCGGCGGAGACGAAGAGCCACCGTGGGGAGCGGCGATTCTGGTCGCGAAAGAGAATGAGAGAGCCAAAGCCGAGCAAGGCGAACTCCAGCAGGAAGAAGCAGGAGTAGATGTCGAACCTCCACACGGCCGCCAACTGCCCGCGCCATGTGAGGTCGCCAACGACCACCGCCAGCCACAACGTCGCCAGCCAGGGGATAATGGCGGCGAGGCCGGAGAGTTGCGGAATCTCATAAGGCCGGCGGAAGGCGTAAGAGGAAATCACCGATTCAAGGATGGCGATGGAGTAACCGATGTAGATGCAGTTGATCAGGAAGAAGAGCGGCAGCAGCGGACTGTGCCAGAGCGGATGCAGTTTGGTGGCAGCGATGAGGAGCATTGAGCCGAGAGAGGACTGATGCATCGTCGGCAAGGTGATGCCCAGGACGATGATGAAGATGAGCACTTTATCCAGGCGCGGGCGAATCCAAGCGGCGGCCGCGCGCACGTAGCCGATATTGCCGAGCACCGTGTCCTTGTCGGGTGCGAATAGCGGTTGGAGGCTGTCCAGGATCAGATGCAAGCGACGCCAGCGGCTGGTTTCCAGGCTGTAGAGAATCGCCGGCAGAAACTCGATGATCAGGACTGTCGAGTAGGCCATGACGCACAGCGCCACCTCGAACATGGCGGAATTGAACTGCCACTTGGACGGGACGAAGAAATTGTAGGCGTTCCATGGCCGACCCAGGTCCACCATTACTGAGAAGCCGGCCAGCCCATACCCGAACATGCTGGTGAGGATGCAGGACCGGATCAACGGGTGATACCGCATGTGGTTACGAATATAGACCAGAATGGCGACCGCGTAGCCGCCGCAGGCGATGGCCGTGCCGGTGGCGACGTCGTATGCGATCCAGATCCCCCAGGGGTAACCGTCGCTCATGTTAGAGACCGCCCCGATGCCTTTCACGCAGCGGACGGCGATAAGGATGATCCCGATCAGGGAGAGAGTCAGCAGGACGAAGAATGACGTGGTGAAAATCCGGCCTTCCTGCTTTTGGAATTCGTCGTGGCCCATCTATACTTCCTTCTTTGGGGTTACAGCGGGCGCAGGCTGCGCTTCGCCCTTCTTGAGGTTGCGGACGGCGATGCAGCAGAGCGAAACGTAGAGCGCGATCGGTGCGATGAAGCCCTTGTATATCGTGTGCTGGATCTGCTCCGAGAACGCCGCTGGGGCATCGGACGGGAGCACGGGCAACCCGAGGCTGCCAAAGGGCAGGGCGGCCAGGTAGAGGTGGTTCGTGCCGCCGATCTCGTGTTCGCCGTAAATGTGAGGCACGTATCGTTCCGGGTGCTGCCGGAGGCGAGTGCGGGCTTCGGCCAGTAAATCCTTCCGCTTGCCAAACAGGATCGCTCCGGCAGGACAGGTCTCGGCGCATGCCGGGATGCCTTTGTCTTTCAAATTGGTGTTGCGGCACAGGTCGCACTTGACGATGCGCGGCAGCGTGCGATCCCACTGAAACTTCGGGATATTGAACGGGCAGGCGACCTGGCAGTAGCGGCAGCCGATGCAAACGTCTTTGCTGTAATCCACGATGCCGGTCACCGGGTCCTTGGTCATTGCGCTGACAGGGCAGACAGAGACGCAGGAAGGCTTCTGGCAATGCATGCACGAATACTTTACGTAGGACCAGCCTTTCGTGTCCTTGAATAGCTTGATCAAGGTCCGCGTGTTGCCGGAGAGATCTTCGGGGGCGTCCCACAGGCCATCCTGATCAAACTTGGCCTGCTCGAAGGCGAGCCCACCCGGGCGGGCGTTGACGCGCTTGCACGCGGTCATGCACGCCTTGCAGCCGACGCATTTCGTGGCGTCGTAGAGCATACCCGACTGAGCGTTGTCCGGCAGGTGCGCGGAGGAGGCCGCTGCCGGCGTGACCGTCGCGACCAGACCTGCGCTGGCGAGCCCGGCGGCTTTGAAGAATTCGCGCCTATTCTGCCGGCTCATGGTCGTGGGTTCTTCCTGCCTGAGTGGGGGCTGCGGTGGGCAGTTTCTTGGCCAGCATGATGCCGGCCCCGATGACTGCCCCGGCAGCCAGGCCCACCAAGCCCGTCGTCAGCGGGTCGGGCCCTTTGCCCTTCTCCTTCAGGTTGGCCGGGGCGTAGCTGTCGAACGGCGTCGGGTCGTGAATCTGGACCTTCTCGGCGATAGGGAGCTTGAAGAGGATCTCCGGCTCGGTGCAGCCGATGCAGGGATGCCCGATCGAGACGGGCCATGCTCCCACGTCGTTGAAGCGCTGGACCGAGCAGTTGGCGTAGGTAGCCGGGCCTTTGCAGCCGAGTTTGTACAGGCAGTAGCCCTGCGCGTGCCCAGCGTCGCCGTAAGCCTGGGCAAATCGGCCGGCATCGAAATGTGGCCGCCGCTCGCAATGCTCGTGAATCTTGCGACCATAAGCGAACTTGGGCCGGCCAAGCGCATCCAGCTCGGGCAAACGCTTGAAGGTCAGATAGTGCAGAACCGTGGAAAGGAAGTTGTAAGGGTTGGGAGGGCAGCCAGGAAGGTTGACGATGGGCCGGTCAGTGACCAAATCCCGCACGCCCACCGCCCCGGTCGGATTCACGCCGACCGACTGGATGCCGCCAAAGCTCGAACAGGTGCCGATGCAGAGTATCGCAGCCGCGCCCGGGGCAACTTCGCGCAGCAATTCCATCGCGGTCTTCCCGCCCACTTTGCAGAAGATGCCGTTTCGGGCTCGCGGAATCGCGCCTTCGATTACCAGTAGGTATTTGCCCCGATTAGCGGCCATTGACTCGTGCAGCGACTGCTCCGCCTGCGCTCCAGAGCCCGCCATCAGCGTCTCGTGGTAGTCGAGCGAGATCAGGTCGAGGATCAGCGATGAGACAGAAGGGTGGCTGGAACGCAGGAGTGATTCGGAGCAACCAGTGCATTCCTGAAAATGGAGCCAAATGACCGGCGGCTTGGCACTGGATCGAGCAGCGGCGGCGACCTGGCTGTGCATTCGAAACGGCAGCCCCAACATGGCGGTTGCCGTAGCGCACAGTTTGAGAAAGTCCCGCCGCGGCAGTTCGCCTGGGAAACAGCCATCCTTGTTCATAGTGATAAAGGGGCAAATACTGAAATACTGAAAAACTGAAAAGCTGAAATGGGAACGGGTGGGGGCATGGGTCGGTTTCAGCATTTCAGCATTTGCCCCTTTGAGCGGTTAGACTGCCGCCAGCTTCGGATGATTGTGATTCAAAGCCCACAGAGCAAACTGGCGGACCTCATCGAGGCAGCGGCGCACCGCCTTCATGCTCGCGGGACTGGGCGTGCGGCGCAACCCTTCGCTACTCTTCACGGGGCTGGCCGTGCAGGCGGCAATCTTGTCTTCTGTGACTGAGGACACGCGCTTGACGAGGTCGTCGGCCGTGAATTCGTAGCGACCATTGACGCGCTGGTAGCCGAGCAGATCCCTGAGCACTACGCAGCCCCGGGTGTGGCTCATATTGACATCCGGAGGCGCGGCCAGAGCCGTGGGGTTCTCCGTGATCGTGATCAGGATCGTATGCACGGTTTGGAGCACTGGATCGCGTTCGTACTGGAAGGGGCCGGTCTTGATCCGCAGCTTCGCCAGTTCCTGGGTAATCGCAGTTTCCAGCTCGCCGACATTACCGGCGAACAACGGCGGCACAGCGAAACGAATCGTGCCGGTCGGCTCCAGCGGGCTGCAAGAGTTGTCGAAAGTGAAGAAGTCCATGAATCGGCGATTCCAATTCCCGCCCGCCCGGGTAAACATCGGCTCCAACACGTTGGCCGTGAGGTAATCGCACAGCTCCATGATTCGGTGGGTACGCCAATAGATCAGTCCCTCGGCGATGGTAAAACTCAGTTTGCGGTGCATATAATTGACTAGCGTCGGCAGTAATACTGTTTCGGTGGCAGGCTCTGCTTGCGCCCTTGCCCGGGTTCGTCGGTTCATCGAACCGCTGGATGCCCTTGCAAATAGCGTGCCAGACCCATTGGGTATCAGGCAAGACGCTATTTTCAGCACTTTAGCATTAGATGCCACCGAACCGACCGGCACGAAGTTTCGTTGCCAACGAATTATCGTTAGCTAAGTTGCGAGATTTGTTCTTTAACGGGCAGCAATTCTTCCAAGTAACTTCTATGGATCCTGTTCTGCTGCAACCAGATACGGGTAAGAGACTGTACCAGAGAATAGCGGGCCTTAGCTTCCGTCTGCCCCAAAAAGTTATTCGGCCCTGCCACGTGCGATAGCACTTG